>NZ_JBHUOX010000010.1:0-201622 GCF_042686245.1 Pontibacter toksunensis | reverse complement strand
GCGTTGTTGTCCCACAGGCCGAACACCCCATCGGTGTATTCCCTTTCCCCCAGCATGCTGTTTCGGTCCGTATCCCAGTTGCCAAACCAGCCGCTGTCGGCAAAGCCAGTTCCAAACTCGCTGGTATTCAGGAAACCGTCGGTGTTCATGTCCCAGTCTGACCAGGTCTCGTTCTCCAGCCCCCAGTCGTTGGAGGCGGTGTTCCACTCGTTCTCGTCCAGGCGGTTGTCGTTGTTGACGTCCCAGGTATCGTAGAGGCCGGCATTGTACTCGTTCTGGTCCAGCAGGTTATCGTCGTTCAGGTCCCAGTCCTCATAATAGTTGTTGGAGGCGAAGGTGGAGTTGAACTCGTTGCTGTCCCACGGGCCGGTGCCCAGGTCAGCGTCCGCCCCTGTCGCGCAGGCAGCCATACCCGCTGCCAGTAATAGGCTGAGCCCGTTGATGGACCACTTCCTGATGTTTGTTCCTTTTTCTTTCATAGCATTTGGTTTTGATTGGTTAACTTGTGTTTCTGTTTTGTTATGTCAGCAAATAGACTAGGGAGGCATTCCTGCAGGCCAGCCTGAAAACGCCCCATCTTTTCAGTGTTGGCCATTGAATTGTTTGGCACAGCCACCACTTATAGTACAAAGTCCGTTACAGCTAAGTGGAGTTTACTCGTTGCTTTCTTCTGTACCCGTGACAACCTCCTCTGAATCGGCTTGGCTTCCTTCTTCTCCTTCCACACCTTCTTCGGTCATGTTTCCTTCGGCCACCTCTTCTCCTCCGCAGGCCACCATGCCCGCCATGAGGAAAATACAAAGCCCGCTTCTGATTCCTTTGAGGATATTTATACCATTCACTTTCATCTTTTCTATTGTTTATGGTTTACATAAAAGTGAGGATAACCCCTTGATAAGGCGCTCTCATTGTATCATTCCTTTTTTAGTCGCCGTAGTAGGTGCCGTAGAAGTCATCGTACTCTTCCTCTGTCAGTTTGTCGTCGCCGTCATCGTCCCACAGTCCGAAGATGCCGTCGGTGTACTCCCGCTCCTCGAGCATGTTGTCGCCGTCCATGTCCCAGCCTTCATACCAGTCGGTGAAGTAGTCGTTGGTTTCTATGCCTGTCATAAACTCGTTCATGTCCAGCATGCTGTCACCGGTCGTGTCCCAGGTGTCCCAGTCAGTCATGGTCAGGCCGAAGTCAGCCGTGGCCTCGCTGAGCTCGCTGTCCTCGAGCATGTCGTTGTCGTTGGTGTCCCAGGTCTCAAAGAAGCTGGTCGTGAACTCATCGTCACTGAAAAGGTCATCGCTGTCCGTGTCCCAGCCGCTGAAAAGGTTACTGGAGGAAAAGTCCTCATAGAAACTGTCGTTGTCGAACACGGCAACCTCGTCCTCCTCCTCATCGTCGCAGGCCACGGCCCCCAGCATCAGGAACAGGCAAAGCCCCATCCCCATCTTTCTCCACTTGTTTGATTTTGTCGTTTTCATCATCTGTAACCGTTGGTTTTATTTAACTCATGATATTTATACTTATTATATCATGATATATATACTTACCCTATCATTTACGGCTGCTGCTGCACATCGTTCAATTAAAAAAATATTAACTGTGTGATTATTAGATATATATGTTTATAACTTATAAAACAATGCGAAGGTACTAATGCAACAAGAGGTTGTAAAAGCTTGCTGGATAGCACTATCAGCTGAAGACAGAGACAAGTGGGAAACAAGCAAAAAAGAATTGCAGACGGAAAACTGCAGGGTCAGGACTGGCTACTTGTAAAAAGGGCAACCCGGCTGAAGGGAAGGAGTAAAACAAAGGGCCGTCTTCCCATGTACGGTTGGTTTGTTTAAGAGGAAATGGGCGACTGTCTAGCATGTCCCCCTTTTTCCTTTCCTCTTGCAGAGATACTCCCATTTAACCTCAAATAGTTAACCTATGAAAAAAACCAGTGCTGCTTCTGCTCATGGCTTTTTAGTGTCTGCGTGTCCGGTTTTGGCCAGACCAACATTATCACCATGCCGGTGGCAGAGATTGTTCAGAAGTAAAAGGTGTATCTGCAGCCCGGGAGGCGTGGTAAACAAGGATATCATCCAACTGGCAAACATCGTCACTTACGGGTTTGGGGGGAACTTTCAGGGAGGAGTAACCATGAGCGACGTCACCTTTGACTATGGTGCAGAAAGGCTTTAAGCTCAACGACAAAACTTGTCTGGCAGTCGGAGCACTCTCGGGTGTAAAAGTTGCGGACAACGGGACTGACTTCTCCACCTTAAACTATGTCAACGCGCAGACAAAGGTTCTGGCCTTATGAAGTGTGTCCTCACTTCTTGCTGACCTTCCAGAGCACCCCTGTAAAAGGATGGGCGCTCATGCCGCTGGAGTTGAACTCCACTATCCCGAAGTCCACGATGTAAAGATCTCCGTTCCGGCTCCACTCCAGCTGAATAGGGCGCTCCAGTCCACCGGCGTTTTGAGTGGCAGAGGCGGGGACCCTGCTTTCGTTGTAAATGTAGTCGTACGCCTTGCCCGTGCTCAGTTCTACCCGCTGCACCTTGAAGCCGGGCCAGTCATAGGAAACGCCGGGAGGCGCATTCTCTTCTGCCGTAGGCACCTCCTTGGGGAAGTTGGGGTGGTACTTCTCTCCCTTGAAGAAAGGGATGATGGCCCCGAACTCTGCGACCAATATATCGCTTTCCGCTACCCCGAAGCCTTCCCTCCCGAACACCATTCCCTCGGCCGCGCTATGTACTGGCAGTAGCGCGATAGGCTGAATAGGTCTCTCCTTTCCCTTCAAAAGCTTACGGTGCGTTTCCTCGGTCAGGGCAAACTTCCGCACCTCGTCTTTGTACTCAAAGCGCTCATCTGTGATGGGGATGCCGCTGTAGAAGTCCGGCCAGCCATACCATTCCCCCTCCTTCACCTCGTACACCTGCTCATAGTCAAAGTAGAGCCCGCGCGGGGGCATGGGGTTGGCGCTGTTCATGGTGGTGATGAGCCTTCCGTCGGGTGAGAAACGGTACCCAAAGCTTGAGCGGAACCCCCAGGCTATCCTCTTCAAGTCCGTCCCGTCAGGGTTCACGCTGTAGAAAGCCCCGTTGCAGATCTCCTGCCCCTCTATCACCTGCCCGTACTCTGTCTCCGTGCCTAAAGAGACATAAACCCCTGTCAGCACAGAGTCCTTGGTAACACTCTTCATTCCCTTTGTGGGCACCCAGTAATTCAGCCCCGTCAGCACCACATCCTCCCCCGGTATCTCGCGGGCCTGCGGTTTGTTGAAGATGTCCATCACGCTTGTCCAGTGCTTTTCCGGCACGCCGGTGTTACCCTGAGTGGACAGGAAGAAGTACATCCTCCCGTCTTTGAAGACAGGCTTTGCATTCAGGAACTCCCCCCAGGAGGGAAGCCCATCGACGATGGTCTTGAACTCGCCTGTCTGAAGGTCATAAGTGGAGTAGCGGGACCTGTGGGAGATGTATAGCTTCCCCTCATGGTGCGTGACGCCTGTAACAGGGGGAATCAGCCCCTCGGGAAGTTTCCCCTTTGTCGGGAAGGAGACGTTCTTTATCACATCCACCGGCACCACCTTGTCATACACCACTTCCCATGTCCCTGCCTCCGTGAGCCTCATGATGCGGGCGCCTGGTGCCTTCTCTGGCTTTGTGCCGTAGGTGTGGCCTCCGGCCTCGGCGATGTAGACGCTTCCCTCGTCATCAAAGGTAACGTCCACAGGGTAAGTCAGCCCCTGCGACACGGCCTCAATCTTCAACCCTTCCGGCAGGACTACGTCCTCCGGCCTTACCTTTCGCGTGGTCTCGGGTGTGCCGGAGGTTTCAGCGACTCCTTTTGTGTTGTTTGGCTGGTCCTGGATTCCAGCGTTGGCGGTAGCGTCAGTTCCTGTGTTTCCAGCTTTTTTCCCCCCGGAGGAGGTGCAGCCTGTCTGAATCGCCAGGAACAGAAAAAGACTGGCAAGAGCGGATATGTAAACTTTAGTTTTCATAAGTATATAAAGAGTAAAAATAGCTTTGTGCGCGGGTAGGGTATCACCATGTGTACTCTTTTTAAGCGGATTCGTTTTACCCTCTACCGGTGGAGAACCAGGCTCGCTGAATTTTACAGCTTTAGCACATTGCAATTACCTAACGTGTGTGATGTCCCGAAAACGTGGGAGTTTTGAGATGTTTTACAGACAAGAATCTTGTGCTTACCATAACAGCTGTTATAGCGCAAACCGCGCCTACTGCCTGGAGATGGAGTGTAGGATTTGAAGAAGAACCGCATGTCCTGTATAGGCGCCTGCTAGCCCGTTGCTGCGTCATACCATTGTGCAGCTTGACCATGAAGGAGGCTTTTTCTGTTCTTATGGCTTTAAGCTCAACTTGGCATAGAAAGGAAAATGGTCGGAGCCGAAGTCCGGCAACCGCTCCAGCGCTACAACGCCAAAGTCTTCTGTGACATAGACGTAATCCAGGGGCCAGCGCATGATTGGGTTCTTTGCGCCGAAAGTAGGGTAAATGCCGCGCCCAACCCGTGTATCATGCAGCAGGCCGGCCCCGTCAAACAGCCTTTCGCGCTGCGCCCAGGACACATCATTGAAATCTCCTGCCACAATAGCCGGTACAGCGGTATTGGTCACCATCTGCCCAACCTTTACAAGGGCCACCTCCCTGTCTTCCACTGTGCCGGGGCCACTTGGGAAAGGGGTAGTGGGGTGTACGCCATGAAATTTAACAGTTCGTCCACCGGGTAGCTCAAGTCCCGTGTGAAAGGAGGGGACACTGTCGGTGGACAAGAAGAGTATCTCAGGGTCCCGCAAAGGGAACTTTGAGTATAGTATCATGCCATAGGTATTGCCCAGGGGGTGTTCCATTCCGTAGGCGTACTTCTCATCAACAGGCTCCAGGACATCCTCCCACCATGCGTTTGGTTCTATGGCAAGCACAACATCAGGGTTTAGCTCATCTATCATTCTCAAAAGACCGACGGACTCCCGGTTATGCATTTTCACGTTAACCACCAGCACACTTACTGTAGCGTCCGGGTCTGCCGCCTCTTCAGCAACAGAACCCACCTGCTCTTCCGCCATTCCGGTATAGGGGTACAGATAGATACACTGTAACACAACCGCTGCGACCAGCCCCACTATAAACGAAGCTTTCCAGATTCCTCCCTTATCCTCTCTGTCTCTAGTTATGTATCTGTCCTCATCCATGTGTCTGTCTCTGTCCTTTTGCACAAGCAGGAAAAGAACCAGCACCATTACCAGTGCAATCAGCACCTGAATACGGGGGAAGTCAAGAACCTTGACCCACCACCACTGCTCGTCTGCTACAAGAGAGCCGAGTGTGGCCAGAATAAGCAGTGTTCCGAGTAGTATCAGGAGGTAGAAGAAAAACTTTCTGGTGTCGCTCATATCGCTGACGCTTTAGTTAATGTTTTATATACCAGTAAAAAAGCAGCATGTCTCAACCTCCCTTTCTGTGGTTTATGTAGAAACGAGTTGAGGCTAAATAAAACAGCTTAAAGGAGCGTAAGCTTCTTATACTAAGGATGCTTAGCTCCTTTGTTCTACAGCCAAATGCAGATTTTACACTTTCATCTATACGTGCTTTTAGAATGTTTCCCGGTGCAAAGAAGAAATATAACTACTGTTTCGGGGCACTGTACTAATGGCACTTGCACTACATACTGATTTTGCTGTGAATGTGATACCTACTAAAAGACCGCTGTATGGAGTTCCTTTTGCCAATTTGGATATTACACTCATGAACTTTATCAAGCAGGCATCAGTGGGAGTTTTCCATGCTGTTTGAGGGGACGCATCTCTCGTGGTCACGGGTACTTTGCTTTTACTTCTGCCAGGGTTGAGAACAAGTCAAAGGTCATCGGACACCCTACACCAACCGGCCACGGCAAGAGGTATATTATGGTCCTTAGTCTTGGTTATAATGAATATTGCTGCTGGTAGAGGTGTGTCGATGTACGAAGGTGCTATCCCTTTACAGCATCCTGAGCCGATATAAGACCCGACAATGAACTATGCTGTGCACGTTGCCTGCGGTACAAGTTGCCTGCTTTACTTTCAGTCAAGGTATAACATAAACCAGAAGACATGGCGCAAAGATTCTCTACGGGCGGACCAGTAAAGGATTCCCTGAAGGAGTATGCGCAGGGCTTGGCTTCAGCTTTCCGCTGCTCTACACGATGGAGATATGGTGGCACCGCTCTCCTGTGTGACAGCCTTTTCAAAAATGCTTCTATTTTTTTCTGTAACTGTTCGTTTAAGGGTAAAAGCAGGAATACAAAACTAAAGGCTAGGCTGAGACAGCTTCAATTTGGGATGCCAATGGTTAGAATCAAAACCTGAAGCACTGATTTATTTTTCCTTCTTCTGTTATAGAGGTGTAACAGTTTCAGCTTCTTACCTAATACCGGTAATGTTGTGAAAAAGTAAAACAAAGCAGGGTACATTGATATATTATTGATTGATGGCTATGGTAGTGAAAATTCGAAAATTCGTATCAGGAGAGACAGTACTCCGAATCGCCAAACAGGCGGAGTTTAGTATGTCATACTTGGTTTTTATGGCAATGGCAGGAATTCTCGCGGCAGTAGCACTCCTTACTTCCTCTGTACCCATTTTGATTGGTTCTATGGTTATTGCACCTGCCTTTGCTCCCCTTGCCTTAATTGCCTTTGCTATTGTTGGAAGGCAGCCAGGGCTGGTTTGGCGGGGAATCTGGATAGCAACTGTTGGATTACTTGTCTCAACATTGGCTGCAATGTTAATTACCTGGTTGTTGAATGTAACCAACGTGATTCCACCGGAAACAAACCTACTTGATAAACCACTATTGGAAGAGCGGGTCCGTCCCGGTTGGTACAGTGTAGCTGCAGCCTTTGCGGCTGGTGTTGCTGGTACCTTTGCGTTAGCCAAGCAAACAACTGACACCTTGGTAGGAGTAGTGGCTGCCTTGGCACTTGTGCCAGCCGCAGCAGCTGGAGGAGTGTGTCTCTTAACGCAAGATCCGCAACGTGCAATAGGCGGCTTTGGATTGCTGGGAATTAATGTCGGATTAATTATCCTAATGGGAATAGTTACACTTCTTTTACTTCGACCAGACCAGAAAGACTAATCAATTAGATTTACTTTATAATAGCTTTACCTCTCGTTTAACCGTCAAAGCTTGTTTTAACGCCCTCCCTCATTCTCTGTTTCTTCTTTACTTTTATTTATCAAATCAATCAGCTCTTTCTTGTATTTTGGATTTCTGGCCCAGAATTCGTCAAGACTGTTTATAACAGCTAAAAGTAAATTTGCTCACCTCCTGCCATGGCCGGGAAGCCTTGGATATCGTCAGGGAGGTGTGCCAGCGTACGCAGTGCCCGGTGTTGATTCTGCTGGATATCCATATGCCGGTCCTGGACGGCTTCGGGTTTTTAGAGGCGCTGCAAAACTCGGCTGACCTGAACTGCGCCGCATCCGGATCGTACTGCTTAGCTCCTCCACGCATGCTTTGGATGTGGCTAAGGCAAAAGAATACCCGGTCATTGATTTTATAGAAAAGCCCCTGACCCTGGGGAAGCTGTCCAGGTTTTTGTGAAAGGCACCTGCAGCTTGGTTCCTTCGCTCTGGTAGTGCCCCTAGTAGAGAGAGGCTGCCCCGTTTATCATAAACAGGTTTATGGGCAATCTTATAAGATATTTCATGAACTGTGTTGAAACAAGCGCATTCATTCTTCCTCTCAGTTTCTTTTACTCGTTCCGCAACTCCCGCAGCCTATCCTTTAACTCCTCCCGTAGCCGCTGGCATACCCGGTGCAGGTCAGGGTCCTATATGTTCAGAGCGTGAAGGTAGAACAGGCACTGAGCGACTTCAAACGCACTCAGGTGCTTTACCTCCACTTTCATGATGTGTTTATACAAAAAAGACATGTACGACCTTACGGCACTTGTCCTTTTGTTGCTGCCGGATTATTACAGAACGTCATGGAGTAAAATACTGAGATTGCAGGTGCTACTACTTAAATTGAACAATTCTCGGGTCTGGCAACATCTACTTCGTCTACTTTCCGTTGCGGGGGGAAGGGAGAATAGGTTCCGGGGAAGATGATTTGAGGTATGAAGGTGATTAAAAAGATCATTGCCCTCTATTTCCGGCAAGGCCTCCTTGATGGGCCTGCCCAACAGTTGGCGGCCGGGAAACAGTTGCTGGTAGCTTGGGTTGACCAACTCGTATACCAGGTCAGGCCGTCAAGGATGCAAATCGCGGCCGGCGCCTGCATAAACAAACGCTGCAGCCGCAGCCGCTGCCGTTCGGCTTCAGCCTGGGCGCTTTGCACCTCCCTAGTATGCTCGGCTACGCGGGCTTCCAGCTCCTCGTTGAGCTGCTCCACCTGCTGCCGGGCCCGAACCTGCGCCGTCACTTCATAGGCGAACACCAGGATGCCGTCCACCTCGCCTGCCGGGTTGCGCGTGGCCTGATAGGTGAAGTTATAGTAGTTTTGGCCCAGGCGGCCGCCGGAGTTGTCGTGGTCGAGCTGCACCAGCATCTCGTGGGCGTGGAAGCTCTCGCCAGGGCGGAACACTCAGTCCAGCAGCCCGAAGAAAGGCTAGCCCGGCTGCTCGGGTATGGCCTCGGCTATGGGCCTGCCCAGCAGCGGGCGCTCGCCCTCCAGCCGCTGGTAGGGCGGGTTGACCAGCTTGAAGACGTGCTGCGGCCCCTCGAAGATGCAAATCATAGCCGGGGCCTGCATTAAGATGCCGTGCAGCTGCTGGCGGCTCTGCTCGGCTTGCTGGGTAGTGGAATCGGACTTATGTAGGCAAGGTATAGTAGCCCAGAGGCTAAAGATAAGGAGACAAGGTGTAAGCTGAATGGGTTTCTGAGAATCGAGCCCGAAGCGTGCTGGCGTCTTCTCTGACGTTCCCAAACTCGCCAGGTTACAGCCCGTGTGGTGAATCCGTCTGTATGCAGGACCATTCCGGCTTTTCCAAGCAGGCACAATTCAGAAATAAGAAAGCGGGCTCATGTCGCCAGTTCTACTCAACATAAAACTAGTTATCAGAAGAATATAAGTTGATTTTAGGCAAATCTTCTATTTGCTTGCATAACTCTTCCTGCTATAAGCGGCTTTTGTTCAGCCTGCTGATGCCTCCGTTCGGTGAAGCCAAAGCAGCTGGATCATATTGAATCGACTCAGTCCCTGTGCCTTACCAGTAGTAGCACGTATTGCATTTTAAGTAGTTTTCTGAGTTTATTTAAGTAACAACACGGTATCACCTGAGGTGTGAAAGCCGTACTATATCTATGACTATATAAGCAAAGTTGAGGTAGGAAGCAGGGGGCGTTCGAAGCTGCTAAGTACCTGTTACCATCGCTGCCTTGCTGAGGAGGACGCTAGCCTGCACCGGCAGGGCAGGCTGCGGGAAGAGAAGGGCCTCGTGGAGGTGCCTGCGTGCGCTGTGCCGGGAACCGGAAAGAGGCTCCGGCAACATTCCCTGGTCCTGTAGGTGCATCACCCTGCCTACACCCCCCTCTTCTTTACCTCCGGGAGCAGGCTTGTGAGCTGGATTTCTAATTTTTTAACCCTAAACTACCTTCGCCTATGCACGTGCAGGTGATTCATGATTGCGTCTCCTACAGCTTTGAACCGGGCTTGGCTCTGTTCCAAAGCAGGTGGCTGAAAACCGTAGAAAGCGAATGCTACCGGGAGGGCATGCTGCACCTGTGCGGGTGCATAGGGCCCGCTGCTGGCTCCACCATTCCTCCAGGCATTATCTGCCTACTCTTAGTGACCAGGCGTGGATGTTAGAGGTGCTCTACCCGCTGCTGGCCCGGACCAAGCTCAGGCGGGCGGCCATCGTCTTGTCGGAGGACCTGTTTCTGCAGACCATCCTGGAGCAGCTCTGCAGCCGGTCTAAGCCAATCTTCCTAGGCGGCATCCGGATGAGGACCTTCCACGATGTGGATAGCGCCGAGGAGTGGCTGCTAGCAGGTGAATGACGGGGAGGTGCCTTGTTATATTCTACTTCCTCCTTTCCCACTGGCCAAACAAGCCATGCCCGGTGCCAAAGTATTCTTTGTTCACGGTGTATCACGAGGCGTACCATTCCACAAGCTCGTTTAAGTTTCATGCTCACCTCTTGCAAATTTTACAATTGTACTTCTTGATAACATATAAGTAGCTAAAGCATTCTTACACAGTGCTTCCCCTTTTGTGGCAGCGCCTTTCAGGCAAACACTTCATTCGTATAATGATAGTATACAATTGAATAGAGGCGTCTCAACATGCAAAGCCATGGCTTTGGTTTAGGTATATTCAGATGAGTACGGAGAGGTTCAGTGTGACAGGGAAAACCACTTGGTACAGGTCTATTGGTCCACCCACTGCAGCGAGCAGCCTCTAAGGAACCTGCTTTTAGAGGCGGCCCGCCACGCCGCTTCATCCCATCTGACGGCATGGCTTTGCGACATGCAAAAACTGTACTACATGGAAATGGCAGACCAGAACTGGCTGATAAATGAGCTCTTCCCGTCTCTCAGCAGGCGGAACCGCTATCGGGTGGCCTTTGTGGTGAACATCAACAACTATGATCTGATGTCCAGTTACCAAACAAAGTCCATGGTGCTACACAACCCTGATCTTGCCCATGTCATCACCATGGACTTCTTCCTGACCAATGGTGAAGTCAAAGGTTGGCTGCTCTCACAAACTCCCCCCGATAACGCCCCCTCTCTTTAGGGGCAGAGACCCCACCAGTTCGTCTTCCGTCAGCTGGGCTATTACTAGGAGAGGTATCCGAGCACCTGAGCATTCAGTGTAGTACAATGTCTTGAAACAGGTCCTGTTAAACAGAATAGTGCTTCTCGTTCTATAACGCCTCTTATGTTCAACAGGACCACCTGTAGAGCAGACTGATCTGGGGGTTGCCAGTGGCAGTTAACTTACTTGGCTTTACGGTGTGCGGAGTCACTATCAATGTGCTCCTCTTGACTCTGGTAAGCTTCTTCGGTGCTACTGAAGAAATCATGCATTGCCTCTGCTTCTTTATTATTTCCCCCTCTCATAAATTTTTGCTGTGCCACGGACACGAGTTCCCTTAAAAAATTGAAATCAAAGGGAGTCTTTGCCAAGCCATACAAAGCATTCTTGCATCCTGAAAGGAAACAGTTCCTGGAGAATGCATCGATAGAGCGTTCTTTCAGCTTGTCTGCCTGTATGAGCTTTGGAAACCGAAGGGATAGCTTTTTAACAGTTGCCAGCTTATTCTCTAAATCCAGGCAGGTAAAACCATCATTATATACCGACAAGAGGATCTTGTCAATAAATTTTTTCTGGCGCTGGCCCCAATAATGCAAAATATACTGGTCGCAGGGCAAAATCTGAGTTGCAGTCTGTAGCACCAGGGAAAAAGCCAGCTGCTCACTTATATGCCAACGGGTAGCGCTGTAAAACTCATCGTTAAGTGTAAAGACATCGGGTAAGAGAGGGGCGCTTTCCTTTGTTAAACCAAGCACTCCGGAATTCCAGTAAACCTGCTTTTTATGAAAGCTCTTTACCTTTTTTCTAACTGTGAAAGTTTTACTCTCTATCAGTTTGATAAGTGCTATTGGATAATGCTCGTGATTGAAGGAGGCATTGTGCCTGACTGCTCCCTCGAAAGTGTGCTCTGCCAGGTGCATGTACGACTTTCCGGGAGCAAAACTTTCAAGCCAGGGTAAAGCGTCAGACATGAAAAAAATATCTGAATCCAGAAAAACCAGATCATCAGAAGGAAAGCGCTGAAATACCTCGTCGACAACAGCTATTTTCCGCCGGTGTATGTAATCCATCCCTCCCAGCATAGATTCTAACTTTGAAGCGGAAAGATATTCATACTCTATAGGGAAATCAGAAAGCAGAGGGTAGAAAAACCCGGGATTATCCGTAAAGATGAAAATGCGAACATCCGATTTTTTGCCGCTGAACCAGGCCCAAAAGCTCAGAACAGCGAAAACTGCCATTCTATAGTCAGCTTCTCGTTCGTAAGACAGCAAAATGATGTTTTTCATATTTTCAGGGTAGGTTATTGAAACAGGATATGCTGCCTCTTTTACTCGCTACTAGTTATGACTTCAGCTTATAGTAAATGTAAAAGTTGACAGGGCTGATGGAAACAATAAACATCCCGAAATACCGGTACTGGAACAGCAGGTCTTTGTTCAGCTTAAAGCACAGCTTCGCATACTCCCTGTACTTTTTGTAGTCTCTGTTTTCAATGGCTACCCGTGTCAGTTTGTAATGAAACCACTCCAGCACCGGGTATATCTCCTTTTTGTACCTGTAGTCGAAGTGCCGGTCGATACTGGTGTAAAGCTCTATCATCCGTTCCCAGTACCTGTAGCCATTCAGGAAATTGGTGGTACCTTGCCTGTGCCTGCGGTATACACTCATGACACCAGGCAATAGTTTGAGCTTGCCGTGCGAGGCAAGGAGAATGAAAAAGGGAGTGTCTCCCACTACGGCTCTCCTTAGCCACTCCGGGTAGTCTACAATCAGGTTTCTCCTGAACATGACAGAGGCCGTGGGAACCAGCCATTTCCCAAACAAGTCTGTAATTTCGTAGGTGTCCTTGGCGTACTCTTTGAACAGCTCAGGCTCCCTGTCTGGCTCATGCTCAAATTTCACGGAGCTGTTATGAAAGCACATGGCATAGGCACTGTTCCCTTCCAGAAAATCCACCTGCTTTTGGAGCTTCAACGGGTCTGTCCAATAGTCATCGCCTTCACACAGGGCAATGTATTTGCCTCTGCAGGCTTCCCTTGTTCTCTTTGCGTTTTCCTGTGCCCCTATATTTTTACCAGACGCCAGTAAGTTTACCCTATCCGGGTACTTAGCCTTGTATTCTTCACAAATCACCCTGGTTTCATCGGTGCTGCAGTCCTCTCCAATGACAACCTCAAAGGGGAAGTTTGTCTCCTGCATAAAAACCCCTTCCAGGCACTCTCTGATGTAACTGGCGTGGTTATAGGTTATGATTCTTGCGCTTACAAGTGGGTTCTCTATCATTTTCTCCTTCATTGAGCATTCCTCAAAAGCTTGGCCGGGTTGCCAGCCCAGATTTCCAGCTCCCCCATATCTTTCAGTAACACACTTCCCATGGCAAGTGTGGAGTAGTTGCCTATGGTTAAGAACTCCCTTATGGTGCAGTTCATGCTGATGTGGACTCCCTCACCCACCTTCAGGTTGGAGCCCGAGCAGGAGCCGGCGGCAACAAAAGTATGTGCCCCTATCGTACAGTTGTGGCTGATAATGGCACCAATCATGACACGGGCACATTTGCCTAGCTTAACGCTCGTGGATATGATGGCATTCGGCATGACGACGCTTCCAGGGCCAAACTCAACGTTTGCCGCTATATAGGCAGTAGGGTGAACAAATACCGCCAGGCGTTCATCTGGTATATTCAGTGAGTCAAAAAGCTGGATCCTTTCTCTTTGCCCGTCTATTTTATAAATGGTGTTTAGGAAATAGTAACCTTCATCTATAAACCTGGGGATATCCCCCAAACCGCCTTTTACAGGATATCCCTCTATTTCCTCCGCATTGTCCCTGTCATTAATATACCCGGTGAATTGGTATTCATTGGCCCCTCTCTTGTTTGCATCCATTATCGCATTGGCAATAACAGAGGCATTGCCCTGTCCGCCCAGTATCAGAACTTTTTTCATAGTAGTTTATATGATTTTAAATATGTGGCGATTGTGTCTTTATCATTGAACATCAGTACGTCAACCATTGACAGCCACGGGACAAACTCACCGTTAGGCTGTGGGTAAGAAATGGGCATAGATTGAATAAAGTGCAGCTGTATACCATGCCGGGCAAAGGAAGCTTTGGTGTATAATTCTCTGCCTCCTATGGCATTGATATATTCGTTGCCATTCTCTTTTAGCACGATATCAACCAGCCTGTCTTCCCTTCTCAGCTCATGGTTAGCGTAATTGGCCTGTGAGCTTCTTTTGATGGAGGTTGTAAGACCTAGGTAGGAGCAAACCTGCTTGATGCTTTCTGTGGCTAAATCTGCAATAGTTTCCTGCGCTTTGTTTTGAAGCACTGCCTCTAGAAGTGGGTACACTTCCTCAAAATAAGGAGCTTTGCAATAGGCAGTTTCTATGGTTGCGCGCAATTTCCGCGTTTCTTTACTCGACCAGTCAACGCTGATGTCTTTGATGAGCTTGTTTTGGCTTGGGTTCAAACAGGGTATGGTAAACGTGTGTGCAGAACCGTTCAACAGGATGCGGTTCCTGTTTATCCAACCTTTCTTTGTGTACTGAACATCATCGTACAAGACGAACAAGTCGACAGCCTGGAGCATCTGGAAATAACCTATATAGGGGAACACGTACGGCTGCATGATGGCGATTTTCATTGCGTATCCGGGGTAAGGCGCTTTTACGGGTTTAATTTCCTTGAAGTTGACTCTTTGTTTCCTGCTTGCCGGGGCAAGGTCAATTGTTATGTTTCTTAAGTATTCCCATTCTTAGCAACACTACGTTTCATTCTGCTATAGAGATGGTTTGCCTGCCATAGCACCTACACCCTAAGTTCTTCCCAACCTGTACCGCTGCATTGAGAAATTGTATAGGTAGAGGAGGTCTTTCCTGTTGAAAGCAGCACTGACGGCCAGGTAAAAAAGGGTGCCCAGCGAAGGCCACAGCAATAGCCCCCACCAGGTATAAATACCCAAGGCCTCACTACCCCACATCACCAGTAGCCCCATGCTCAAGGCTGCCACGAAGTTTGGAAGAATATCCTTTAACTGCTGCGTCATGCTATAGCCAATAAACTTGTTGGAGTAATGGGTATTGATGAGGAGGGACAGGAAAGATTGGGCCACCTGGCCGTATATCAGACCCATAATCCCCCATCTGAAAGTGATCAGAACGGCAATGACCGTAAGGGCTTTTTTGAAAATCTCCAGGTAAAGGAACAGGTCCGACCTCTTCTTGAGTGTTAGGATGTTGAGGTTCAGCGAGTGTATCGGGTAGAGAAGGCCCACGAAAGTAAGTGCTTTCAGCATAGGGATTGCCTCCGCCCATTTTTCCGTGAGCAGGACGAGTACCAGGCTTTCACTGATGCCCATCAGGCCCATTAGCATGGGGAAATAAACAAAGGAGATTACCTGCATCAGGCGCCTACAGGCATCTTTCAACTTGGGAGGGCTATCCTGGAGTTCAACCAGGACTGGATAGGATACTTTGCCTGTTACCTGGGAAATCAATGTCTGCGGAATATCCTTCAGCGTGACGGCCCTGTTATAGTAGCCTAGGGAGGAGGCTGCGTAGAACTTGCCTATCATCAAGGGATAGAGGTTCCCAAACCCTGTGTTCAGCAGGCTGGAGAGGAGTAGCTTGGAGCCAAACCCGAAAAAATCTTTGAACGAGTCCTTCGAGAACCTCAAGGAGGGAAGCCATGCGCCCAGGGACCAGTATAGAACGGTGGCAATGACAGCGTTTACCAACTGCCGGACAACAAGCGCCCAGTAGCTCCACCCACTGTAGGCCAGGTACAGCCCGACTGCCCCTGATATAATGTTGCTTGTCAAAGAGCGGAAGCTTATACTGCGGAAGTCAAGCGCTTTTGCTAATCTGATGTTCTGAACTATGTTCAGGGAGTTGACGATTAGCACCAGTCCCAGTACCCTGACTATCTGGGTTAACGCTGGTTCCCCATAGAACCCGGCAACCAGAGGTGCACAGAGGAAGATTACAAGGTAAGTGGCCGATGATAATGCTACGTTGCTCCAGAAAACAGTAGCATAGTCCGCGGCGGTTGCGTCTTTCTTTCTCATCAAAGCGCTACCCAGGCCAGCATCAACGAAAGGGCTTAGGAATGCTATAAAAACACCGACCATCGCAATCAGACCGAACTCACTGGGCGCAAGGAGCCGGGCCAGGAACACAGATATGATAAAGTCGCCGAGCATGTTGCCAAGGCGCTCTCCTGTCATCCACACAAAACCTGAGGCAGCTTTGCCCTTTAAACTGGTGTCTTTCATGGCGTAAAGACAAACACCTAGAGCAGAGAGGCAAAACCAGGAGATGAACTGATACCAGTCTCCCCTTTACCTACTCCAGCATTTGCTTTTAATAATTTTGAGCTCTTAGTATGGCTCTACAAATCATTTTAACTTCTTCTATCGATAAATCGTGGTACAAAGGCAAGCACAAAACCCTAGCCGAGACTTCACTTGACACTTTAACCTCCTGGTTGGGCTCTACATAATTCAGCGTCTCCAGGGAAGGATAGAAGTACCGCCTTGGGTAAACATAAATGCCATGTAAAGCCCTGATTATTTTCCTCACAGTCTCCTCCGTCTCGAACAGGACAGGGTAGTAAGCATAATTGAAGCCTGCTTCCGGGCTAAGGAAAGGCCTGCCAACCTTCAGAGGCTTTAGCATACGGTTATACTCCTCGGACAGCTGCTTCCTGCGCTCAAGAATCTGGTTGACGTATTTCAGGTTACACAAGCCCATGGCGGCATGGAACTCACTGTTCTTCCCGTTAATCCCCACCCCATAGAATTTTTCCGGGCCATTGTATCCGAAATTGCGCATGTGGGCGATCTCCTTGGCAATAGCAGGATCGTGGGTAACGATAGCGCCTCCTTCAATGGTGTGGAACAGCTTGGTTGAATGGAAACTAAGCGTGCTCACATCACCATGCCGCACCACTGGTTTCCCCTTATAGCTAGTCCCGAAGGCATGTGCGGCATCATAAATCACCCTCAGGTTATGCTTTGCAGCAACAGCTTCTATTTCTCCTACCGCGCAGGGGTTACCAAAGACATGGGTAGCAAGAATGGCACTGGTATCGCTCGTAACAGCCGCCTCAATTAGGCTTGGGTCTATGTTGTAGGTGGCAGGGTCAATGTCCACAAACACGGGCTTGCAGCCTTCCCATACAATGCTGCTGGTGGTAGCCACGAAAGAAAACGGGGTGGTGATAATTTCACCTTTCAGCTTCAGTGCCTTTATGGCTATCTGAATAGCAATTGTGCCGTTGCTAACAAAGAACAGGTGTGGAACGCCTAAATATTCTTTAAGACTGAGCTCCAGCTCGTTTACCAGCGGTCCATTGTTTGTCAGCCACACCCTGTTCCATATACCCTTCAGGTAGTGGTCATACTCTTCTTTGGGGGGGAGAAAGGGCTTATTGATGTTTATCATTCAGGGGCGAAGTTTCAAAGAGGCTGTTTATGAAATTGGAAGAACAGGTAAAGTGGACATGAGATAATGGAGGTTGATTTTTGTGAACGAAGTTGCAATGCTAAGATATGAGAAGCAGGTGCTCATCAGAAGACAAGCTGTTTACGTCGGCAGAGGCTTAAGTATGGTTTCTACTTTGATACTGAACTTAGTAGGTACTGATTCTTCAAATTAATTATGGAATTTGAAAACACTGTTAGTTTGTTAAACCTCATAGGCACTTAGACTTTGATTGGTTTTATGGCTTGGCTTCACCAGGCAATATTGATGCTCTTAGCTACTTCTTTTAAGAATCTTCCTTATATGTAATTGGTCTATTTTAATCATCTAACACTCCTCAAGGCATGCCTTTAAGTTGAATTAACTCGAAAAACGCTAACCTACAGGCTACGAAGAAAGGTCACAATTGTTTATAATCATAGTTAAAGTTTATCAAAAGAAGCTTTAAGTAATCTTAAAATAACTTAGCATCATGAGGTATGCCCAGTGCTGCTGAGGTCGATAGAATCAAGACAATCTGAGCACAGGCTGGAGTGCATGTATGTGGTCAGGCTGGTGGAGGAACAAGTATCAAGGTCATTACCAGAAAGAAGTATCGGGTGCAGGCCCTGTCATTTACATGTTTTTGCCCTAGACGGACTGGAGTAGGCTCAGTTGTTTTATGCTGTCACTTCCAGAGGTAGGCTGCTGTTCTGCAGCCTGAACATGGCAGTGTGCCGGTTTATTAGTTAAATCATTATATAATTTATTGGAGAAATTAATTTCGATTAAACATTGGAGGATGGTTTAGCAGGCTCTAATACACCTCTCACTCGACTAATTAGTCTAAAACAGGAGTTTTCTTCACAGTTCCATCGCTTCATTCATCCTGCAGCAGGCGAAACAATGCATGAAACCAGGTTAAGAATTGAAAACAGGCACTTCCCATACTTCCTGCGGGGGAGAGCCTTATGGTTCAGGAAGTAAATATTGTAGTAAAGACGAAAGAAAAAGATAACATCCTTCAATTCAATGGAAAAAATATTCAGTTGGGACAAGGACCTCTTCCACTCCCAATTACAGCTCCCTCTGTTGCACTGTCGGTTGATTCATCGGTAGTGGAACCTGCTTGGGGAGGATTGCCACAGGCAATCTTTTCCAGACTTTCAGGCTCCCCAATTGGTGAATGGACTTTAAGGTTTGATCCTACGGAACTACGAATTACCGATATGGTAGAAGACATCTTTATAGGAATACAGTATGAAATTGGTAGTACAACATAGGAGGCTAAAATTGTTAGCCAGATTAAATCATATTTACAAGTAAGCACCATTCAAATGGCAGAACCATCTTATCTCCAGCCTATAAACATAGATGAATATTCAGAGGAGGGAGTTTGAATAGTTTATAAATTTAAACTCCCAACACCGCAACCTGATCTTTGCGAATGGGTACTTCAAAGGAGAGGTTATTTGTAACATACACGATAGGAGAAAGTAAATGGAATCCTAGCAGTCTGGTGATATATTGCAGACCTTGTAATTTGCGAAGGTAACAGGCTCTTAGGTGCTGTCTATAGCAGGAAATAGAAAAATTACAGTTACAAATTGCGTCACACCAAGAATTCAATTGCCTGATAACCAGCTATTTAACTAAAAAATAATGATTCCAAACGGGATCACTATCAAGCACTTATAGGGTAAAACTTGTAAGTGCTTTTTTTATGTGCATAAAACATAGCTTCCGATTATCAGGAGTCGCCTTTTTTCAACAAGAGATTGCCAGGCTCCTCATCACCTTGAGCCTTTCCTGTTCAATAATATTGGTTCTGCTCAGTACTTGTTCTACTTCATTTCTCTAATTTATGCGCTGTCGCAACGGCTCTTCTTGCATGACCGATACTGAAGAGCAGGAGCATGCGGAGTTCAACTTTATACTACACGCACGTTCTTGTGCAAGAAAAAAAAAGCAGTGGAAAAACAAAAATCATTTCCTGGTTACCGTAACAGGTAGGGTTATGTTTGGAATAAATGATTTACCAAAGTTCTTTCTGGCCTTTTTCCTTGTGCTTCCTGTTATTTCGTTGGTGCATGAGGCGGGGCACGTGTTTTTCGCCTGGCTAATGGGGGGCAGGAACATCAAAGTGACCATTGGTACCGGGGACGTGCTGTTCCGGGTTGGCTTGCTGGAGGTGCGCCAATACTACTTCTGGTACGGCCTCTGCTCTTTTGATAACCTGAAGCGGAATGAACGCCTAGCCAACATCCTTATTTTCTCGGGGGGCGCCCTCTTCAATGCTATATCAGCCGTGGTTGTGATATCCCTGATAGAGAACAACAGGCTGGAGCCGAACCTGGCTACTTATCAGTTCACCTACTTTTCGCTGTACTACATCTTCTTTGCGCTACTGCCGATGCCTTACCCTGGAGGAAGCTACAGCGACGGCAAAATTATACTGGACCTAATCCGGAACAAAAAAAATCTGGGGGAGAAGACATACCGTGTGCAGTGGAACGAGGACAGGAAACAATGGTGCTTACTGGACCACGAGCACAAACTCATACAGGCTTTTGGGGATGAAGAGCAGGCACTTGCCAGAGCACATGAGGTGGCGCAAAGCAACCGGCCTAGCCGCTTGCTCAACAGTAGAAACGGGGAAGAGGTTGAGGTGCAGAACTACCCGAGGATACCCCTTTAAGCCTTCTTCTCGTTCAGTCATCGCCGTATTGCTGCTGAAACAAAACGGCGTAGACGGAATGTTTCGCAAAGCTTACCGTCTGACAGTCCTGTAAAATCTATCTTCGCGGTGCCCCGTAACAAGGAAGGCACTAAACCCACAATCATACTATGATAGCAGCCATCTTCAGTTTTCTGGTTATGCTCAACCCATTTGCACTTTTTTTGTACCTGAAACCTGTGATGAACGATTTATCGGACGCAGATTTCCGGTCTGTTTTTCTAAAGGCTACCTTCATTTCCTTCTTTGTTTTTCTGGTTTTTTTGCTTTTTGGCGACGTTGTATTCCAGAAGGTGTTTCGCATCAATTTTGAATCTTTCCGGATATTTGGCGGCATCGTGCTCTTTTCCTTTGCCTACATTTTTATTGTGCAGGGCAAAAAAGGCTTTATCCAGATAAAAGGTGACCTGCATGATTTGGCCTCTGAGATAGCCCTACCGTTTATGGTGGGGGCAGGCACCATCTCCCTTACTATTCTGATGTCGGATCAGCTAGAACTGTGGCAGGGTGTGGTGTCGCTGGCACTTATCATGCTTTCCAACTTCATCATTATCATGGGGCTCAAGCAAATCCGCCGCGGCATGCGCTCTAAAAGTGTGCAGACCGCCTTCGATAAGAACATGGAGCTGCTGTTGCGCATCAACGGCTTTTTCCTTGGTGCCATTGGTGTAGATATGGTGGTGACCGGAATCAGCAACCTAATGGCGGCCGCAAGCCAGGGATAGGCTGCTGTGCCGGCATTTACTTAATAACTTCCTCTGAGTACACCAGCCAGAGCGGCGTGTCGATGTCCATGTTGTATATCTTTGTTGGCACGCTGCCCAGGCTGAGTGACGGTATGGGGTTGCTTCCCTTCAGGCCGAGCACCAGCAAATCGTACTTTCCTTTGCGAAGCTGCAGGCAGATCCGATCGGCCGTGCTTTTTCCGGCGGCACGAACTAAGATGTAAGGCACATCGGCTATTTCACCGTGCCGTTTCTGAAGCTCCCTGAACCTTCCATTTACCACCTCTTCCGCTTTCTTTACTGCTTTCTCCTCGGATATCAGCGGGAAGTACTGCGTGGGCAGTTTATAAACGTGCATAATCTCGAGGTTTAGCCCTAGCTGGTCCGAAAGGCTTTTGCTAAGCCGCAGCGCGTGCACCGAAGCGTCAGAGAAGTCTATCGGTGTCAGCACCCGCTCTACATTGAACCTGGCTGTTTCCGGGAAAACAAGAATGCTGCAGGGCAGGATGCGCAGCAGCTTGGTGCCCAGGGCACCTGTGCTTTTATTGCTCATCCGTTTGCCAAGCAGTGTCAGCTTTACATCATATCGCTTTACCAGGTCAGCCATCATCACCTCGGTATTCGGTTCTTCGCTCACCAGTATCTCATGGTCGCAGCCCCCGGCAAAATGCTCCGCCACGATGTCGGCGATATTAGCCTCCACCTCTTGACTCAGGTCCACATCACCGAAAGTTTCCCGGAAATCCTCGCTCAGTTCAGATGTCTTTATATTATGGACAAAAAACACCTTTTTCACCGGCAGGCGCTCACATACCGAGCGGGTGAAGGCCACCAGCTTTTCATCTATATCACTTAGGTCCAGGCAGACCATCATAGCATCTATTGCAATCATAAATTTTGTTCAGTTTTTGAAGGTGGTGGTACATCTCTTTTCCCGTCAGATGCGCTGTTCCTTTCAGATGCGCTGTGCTCCTGCTTTGTCGCTCGCTTCGCTAGCATCTCAGCCATTAACTGCTGGTAGTCTTTCCGTTGCTGTGCTGTATTCAACTTGTTTTCTTCTTCCATCTCTTCGCTTAGCCCCTTGTACAGGCTGTAGCACATCGAGAGCAGAATAAGGGCAAAGGGCAAACCTGTGATGATTACAGCCGTTTGCAGGGCCTGTAAGCCCCCGCCAAGCAAGAGTACTGCGGCCACAGCGCCACCTGCCAATGCCCAGAAAATACGCAAGCCCACTGAAGGATTTGGATTACCGCCCGAGGTAAGGCTTACCACCACCAACGAACCGGAGTCGGAGGAGGTAACAAAAAAGCCGGCTATCAGCAGCACTCCAATAACAGATAATATGGTGGAGAAGGGCAGCTGTTCAAAGAATATGAACAAGGCCGTGGAAATATCTGCTGCCACCGCATCGGCAATAGCCGTGTTGCCGGCCAGTGTTTCGCGCAGCGCCGTGCTGCCGAAAGCGGTCATCCACAGGAAGGAGAGGAGGGAGGGGGCTATGAGTACACCCAGTATAAACTCCTTGATGGTTCTGCCCTTAGATACCCGCGCAATGAAAATACCCACAAATGGTGCCCATGAAATCCACCAGGCCCAGTAGAAAACTGTCCAGGTGCCCTGCCAGTTGTTAGAGGAGAAAGCTTCATTCCAGAACGAGAGCTGCATAAAGTTACCCATGTAGGAGCCAATGTTCTGCACGTAAGAGCCCAGTATAAAAACAGTTGGCCCCAGTACCAGCACCGCCACCAGTATTAACAGTGCAATGCGTATGTTCCACTCACTCAGGATGCGCACACCCTTATCGACTCCGGTTGCCACAGATACAGTGGCAATACCGGTGATCACAGCAATAAGTATAATCTGGGTGGTGATGTTGTTTACAATGGCTGGAAATACATGGCTAAGTCCTGCAGCCACCTGTTGCACACCTAGTCCCAATGAAGTTGCCAGACCGAAAAGCGTTGCAATTACAGCCAGCGTATCGATAATGTGCCCTGCTATACCATGAATCCGCTCGCCCAGAAAAGGATAGAAGGCAGAGCGCACTGTTAGCGGTAGCTGCCGGTTGTAAGTAAAGTATGCTAGCGCCAGCGCTACCAGTGCATAAATAGCCCAGGCGTGTAGTCCCCAGTGCAGGAACGTATAGTTCATGGCTTGTCGGGCGGCGGCAGGTGTGCCAGGCTCCCCAAGTGGGGGTGTCTGGAAATGGTTGATTGGCTCAGCAATGCTCCAGAAAAGTAAGCCGATTCCCATGCCCGCACTGAAGAGCATGGCAAACCAGGCGGAGGTGGTGAACTCAGGTTTGGCGTCCTTGCCGCCTAATCTTATCCCACCAAATCGGCTGAAGGCCAAAAACAGGCAAAAAGCTACAAATACGTTCACGCTGAGTATAAATAGCCAACTCATGTTAGCCGTTACAGCCGTCTGTACATCGCTGAATATCGCCTCGGCACTCTCCCGGAAAATAAGCACCAAAGCGATGCTGATCACCAGAAAAACAATGGATGACCAAAATACAGGGCCATTTACCTCCAGGCCCAGTGACTTCTTTGTATCGCTTCTAGTTACTTTACTCATCAATCAGAAATTTTAAATCAGAAATAATACCCCATGTTTATATTAAAGCGCAAGTGCCAGTCCGTGTCTCCGGGTGTGCCGAAGGCAAGGGCGTTTGTCCACTCGGGACCGAGCCAGGGTTGGTTATACCCGAATGCTGCATCGGTATAGATGTACATCGGACCGGCGGTGAACAAGGCACCCAGCACGTTCATATGGGTGTTCTCAAAGCCACTTACACGCTTGTTGTAGTAGCCGTAGTTGTTGTAGAAGGTGATGCCCTGCAGCAGGCGCGTGTCGAGGGGCAGGTGATAGGCTAAACTGGCGGTGTACATTTCACCTTTGGAGGCCACGTTGTAGTTCGCGCCGTAGGCCCCCATTTCTACAAAATTCAGGTCCTCCCCGGCTGCGTATTGTGGGTTCATGCGGTAGAGCATTGCCTGTAGCTTTACATTCCAGGGGCTGTAGGCAGGTTTGTACTCATAATGTACGGCGGCAGCGTACCTGGTGCCATTTTGCTCTGTGTCCAAGTTATAAAGGAGCCCGCCCTGAAGGGAAGCCCCCAGTTCATGGGCAAGGCTGTCGCCCAGGCGCCGCACCAGCTTGAAGTCCAGTTGGTTGTTCTCTTTGTTGCGACCGGTAATATCGTAGGAGTAGCGGTTGGGGCTGGGCTCCGCCAGGCCAAACACAAACTCCTCAGCGCTTTTATAATAGGCTGCCTGCCATTGCCACCTGCCGCTGTCGTGTATGTATTTTACCCCCATGTCATGGTCATCCTCGAAACCTACATAGTAGGTGATGTTAAAGAACCAGTTGTTGGAGTTGTACTGCTGAATGCCGAAAGGCACCTGGTTCAGGCCAACTTGTATCTGCGACCTTTCCGATAAGTCATGCTGAAACCAACCCTGCTTCAGGAAAGCGCCGCCAAAGGCCTGTGAGTAATGTCTGAACTCTGCGTTCAACTTAATGCCTTTGTACTCTGACTCTACATTGATACGGAATACGTCATAGCCAAAGTCGCCGCCCCGCTCCAGCTGGTCTTCTTTCCAGGTGGAAAGGTTGTAGTTGAAGCGCAGCGCGCCTCCTATTTTTAGGATTGGCTCAGGAGGGTCTTCTTCCGGATATTGAGCATAGCCCCATGTGCTGATGAGGCAGGTGATAAAAAGTAAAAATAGTCTTTGCATAATAGAAGGATGTAGTAACACATCTAAAATCCTTCATAAGTAGGACGGTTTTAAAGCGGAAATGTTCTTTGGAGTACCAGAAGTGGTTTTTATATCTGGTTTAATATTCATGAGTACTGCTGGATACGGTATACAATGGTAGGAGTAACGCATAGTTGCAGATGTATTCTCTCTGAGCTTACAGGAAGAGTTTTCTCTGCAGGGCATAGGCACTTCAATAATTCGTTCCTGACCTATCCATGTCAGTCCCTGGAAACCCCGCAGCACACAGAAGGTTTGATACTGTGTGGCCAGCGTCTGCCTGACAAAGATGTGCTGGGCATGGCACTCCTGTTTAAAGGTGCGGCAGCACTCCTCCACATGCCAGTGCTTTGCCTTCACCTCCTCAAAGTTTTCTTGTAGTTGCTGCCTTTGACTGGATGACTCATGCTTATCCAATCAAGTATGAAGGACTGGTACTAAAAAAGAAAATGGCTGCCTAACAAAACCCTCGGATAAGTCACTGCAATTCCAGCAGTCGGTTTTAAGGGTGTCTGCTGTTTACCTGCCCCTGCTATAGCGCCACTTTATCAGAGGGTGTGCGTTTAAAAGATATAGAGTGCGATCATCATGCCTTTCCGTCTGTCGGAAGAGGCCAACCCTGATTGCTATGGATGTAATTGAAGCGTACAAACAAAGCCGGGATAAATTATTCGAAGACAGAGGGGTAAAGTTCCAGTCAAAGCTGATACCTGCGAACGGGCCTGTCAGGCAAGTGCACTACCTTGAACTGGGCGCAGGGGAACCCCTTATCCTGATTCACGGCGGGGGCAGCCACTCAAGCGAATGGGTAGATATCCTCAAGCCCCTGTCGGAGCGGTACCATCTGTTTGTGGTGGACCGTCCGGGTTGTGGCCTCACCGATAGCATGAACTACCGTGGAGTTGCTTTCCGGCAAAGCGCCGTCGGGTTTATATCTTCTTTCATGAACGCGGCAGGCTTGGAAGCTGCATTGCTCATGGGGCAATCGATGGGGGGGTACTTCAGCATCTGCTTTGCCATGGAACACCCAGAAAGGGTAAAAAAGCTATTGCTCATGGGAGTTCCTGCCGGAATGAACAGGTGGATCCCTTTGGTGCTGCGGCTGTTGGGGACGAGAGGGGTCAACCGGCTGTTGGCTGGCACCATCGCCAAGCCCAGCATCCGGAACGTGAGGAGTATACACCGGCAGTTGCTGGTTGCCGATGCAGAAAAACTGTCGGAGGACTACCTCAGACATTGTTATCACAGCCAGCTCCTGCCCGGTTCTCAACCTGGGTTTCTGTCTTTGCTGGAGCGGGTGCTGACACTGAAATGATGGAGGGAGGACCTCTACATAGGCGATCAGCTGCATCAATTGAAAATGCCTGTCAGGTTCATATGGGGGGACAGGGATGTTTTCGAAAGGCCAGTGACGGGTATGCGTAAAGCCTCGGCTATACAGGACATGCGCTTTGAGGTGGTGGAAAATGCCGGGCACAGCCCCTGGCTGGACCAACGGGAACGGTGTGCCGATTTGGCTGCTGCCATGCTTTAGGAGTAGGCTTCCTGGGGCATGGCAGCAGGGATGAGTCCTGCCCCTACTGCAGTTAGAATACTTCCTGCTTATCCTGATAATGCAGTATACCAGCAGCAATATCAAAGCTGCAAAGAATTCTTATACACAACAGGCGTGGCCGGTATAATGCAACAGGAAAAGCCTAAGCGGCAGGATTAATGCCCTTCCTGGTGCATCTTTTGCTCTACGTGCTGGAGTAGTTGCCCCATCTCATGCCTGTAAAAGCTTCCTTTGAAGATGGCAATGGCAGACTGTACTGCTTTATGATTCATGACATACCTCAGTTTTTTCACACGAAGGGCTGATAGACAATGCTATATCCTTAATAAGTTGCTGGAATAAAGGATTCAATGAGAGTACGCAAGCATCTGTAACTATGAAGAACATAGTTATGTACCACTTCCAAGCAGTAGGTCTTTGGTTCGGATTTAAATGGAATTAACTCATATATATATATATATATATGAGTTAATTTATATATACTTGATACCTTCATTACATTTAACAGAGAGGGTTTTATTGTGTCGTGTGCAGTAGTTACGGATCTATCTCTTGAGAGCAGGGGACAACCTGCGGCAGTAGTGGTTTCAAGAATCCTTCACAGGCACTTTTACCGTAAACACTGCATATGAAGTTTCTCCCCACTCAACTCATACTCTTCCTGCGTAACAGCCCCGAGCGCCGCAACTTACAGCTCCTGTTTCGGTTTCTGGTGGTGTTGCTGATCCTGGTGCTGGCTTTCACCGTCATCTTTCACCTGCTCATGCTGCGGGAGGGGCAGCAGCATAGCTGGATCACCGGCTTCTACTGGACCCTCACGGTGATGTCTACTTTGGGATTTGGAGATATTACCTTCCACAGCGACTCCGGACGCTTTTTTTCTATTGTGGTGCTGCTGTCAGGCATGGTGTTCCTGCTGATTCTTTTCCCCTTCACATTCATTAACTTCTTCTATTCTCCCTGGATGAAGGCGCAGGAGAGTGCCCAGGTGCCGCGCGAGCTGCCTGCCGAAACGAATGGGCATGTGGTGCTAACCCGCTACGACCCGGTGACGGAGGCGCTGATAAAGAAACTGAACCGGTTCCGCTACCCCTACGTCGTGCTGGTACCGGACCTGGCTGAGGGGCTGCGTCTGCATGCACTGGGTGTGAACGTGATGCTGGGGGACCTTGATGACCCCAGAACATATAAAAAGCTGCAGGTGGAGGGCGCGGCGCTGGTAGCTACAACTGCCACAGACGTTATCAACACCAACGTTGCATTCACGGTGCGGGGGATAAGCAGTGAGGTGCCGATTATCTCCACCTGTAGCTTTGAAGCATCGGTTGACATCCTGGAATTGGCAGGAAGCAACCACGTGCTGCGGCTGGGCGAGATAATGGGCCAGTTCCTGGCGCGCAGGGCCAGCGGGGGAGACGCGCGGGCGCACGTCATCGGAAAGTTCGGGGAGCTGCAGATAGCGGAAGCCACTGTGGCCGGCTCACCGCTGGTGGGACTCACGCTGCGGGAGACAAAGCTGAGGGAGCAGGTTGGGGTCAGTGTGGCTGGTGTCTGGGAGCGCGGCAAGTTCAGGGCTGCGCAACCTGATACTCAAATCAGCCCCAGCACCGTGTTGGTGCTGGCTGGCTCAGAGGCTCAGGTGGACAAGTACAATGAGGTGTATCAGGTAGAACAGCCGAAGAGCCACCCTGTTGTAATTATCGGTGGCGGGAGAGTTGGCAGGGCCACAGGCCGGGCTCTGCAGGCACGCCAGCTGGACTACCGGCTTATTGAGAAGGCGCCGGAGCGGGTAAAACAAGACCCAAGGTACATTCTGGGGGACGCTGCTGAACTGGAAGTACTGCAGCAGGCAGGCATAGAAACTTCCCCCTGTGTTATCATCACCACACACGATGATGACATGAATGTGTACCTCACCATCTACTGTCGCAGGTTGCGACCGGACATACAAATCATCACCCGCTCCACCCTGGAGCGCAATCTGGGCACGCTGCACCGGGCCGGGTCAGACTATGTGATGTCTTACGCCTCCATGGGGGCGAACACAATCCTGAACCTGCTGAAGCGGAGTGACATTCTGATGGTAGCCGAGGGCCTTAACCTGCTCAAGGTAAAGGTGCCGGAGCGCCTAGCGGGGCGCACGATCGCACAGTCTTCTATCCGGCAGGAGACAGGCTGCACCATCATTGCTATCCGCCATGCAGGCATGCAGCATATCAATCCCGACCCCAACAATAAGCTTCCCGCTGATGCGGAAATCATTCTGATTGGAACCGTAGAGGCGGAAGAGCATTTTTTTCGCCTCTACGGGGCAAAGTAAACAACCTCAAGCAAAAGCTTACCCGCGGGTGATACAACATGCTGTGGATTAAAGGAGTAGTGAGTAAGAGTACGGCTCTATGGCCGCACCTGTAGTATGCCCTTCAGAAGATGTTTTCTAGTCCTATAACTTCGTCATCGTTACACACAGGATTATGCAACATAGTACTATAAATGGCCCGAAGCTATGGAGCAATGCTGCACTTGGAACTGCTCTCCAACAGTAGGAATAGTATACCACTTAAATAGATGCTGCTGTCCATGGTGGGCCAGCCCAGGGTCCTTCTGGTAAAGTAGCCCAGCAGTAGCATCACCACGACCTCAAGGAGCGCCTTCTCATGGAGGATACTGCGGGGATTAGCGTTACTTACGCCCTCCTTGCTTGCTGAAAGCCAGAAAGCAAAGCTGCTGAGACTCCTAACAGAAGAAGTGAGACAGGTTGCTCTGGCCAAGCTTATAGCCATATCGGAAGACATCACCGAAAAAATCCTTGTGAATTTTGCGTCTCTTCCTCCTGCTGCCACTATCTACTTCTTCCACGCATAGCGATTTCAAAAGCAGAAAACCTGAAACATATCAGGAATCATTGACAAGTTATGTGGTTCGGACAGAGCAACAGTTGGGCGTTGCAATCCCTGCTTTGCCCGGTTCTACCAGGAACTAAAACCAGAAGCGGTAGCTGAGCAGGCGACCGAAACCGGTTCTTGTAAAGTATGTGATAAAGGGATTGGATGGATTTAACCTTTTATAAATTTCTTAGCTATAATCCTGAATTTTGATACCATAAATTCTGTTAATTATACAGTTGTGTTAATATGGCGAGACAATCAGAATTATAGTAGACTGAATTACCAAAAATATATATTAGCGTGTAAACATTTATAGCAGTTCTTTGATATTCATGTTTTTAGTACAATCTTAATAGCTGGATAAAACAGATGTGGTGCAGGCTTTATTATAATATTTCTGATGCAACCAGTCACCTTTGAGGCTCTTTTAACGTAAAAACAGAAACAAAGCCCACCGCTTTTCACCCTAAAAAAAGTCCAAAATGATAGCAAACGATTACGCAGCCCCTATACCCACAGACAGGAAAGAGAAGAAGCGTGGGACCATACTTAAATGGACAGTGATTGGAATTCTGCTCCTGGGAATCTGCCTTGGCATTGCTGCTGTAGCTTATGAAATGCATACGTCAAAGTTTCAGGCACGTGAACTATCAGAATACGCCTCTTCCCTGACCTATAGCCTGGAGTCGGGGCCAAGCAATGAAGTGGTTTACCCGGAAGAAGGACCATTTGATGTGCGCCTTGGCTATGCTAAACTGCCGCATTTGCTGGAAAGAGCACAATCCCGTGGCTTAGAGGTAGCCTATCAGACTCGGTTCTCACCGGCCCTGGTAGATTACACTTCCAAGGGATTCTTTACACCTTACCCGGAGAAAAGTCAGACCGGCCTCAATATTGTCGACTGCCGGGGTGAGTCTGTATATCAGTCGCCATACCCGCGGCGCGTCTACTCCAGCTTTGAATCTGTTCCTTCCCTTACGGTGCAATCACTGCTATTCATCGAGAACAGAGAACTATTGGATACTGAAAGACCATACATGAACCCGGCCGTGGATTGGGGGCGTTTCACCAAGGCCATCATGCATGAGGCTGCCAAGGCTATCGGACTGGAATATGCAACAATAGGTGGCAGCACATTACCCACTCAAATTGAGAAATACCGCCATTCGCCTGCAGGGCTTACCGCCGGGCCTCGCGAGAAGCTCATGCAAATGGTGTCCGCAAGTGTGCGGGCATACCAGGGAGGAGCTGAAACGCTTCCTGCCCGCCAGGCTGCGGTGCTTTCGTATGTGAACACAGTGCCTCTTTCCGGTGCACCGGGATATGGCGAAGTACACGGCGTTGGTGATGGCCTCTGGGTTTGGTTCGGGTCGGACTTCGACAGCGTTAACCAACTGCTGAATATTCCGGCTGCCAGCGGCGATACACTCTTAGCACAGGGGCAGGCGCTGCGGCAGGTTCTGTCGCTGATGATTGCCCAGCGCCGGCCGTCCTACTACCTGGGTAACAGGGGCCGTGTGGAACTAAGCACCCTCACGGGTAGCTACCTGCGCCTGATGGCGGATAACGGTTACATCAGCCCGGAACTGCGGGATGCCGGACTGGCACAGGAAGTAACTTTCCGTGACTTCAGTAAAGACCCTGCCGTAACACCGATGGATACAGACAAAGGAGTTCTTATGGTGCGCACCCACCTTTCAGAGCTTCTGGGCACATCTTTATATGATTTGGACCGGCTGGACCTTTCTGCCACAACTACCCTGCAGAAAGACTTGCAGGAGCAGGTAAGCTCATACCTTAACCATTTGAGTGATCCGGAGTTTGCCGGTTCTGTTGGCCTTTTCGGGGAGCGCCTGCTAACACCTTCCAGTACCGAGCAGGTACGCTACAGCTTTACCTTGTTAGAGCACACCCCAAAGGGCAACCTGGTACGTGTGCAGACAGATAATACGGATCAGCCTTTTGATATCAACGAAGGGAGCAAATTGGAGCTGGGGTCCACCGCAAAGCTGCGGGTTCTGGTAACATACCTGGAGGTGATTGCTGAAATCCACAAACGCTACGCCAATCAGCCGGCAGAGGTGCTGCGGAAAGCGTTAGGAGAACCCCAGGATAACCTAACCCAGTGGGTGCTGGTGTACCTGCTGAGGGAGAAAGAGAAGGATTTGTCGGCTATACTGCATGCTGCGCTGGAGCGGCGTTATTCAGCCAGTCCGCGGGAGGTTTTCTTTACCGGAGGTGGCCAGCATACCTTCCGCAATTTCAGAAACGAAGATAACTGGAGCAACCCTACCGTGCGGGAGTCATTGCTGAAGTCCATCAACCTGCCATTTGTGCGTGTAATGCGCGACCTGGTGCGCTACAGCACCTACCAGACTGCCGGCTCCCGGGTGCAGCTGTTAGGAGATGATAAAGATCCGCGCCGCAGGAAATACCTGACACAGTTCGCCGACAGAGAAGGGAAGATGTTCCTGCTGCGCTTCTGGCGCAAGTACGAAGGTAAAAATCCTGAGGAGCGCCTGGACAAATTTCTGTCAGGGCTGCGCCAGGACCCGGTGCGGTTGGCCGCTGTTCACCGTTACCTGTACCCAGGTACCGACTCCGTTCTCTTTGCCAGGTTTTTGCGTGAGCGCTTGCCTGATGAAAAAATTAAGGATGACAGGGTCATGGAACTATACCATCGGTATGGGGCTAACGCCTATAGCTTACCGGACCAGGGGTATATTGCCCGTGTCCATCCGCTGGAGCTGTGGGTACTGCGCTACCTGCTAAAGCATCCGGAGGCGAAATGGGCCGATGTTGTGGAAGCAAGCCAGGAGCAACGCCAGGAAGTGTATACCTGGTTGTTCCGAACGCGTTTCAAAAATGCACGGGACTCCCGCATCAGTACCATGCTGGAAGTAGAGGCTTTTGCCGACATTCAACAGCGCTGGGAACGCCTCGGGTATCCTTTCGACCACTTGGTGCCTTCCTTCGCCACTGCACTCGGATCCTCCGGCGACCGTCCGGCGGCACTCGCAGAGCTGATGGGCATAATTCTGAACAATGGGGTGCGTCAACGGACACTCCGTATTGATAAGCTACATTTTGCTGCGAACACTCCTTATGAAACAGCCCTTACAAGACAACCTGTGGAAGGGGAGCGGGTAATGGCCCCGGAAGTGGCCACTGCTGTCAGGGGTGCATTGTCGGAGGTGGTGGATGCGGGAACGGCCCGCCGCCTGCAAGGTGGCTTTACCAAAGCCGACGGTAATCCTTTGCCAATGGGCGGTAAAACCGGTACCGGAGATAACAGGCTTGTTACCGTGAGTGCCGGAGGCCACCGCAAAACCTCCCGCGCTATTAACCGTACGGCCACGTTTGTGTTCTTCCTGGGCAACAACCACTACGGCACCCTGACCGCCTTTGTGCCTGGGCGCGAAGCAGCAGGGTTTAGCTTTACCTCGTCGTTGCCGCTACAGGTGCTGCGTGGTATGGCGCCAATCCTGCAGCCTTACCTGGAGCCCAGGCAAAATACCTCCTGCACAGAAGCGCCAGTGGTTTCTCCGGTGGCAGCGCAGCCGATAGCAGTAGAAGGGGAGGTGGCAGCTCAAACCTCCGCAGACAGTTAAGCTGGGTTTAAATGCTGCGATGTGGGTTTGGGTGCTTTAGAGGGATATGATATGAAGTCCGGGAAATTAAAAATGGGTGCCACTTCAGCGAAAGCAGGAAGTAGCACCCATTTTACGTAAGGGCACACGCATCGGGCGAGCTGCAAAATCAATAGTCCAGTTTATAGGCCACTACTTTGTTTTTTTGGAAAGTGGGAACCAGCACCAGTTTTTCTTCTTCTATATAATCAATATCTGCAGTGTTGGATTCTTCTCCTTTTGTGTCCAGCAGCAACTGCTCTTTTCCGTTACGCACCAGGTAAATCTCACCCTGCCACCGGCTGGCAATGTAGGTGCTGTCATCAATAATTACCAGGCCGTCGCCACCTGTTACAGTTTCATTTACAGGTTCAGCAGTTTTGTTCTGCATATTGTATTTTCGCAGTCCTTTTCCATCCAAAATAAACATTTCACCTGCCTCATTAAACGCGAGGCCGTTGATGCCCTCCATGCCTTCTGCCACCGTATTCACGCTGCCGTTTTCCAACACATGCACTTTGCCTGTTCCAGAATCAGTGAAATATACTTTTTTGCCATCAGTCGCGGCATCGTTCAGGAAGGTGGCACCCTGCACGGGGTAGCGGTTCGTGATGGAGCTATCGGCTATGCTAATTTCTACCAGTTCATCAATATCTGTTACATAGAGCTTGTCATTCATTTTCGCCAGGCCTTTTGGAGCATTCAATCCTGTCACCCAGTTCAGTTCGGCTACTGACCCATCAGGCCCCATCCTGGAAATATATCCTTTGCCGTCTTTTTCAGAATGATTCCCCTGGATGTTGCTGACATAGATGATGTTGGCGTCTTTGTCGTACAATGTCGACTCGGCAGTGGTCATGACCGTGTCTGTTTCCCATGCCTTTGTGAGGGTAGGGTTTCTAGGGGCCTCCGTTGCGTTTGCTTCTGCTGCTTCCTGGTTTTCAGTTTCACCTGAACAGGAAAACAAGACAGCAGCGAGTAATAGAAGTGAAAAAGTGCTCTTCATAGTCAGAAGGTTTTAGAGTGAGAAAAGTTTTTAAATATTTATTTTACAAAATATTATATTCCCTACGCAAGATAGGCGTTATGAGTATATCCTGTAGCTGTAAAAGATTGTTTTCAGCTTGTAGCCTACCATAAAAGGCTGCTGGAAAAGAAGCAGAGTGCGGCAGAAAGCTAAACGCTCAGGGAAGCATGTTTATGTTACCGGCATCGGGTCTGGCTATGCCGACACAGAAAGGGCGATAGGAGAAGGTGAATTCCGGGTTTCGTCAGTTGAAAAAGCATCGGCACAAGGTTTGGAAGTTATTGGGAACCGGAAATCCCTTGCATACATTATCAGGCGCCGGAGTACGATTGCTTCTGTTCTAGAGGGTCTGCCAGGGCAGCTATGCCAGAAAATGTATATATAAAAAGGCTGATAAAACCGTGCTGCCGGGCGACTGTGGGTATTTTAGAAATAACTATAGTTGCCCTGGCTATAAGCAGAAACTGGACATTGTATGGCGGGAGCCTGTTTATATCTTTTGAAAAAACTCACATGTCACTGATGGCTGATTTCGATCAAGCGGTACTGGATTTTATTAACAAACATAACCTGATAGGTATAAAAGCTGGAAAGAACAGAGACACCTTTCTCCAGATCTGGATGGTGGTAGTTGACAGGCGTGTGCTTGCCCGCTCCTGGGGGCTTAAAGAACGCAGCTGGTTTAACTCCTTTTTGCAGGACCCTCATGGGCAGATCCAGTGCGGCGACAGAACCGTTGCTATCAAAGCCCGCGTACAGGAAGGGGATGAGGAGCTACAGGAACGGATTAGCCAGGCCTACTTAAGGAAGTATGACAAGGGAGAAAACTCCTTCTATGAGCATGGCATAATCAGGCCGGAGCACGTAGCTAAAACAATGGAGTTTCTGCCCTTCGGTGAATGACGGAACTGCATACTTCCTGCTGTAGCGTGAAGTACAATTCTCGTATGGCTCATCTGAGTGGCAGGTGGTTCTACATGCTGCCCATAGCCAGCCGCTCCTCCAGTTCTTCCATCACTACAGTTGCCAACCCTTCCAGTAGCTTTTCTTCGTCTTTGGAAAATGTCCGCGGCTTCTTATCCGCGATAGCTATTACCCCGATATGAAAACCATCTGGTGTCTTGAGCGGAGCCCCTGCATAGAACTGCAAGCCAAAGTCGCCGTAGACGACTGGGTTCGATAACAGGCATAGTTCTTCTCTGGCGTTTTCGAAAACAGTTACACCCTCCTGAAGAACAGCCAGTGAACACAAACTGATGTCCCTGCTCATCTCATTCGTACCCTCCATGCTCAGGCTTGCTTCTATTCTTACCTTTGTGTCTTCTACAAAGCTCACCACTGCTACAGGCACATGAAAAATTCGTGCGGCCATGCTGACAACATGCTGGAAGGTGCCCATTTTGTCGTGGCTGTCTCCAATGTTGTAGCCATAGAGCTTTGCCAGCCTTTCGTTTTCATTTTGAGGAACTTGTTTTTTCTCGAGTATAGTTTCCATGAGTTATAAGGTGTTGTCTGTTATTGCTGCACTTTAAAGCACAAAGAGGGTGGCTGATTGAGCTGTTTTAACAAGCTACGATGTGGATGTCCTCGCTCCGGATGGGCTTTTGTATCAGCCCCGCCACAAAAGGATAATCCTTCAGCCGCAAAGTGTCTGAAACATCAAGCGAAGAAGTCAGAACGTAAATACTGCATCTTTCACGGAGCCTGTGTGCCATTGGAGCCAGTGCATTTAGAAAATCCCAGCCATCCATAACAGGCATGTTCAGGTCCACAAACATTAGCTCAGGAACATTGTCCTCATGCACTTCCTGAAGTGCCTCCAGCGCATCAGCTGCAATCAAGAAGGTGCTGATATCGTGTGTAGCATCCTCCAAAGACAACATGTTCATTGTCAGAAATGTGCTTAAGTGGTCGTCGTCGATGATGTATATTTTCATATCAGGCTTTTGGCAAATACATCAGGAACCTGGTGCCAACACCCACCTGGCTGGTCGCCTCTACGTGCCCACCCATGGCCTCCAGATGGGTTTTGACCAGGTACAGGCCAATGCCCCTGCCTTTCTTGTCGGTATGGAATCGCTTGTACAGCTTAAAGAGGTTGTTGTTTGCCCTTTGCATATCAAAGCCGGAGCCGTTGTCGGAGAAGGAGATAAAGGTGCCCTTGCCGGAGTTGCCGAAGCTTTTGATGCGCACCACCAGCGGCCGTTCTTCTGAGCGGTACTTAATGGCGTTAGACAGGAAATTGTAAAAGATGCTGTACAGGTACGCCTTGTTTACGCTCACGCTAAGTTCGTTTTCAACATAATTGAAAAGTGCACCCCCGCAATTCTGCAGCGGCTCCTGCAACGACGACAGCACCTGTTCTATAACCAGGTTTACGTCTACCAACTCCTGTTCCAGGTTCTCTTTGCTGTCGCGGATGGTGAGAATCGTGTTAATGTCCCTTAGTACAGTATCTAACTGTGCGATGCTCTGGCTTAGGGTAGACAACGACTTTTCATATAGCTCAGAGTTCTTGTCGAGCCTGGTCAGCAGGTTGGCCAGGCCCAGGGCGTTGGCAACGGGTGCCCGTAGGTTATGCGATACCAGGTATGTGAACTGCTGCTGATCGCTGTTCTTCGCGTAGAGGTCTTGGGTCATTTTCAGCAGGTTGGCTTCCGCCTCTTTCCGGAAGGTAACGTCCTTGAGAATAGCAACGAACTGCCTCACCGCTCCCACGTTATCAAAGACTGGCGTGATGTCCATCGATACCCAGAACTTTTCTCCGGATTTCTTATAATTAAGAAGCAAAGCATTAAAGTGGACTCCCAGTCTTAGTTTCTCACCTATCATTTTAGCTGTTGCTTCTTCTGTCTCTTCTCCCTGCAATAACTTGCCTGGCTTTATTCCGGCTATTTCTGAGAGGGTGTACCCTGTCGTTTTCGTGAAGCCTTCATTTACCCACTCCGTCAGTCCGTTGGCATCTGTAATGATAACGCCGTTATCCGTTCCGCTTGCTACCAACGACAGCTTTTCGAGTTCCTGCTGCGACTTTACCCTGTCGGTGATATCTGTCTGAACCGTAACGAAGCCCAAAATTTCTCCTTTCCCGTTACAGGTAGGGTTCACTTGTACAGAGAGCCATAATTCTTCCCCGTTTTTTTTGTAATTCAGAACTTCAAAAGACACCGGTTGGCAGCGGTTCATTTTCTCTTTCACCGCTTCAAAGGCCTTTTGGTCAGTTCTATGACCGTGCAGAAAGTCAGAAGGTATTTTGCCTGTAACCTCATCTAAACTATAGCCCGTGAGTCTGGTAAAGCCTTCGTTTACCCATTCAATTCTGCGCGCGCTGTTGGTGATGATTACGCCGTTGGTTGTTTTGCTGGCAACTAATGAGAGTTTTTCAAGCTCGTGTCTGGCCTTTACTTTTTCGGTGATGTTATCGAAGTAAACAGAAATGCCTTCTTCTGACGGAAATGCCCGCACATCCAGCCACACATCCGTTGGCTTGTAGTAAGCCTCGAACTGTACTGCCTTTCTTGTTTCTACTGCCAAGTGGTATTGCTGGTAGAAGGCGCCATTGATTTCGGAAGGTAGTTCCCTCCACGCGTTTTTCCCCAGGTAGTATTCCCTGTCAAGGGAAAGGAGCCTTTCCGCTTCGCTGTTGATGTAAGTGAAGTTCCACCCTTTATCTAAGGTGAAAAACGCGTTCGTGATGCTCTCAAAGATGGTGCTTAGCCTTTTGGCCAGCCGCTTGATAGTATTGTAGGAATGTACAAGAGACGTAACTTCCTTCGCTACCGTCTGCACGCAAACTACCTCATCTTTTACAATAACTGGGTATTTAATGGTGTCATAGATCCTGACCTTGCCATTTTTCTCAAACTCAAACTCGAACCGCATGGATTCTCCCTGCAGGGCTTGCCGAAGGTACCTTTCATTGACAGCAGCCATATCGGGAGGAAGGAAGGATGAGGCCGGAGCGTTCACCAACAACTCTTCTCTTATCCCAAGTGTCTTTACTACCTGCTGGTTGACCTCCGTAATCAGCCCCTGCCTATTTTCAACAAACACGATGTCCGGGTTATTGTCAAACAGGGCCCTGTACCGTTGTTCGCTTTCATGTAAGCGTGATTGGCCTAGTTTCTGCGTCGTCATGTCACGGCCTACACAATAAAGCACCTGATCGTCTTCTGACCAAACCCCATACCAGCGGATGGGAACCACGTGCCCATCTTTATGAATGTAATGGTTTTCAAAAGAGGTTCTCCTGGAGTCTCCATTCAGGTTTTCGATAGCCTGCATGGTGTCAAATAAATCATCAGCCTGAAGAAAATCTGAATAGTGATGGCCCATTAATTCGTTGCGCTCATACCCCAGTATTTGTTTGCAGGCATCACTCACGTACTGAATGTAACCATCCCGATCAATTCCCCCGATCAGGTCGAGAGAATGTATCACCATTTTTTCAAAGTCAAAAAGAGCCTGATCAGTTTTCATCTAATATTCAGGATTATATCCAGTTCTTGGGGTTATTGGTTTATTCCAAAAATAAATAGCCTGGCATTGCCGCAATTCTTTTCTAAATAAACCTGATAGCAAGATATAAGAATATTTTCTTCTTACAGTATATTTAAATCTAAATATTTAATTTATTAGATTATTACTAGATAGAGGCTTGTTTAAATGATTGTGCCTTTTAGAATATTTATAGTAAGTGAAACGCGGGGATAACTGCATTTCTGATGTCTAATTTCTGATGGTGTTGAGCTAAACAATGTTGCCTGTTTCACTTTTCAGTTAACAAACTTGTCTGCGCCTTTTTTATTTGAATTAGGGGATTAACTTATTTGAATTCAGGTATTTGTGCAACAAGAAAGGCTAAGGATTTGGTGGGAATATTTTCCGATGTTACACCTATTCCTTAGCCTTATGCACTTCATAATAGATCTGCCAAAGTGGTGGAAGTTTTCTGCTTCATCTACGATTTCTGTAAGGAAGTAAAAGACTACCTCACCCAACACCCGCTGCCAAAAGGCTCTTCGAGAAGCACCCGCCGGCAGGAGACCTGCCCTCTCTGAGAGCGTGGTCTTGAATATTCCCACACTTTACCACCTCTCGGGCTTCAAGTGCTTCGAGTACTACTATTAGCGACTGGTGCTCGAGAAGCTGAGGAGCTTCTTCGCTCGGGCCGTCGGCGCGCCTGCTCCTCACTCCGGCCAACGTGGCCGACAGCACCAGAGGTGCTGAGTAGTCTCTTAGAGGGGCTGAAGGGCAAGTGCTACGGGGACAGAGGCTATCTCTCCTTCCTGCTGGTGAAGGGCCTGCACCTGATGGCCAGGATGAGGAAGAACATGAAAAACATGCTCCTCAAGCTCAAGGTACGGAATAACAGTATTATTAATAGCAGCGGGAGTTTGAATAACAGACCAAAAGATAAATTTTACAGACTAAGCCGCACTGTGTTCTGATGTTTCTCTTTATCAAAGCAAAAGCCGCTCATAGTACATGAGCGGCTTTTGCTTTGATGGTCTTCGCTTGTTATAAAGAATCAATCCATTTCTTCAGCTCACCTTTAGCTTTGCCTGTCTTCTGCTGCAGCTTTCCCAGCCACTCATCCTGCTGTCCTTCGTTGTAAGTCAGGTCATCATCTGTCAGATCACCGTACTGCTTCTTTAGTTTTCCTTTTAGTTCGTTCCAGTTTCCTTTTGTTCTATATTCTGCCTCGTTCATAGGTGCTTTGTTTTATGTGGAACATAATTGTTATAAGGCTTTACGCGCTTTGTTTCAACGTGTTGTTTAACATAATCAAAGTTTTTAAACTATTGGTTTACAAAAAGATGATGAAATATAATGCAATTAGCTAATGGCTAAACAGGATAAGCAAAAGGAGCAGAGTAGCTGAGGCACCAAGTTGAAATGCAGAAAAATAGCGTAAGTTTTTCGCAAGGCTTTAGGTAGAAAACAGCAATTACTTTTACTTTTACATTTCCGGTTTTTAATGATGGTGCAACAGAAACATGAACCATCTATTCTCCAACTATTGAAAACGATATACTATGATGCCTACTGAAAACGACAAGCAGCAGCTGTTTAAGCAGATAGAGAGACAACTAACAGAGCAAGGCTTCTCCATCGACAAGCAGGACCAGTCAAGGCCCTGGGGTGGTTTCTTTGTGATAGACGAAAGCCAGGCCCAGCAATTTGCCGATACCTATTTCGAAGGCATGTCTGTAGACAAACTGAAAATATCAGGGAAGCTAAGCCCGAAGATTCTGGTGGTGGCACCGGAGAAGCGCCTATCGTGGCAGTACCATCACCGCCGTGCCGAAATTTGGAAAGCGGTGGAAGGCAAGGTAGGTGTGGTTACCAGCGACACAGATGAAGAAGGCGATATGATGATGCTGGAGCCAGGCGATTACATTACCCTGAAGCAGGGCGAACGTCACCGCCTGGTTGGGCTACAGGAGTGGGGCGTGCTGGCCGAGATCTGGCAGCACACTGACGCAGAGAACCCGTCTAACGAAGATGATATTGTAAGGGTGCAGGATGATTTCGGACGCTAATTGGCGTCTGCAAAATTATCCTCAGAAAGATACGAAAGAGCCAATCTGATTTTCAGGCTGGCTCTTTTGGTTTACCTACCTGTACATTGAACATGCCGCGCCATCAAACTGTATAAATATTATCAACCGCCTTACCCTTATCATGAACTTCTTCTCTCATAACCCCCTGAACCGCTTTTCAGAAATGCGTCCGGATGAGGCACACATGCAGCAACTGTGGCAGCAGCAGGAGGCGCGAGTGTTGGTGGTGCACGAATCCCTCAGCCTAATCAAAAAAACAGGTTCAGGAAAATTGGCTGCGGTGCTACGGCAACAGGAGGCAGAAGATCTGGCAAAGCTGGCACAGGTGCAGGTGTATCTTGGCTCAGAGGAGGTAGTGCCTTATTTTGTTCTGGGCTTTGAGGGAATGGAGGAACAGCTGCAGAATTTGCTGGGAGAAGACTACGCACTTGCTGATTTGCGCATGTCTGCTCATGAGCTACCGCAGCCGGATGGAGCTTTGCTGGCTTATGCACGAGGCATGGTACACTGGAACCTGCGCCACCGGTTTTGCGCCAACTGCGGCAGCGTGACCTACAGCACAAATGCCGGACATGTGCGGCAGTGCACGAACGAAGCTTGTAACCTGCACCACTTTCCGCGCACAGATACTGCCATTATTGTGATTATTTCGGAGGGAGATGCGTGTCTGCTGGGGCGGCAGGCGGTGTGGCCGAATGGGATGTATGCTACTATTGCTGGCTTTCTGGAGCCCGGTGAGACGCTGGAGCAGGCGGTGGCACGCGAAGCACAGGAAGAGACGGGTGTGGAGCTTCAGAAGATTACCTACCACTCCTCCCAGCCCTGGCCTTTCCCTAGTTCCATCATGGTCGGCTTCAATGCAGAGGCGCGTAACCGGAATCTGGTATTGGACAATGATGAATTGGAAGATGCCCGCTGGTTTACCCGTAAAGAGATTGAGGCTGGCTTGCAGGATGGAACCCTTCGCCTTCCACCACCAATTTCAATTGCCTACCGCCTCATCAGGGACTGGTTTAACGCCAATGGGGCCTATAAACTTGAAGAACTAACAGGTTATTAACCCGTCAAGGAGTATAGCCTTACTGCCGGTGCGGCGGGCAAGCCTCCAACAGCTTCCCTACCTCGGGTAAAGTATAGCGCTCGTTGTTATTCCCGAAGTTCGTCTGAATGTAGTTGAGCAGGTTAGTGACATCGTCTGTGTTCATGGTCTCAAGGCCTGGCATGGCGCGGTTGTATTCCTGGCCGTTTACAACCATGGGCCCTTCTATGCCATGGCGGATAAGACAGGGCAGTTCCTCACGGTGCTCCTGCAGGTAATCAGCCCCTGCAACAGGCGGAATCAGGTTGCGAAGGCCGCTGCCGTCTTCCATGTGGCAACTCTGGCAGTTCGCCTCGTATAGGCGCTGCCCTTCATTCTTTCTTTCTGTAAAGCACTGCGTAAGAGTGGTGAGGGCCAAAATTCCCGTCACCACCACTATTCCATTACTTCTGCGCATGCTTTTGCTCGTTCAGCAGCACCGGGATGTCCTGTAGCAGCTCGTCTACAGAGGCCTCTTTCGTGCCATCGTACACACCGCGTATGCGGCGCTGCTCATCCACCAGTATAAAGTGGCCGCCATGGGTAAATCCACCGCCTGCTGCGTCTCCGTCTTCCTGCACAGCTACCAGGTATTTTGAGGCAATATCATAGATACTGTCTTTCTCACCTGTCAGGAAGTGCCAAGTGTTGGATTGCACCCCTAGACGGTCAGCATAGTCCTTCAGCACCGCCACTGTATCGTGCTGCGGGTCGATGGAGTGGGAGAGCAGCATTACATCCGGGTTGTTTTTGTATTCCTCGTACACGCGCAGCATCTGGCTCTTCATTTTAGGGCAGATAGAAGGGCAGGAGGTAAAGAAGAAGTCTGTGACATAAATTTTACCCTTCACTGTTTCCTGCGTTACCTGCTGGCTGTCCTGGTTCACGAAAGCAAAGTCCGGGATCTGGTGGTAAAGCGTGTCAACCACTAACTGGCCGTTCACTTCCCGCTCTACAGCCTCCCGCTCCCCCAGTATGGGTAGCGTCTTTTCCTTTGCGTCGCTTTCGCTGCAGGAATACAGGAAACCGGCTGAAAAAGCCATTGCAGTAGATATGATAGCTTTTTTGAGGGTGAATTTATTTCTGTTGCTCATATTGCTGGTATGTTTTCCGGGCAGCCTGAATGGTGCTGTCCATTACTGTTTGTACTCGCTCAATTTTTTGTAGCTCCTGCTGTAGGTATACTTTTGCCTGCTCGGGCTGCAGGCTGTCAGGAGCAGTATAGTTGCGCATCCACACCATCATCACTTCATCCGCCTGATTCAGTTCGTCTATCTGCTGCTGAAGTGCCTGCAGAGTGGCGCTGTCGGTTTGCCGGGCCGCTAAAGTGTCGCGGAGGCTGCGAAAGCTGCGGCGCAGTTTATAGATATCGCCCATCCTGGCCATGGCGTCATCATGTATAGCCATAACGTTTGCCTCCAGTTCTTCCTGCTGCGTTGCCTCCGAAGAGCCCTGGTTGCAGCCAGTTAGCAGCAGGAACGGCACAAGAATGAGTATGATTTGATTCTTCATGACTTGCTTCAGATATAAAAGGATTTAGAAGGCAAAAAGGTTTAGTTGTGGCTGGATAAGAAGCGCATGTTTTCGTGCTGATTCAACAGCGGTGCTACTTAGTTTGATTGTAAGAAGAAAAGCAGTTGAAGGCATAGTTTTTTATTCCTGTGCGGCACGCTGCAAAGGTATGGCTGCCTGTTGCAAAGAACAAGTTTAGTTTGCAGTGTTTGTAAAGAGGGGGTAATGGGCTAAGGAGTGGCTGATGACTCGGTTCTGTACGATTTCCTGCTATAGCTTCAGTTCGAATACTTTCTGCTCTTTTGTTTCTGTAAAGCCTAAATTCTGGTAGAACTGATGTGTTTTGGATCGTGCTGAATTTGTTCTAACTCTTAGTTTGATGATGGACCTTTGTTTACTCCACTCCATCACTTGCTCTACCAGTCTCCTGCCAACACCGGCTCCCCTTGCACTGGTGTCTAAGACCAGTCCTCCAATTTCTACAAAGGGTGCCGATTCTATCCGTATGGCGAAAAAGCCATGTATCCACCCAACAACATTTCCTTTGGCTACTGCAACAAAAGCGCAATGCATTTCATCTGCCATTACGGCTTTTATTCGTTCTGCTGTCTCTGGCACAAAAGCATTGTAGCCTAATTGCTCTAAGAGGTTACAGATTGCCTCCGAATCTTCTAAAGCGACTTCTCTCACAATGACATCCATAAGAACAATTGATAGGTTTAAATATCAAAAAAAGCATAGTAACACTAAGGCTCCAGGGTAATGGGATGGTGCACTTGTGCTTGCTAGACTAGAAAGCATTCTACCTTTTCCTTTTCTTCATCGCTATAGTCTTTCTTCCACTTCAAGATGCAGCATGTCCTTTAGTGTTTCCACATCCTGCAAAGCCTCCTTTTTGTTTTCTGTTTTAATGACATAATCTGGAGTGGCAGCATAGGAGAAAAGGGCAATGGAATAGGTGGTGCGGGTATGGAACATAGTAGGAGAAATGCCGTTTGGAGAATTCCAGGCGCGATTGCTGTTAGAGGTGAAGCGGATTCTGCGAAAGTTTGGCAGGTTTTCCCAATCACCTGCTTTGTAGCCGAGCAGAGAGGTCTATTCTCTTATTCTTTTCTTCTCCGGATCTATCTGAGTGCCATTATAGGAGAACCGAAGGCACAAGCCCAGCAGCAAAGCACCCATGCCTACCAGTATTGTTCTGGTAAGGGAATCTTGCTGCTCCATAAACAGGGGGCTGAGCCAGACAGCAAGGGAAATTGCTACAAAGACAAACCAGAAACTGCTGGCCCCTCCAAACACATACCCGGTTTTTCTATCGAATCTGTTTTCCATATACTGGCGGATGCTCCGGCTAGTTGGCTGCTAAAACTTTATCTATGATACACAATATTGCAGTGTACTACAACTGAATACTGGCAGAAGCTATGAGAAAAGCATTTTTATCAGTTATTTTCTTTGATGCAAATTATACTGCCCCTTCAAGCAAAAAGGTCTGACCGTAGCCAGACCTTTAGGATGTTTTTTTAGTTTGTCTTGCTTAAGCTGGTATCGTGAATTCTGAGTGCAGCGCCTGCGCTACCTGCTCATACTGTCCTTCTGAAATATGGTCGCGAAGGAAAGCCATTACATCATGGTAGGCATAGTACGCGTGGTCCAGTGTCGGGAAATCTGCTTCTTCCGCGCCTGCATCCTTGCTGCGGATAAACTCCAGCCATTCGTCTTCGTGTCGGATGCGCACGGGTTCATGTACAGTAAAGCCATGGAAGTATATGCCTTTCCAAAGTATTGGCAGCTGCGCCGCCAGGTGAATGGCCTCACCGGTCGGGATGCGGTCGCGGATGGCGTGCAGCACCGAGCGGAAAATCCTTGCTGCTTTTTGCTCATCCTCTATTCCCAAATAAGAGCAAAGCTCATGGAGCCATGTCTTTCCGTCTTTTAAATAATTATCTAAGTTCATTGCCATAGTTTTCCTCCTTTCATTAAAGTGAAACATCTATTAAAATGAACGTGTGCTACAAAAGAGGGTTTAAGGCTACACCATGAATCAAATCAGAGAACTGAGCCATGGCCTGAAATCAGAGAGCCAGGCGGCATAATGTAAAATGGATTTACCGCGTCCTTCACCACTTCTTAAACACAAAGAAAACGGCGGCTAAAATGAAGAGAAAACCTACCAGGTAGTTCCACTTCAGATCCTCGCGCAGGTACAGCACCGAAAAGCCAATGAATACCACCAGCGTGATGACCTCCTGTATCGTTTTAAGCTGGAAGGCTGTAAACTGGCCATACCCGATTCGGTTGGCGGGCACCTGAAAGCAGTATTCAAAAAAAGCTATCAGCCAGCTGATGAGAATTACCTTCCAGAGCGACACCTCCCTGAAACGAAGGTGCCCGTACCAGGCAAAAGTCATAAAGATGTTGGAGATGAGCAGCAGGATAATCGTTCGCATCGCATCTTGTTTTTGCCTGCAAATCTGGGGATTTTATGCACTGGTAGTATACGTATATGATACATTTCTGCTGTTATGATACATTTCTGCTGTTGTGCAGCATTTTCTAAAGCCAGGCTGCATCTGCAATTATCTGGCATGATTCTCGTTATTTGAAAACTATATACTCTTATCCTATATAACTATGAAGCAAGTACATGTGTGGGTGCTGGTGCTGCTAGCCGGCTTTGGCACCCTGAGTAGCTGCCAGGTGCGTGACGAGGAAAAAGAAGATTATCTGGAAGTCATCGGAGAGCATGAGCAAACCATGCCAGATGCAGGTTACCGTCTCAACCTGTCTTACAACGGCCCGATGGGCATGCGCAACGAGTTTATGGAATGGGCCGATTCCCTACAGAAGCAAGTGCCCAATATGGTGCTCACGAGCGAGAACATTTACATACACTATATGCCGGAGCAGATGGGCCGCGAGAAGATAAAGCCCGAGATGTACCAGACCAGCGTTTCCTATAATATTACTGTGGCAGACAGTGCCATGTACGGCCGCATTATGCAGGATGTGCTGCGCCATAATTTCCCGTTCAGCGTGAACGTATCGGGCACTGTCATAGACCCCGCCAAACGACAGCAGGTGCAGCAGGAACTGATGCAGCAGGCGCTGGAAAACGCGAAGGCAAAACTAAACTTCCTGAGCCCCGGCGAAGGCAGTTATAAGATCGTAGGCGTGGAAGAGATGGATAACACAGTACCCTACGGTCCGGAATATAACGACTTTAATCGTCGCATGGTGTCTCGGGTGAAGGTAAAGGCGAGGCTGCTGTAGCTGCCTTCTGCCATTTGCAGCATGCTGGGTAATATTTTCCTGTTTCTAAACTGATAAAAGGCAACCTGTCAGCACAGGTTGCCTTTTTGTGTTTTACAAAGATGTTCGCAGGAGCTGGCGGCACTAATCAGCCGCCTTTTTTGTTGATATAGAAGCGTTTGTGCCTGTTGGAAAAAGGGAGGGTATGTAGGAGGTGTTCAAAGCCGCCTGTTTACCCTCAAATGTATAGCATAAACGAAATAAAAGTAGTAATTTTACCTAATCAATCTTTCTGATAACACAACATGAGTGACGTAGAAGAGATAGCAAAAGCTAACAATTATTCAGCCAACAGCATCCAGGTACTGGAGGGACTCGAAGCAGTTCGCAAGCGTCCGGCCATGTACATCGGCGATATCGGTATCAAGGGCCTCCACCACCTGGTATGGGAGGTAGTAGACAATTCTATTGACGAAGCTCTTGCCGGTCATTGCGACGAAATATCTGTAACTATAAACGAAGACAACTCCATCACAGTGTCCGACAACGGACGCGGCATTCCGACAGATTTCCACACTAAAGAAGGCCGCTCGGCCCTGGAGGTAGTTATGACGGTGCTGCACGCTGGTGGTAAGTTCGACAAAGACACCTATAAAGTATCCGGTGGTTTGCACGGAGTGGGGGTATCCTGCGTCAACGCACTGTCTACCGACCTGCATGTTACGGTGCACCGCGACGGCAAAATTTACGAGCAGCACTACAACATCGGTGTGCCTGCTTTCCCGGTGCGTGAGATTGGCAACACCGACAAGACAGGAACAACTGTTCGCTTTCAGCCGGACGCCTCTATCTTCACCACCACCGAGTATAAGTATGATACCATTGCAGGTCGTTTGCGCGAACTGTCGTTCCTGAACAAGGGCATCCGCATTAACCTGACGGACCTGCGGGAGATGGACGATCAGGGAGAGCCATTGTTTGTTTCCTTCCTATCAGAAGGTGGTCTGAAGGAGTTTGTGGCTTATCTGGATGAGACGCGCGAAAACCTGATACCGGAGCCAATTCACGTGGAAAGCGAGAAGAACGGTGTGCCAGTGGAAATTGCCCTGCAGTATAACACCTCTTACGCTGAGAATATTTTCTCTTATGTAAACAACATCAATACTATAGAGGGCGGTACGCACGTAGCTGGTTTCCGCCGTGCCCTTACCCGCACCCTAAAGTCTTACGCCGACAAGTCTGGTATGCTGGACAAGGTGAAGATAGAAATTGCCGGTGATGACTTCCGCGAAGGACTCACTGCCGTTATCTCAGTAAAGGTGCAGGAGCCCCAGTTTGAAGGCCAGACAAAAACCAAGCTGGGTAACTCAGAGGTTTCCGGTGCTGTGGATACGGCTGTAGGCGAAATGCTGACACAGTACCTGGAGGAGAATCCAAGGGAGGCTCGTATTATCGTACAGAAAGTGATACTGGCGGCGCAGGCCCGTTTTGCAGCGCGAAAGGCGCGTGAGATGGTGCAGCGCAAGAGCGTGCTCTCCAGCACCAGCCTTCCAGGCAAACTGGCCGACTGCTCAGATAGCAACCCTGAGAACTGTGAGATTTACCTGGTAGAGGGTGACTCAGCGGGTGGTTCTGCCAAGCAAGGCCGTAACCGTAAGTTCCAGGCTATACTGCCGCTGCGGGGTAAGATCCTGAACGTAGAGAAAGCGCAGGAGCACCGCATTTACGAAAACGAGGAAATCAAGAACATGATCACGGCCCTTGGTGTGAGCTTCGGAACAAAAGAAGACGACAAGGCCCTAAACATGGAGAAACTTCGCTACCACCGCGTTATCATTATGACGGATGCGGACGTGGACGGTTCTCACATCCGTACGCTTATTCTGACCTTCTTCTTCCGTTATATGAAGGAGTTGATTGAAAACGGTTACATCTATATTGCGCTTCCGCCGTTATACCTTGTGAAGAAAGGCAAGGAGGAGCGTTACTGCTGGAGTGAGCAGGACCGTGTGGAGGCGATACAGGAACTGGGCAAAGGCCGTGAGGACAGTGTAGGTGTGCAGCGTTATAAAGGTTTGGGTGAGATGAATCCGGAACAGCTCTGGAACACCACCATGGACCCTCAACACCGCAGCTTAAAGCAGGTATCCATTGACTCTGCCGCTGAGGCTGACCACTTGTTCTCGATGCTGATGGGCGATGAAGTTGGCCCACGCCGCGACTTTATTGAGCGAAACGCCAAGTATGCCCGTGTAGACGTGTAATTCAGTTCTTAAACTACCATAACCGGCAGCGGCTATATCTTTCATTAGGTATAGCCGCTACTGGTTTATATGAATCTGCTTTGCACTAAGATTAGAGCTAAGGCTGTTGTGATTGGGCTACATTGTGCTGTAGGCAGTGGTAATCTGTAACAATAAAAGAAGGGCTTGTATTGTCAGGTGATAGGAGTACTTTTTTGAAAGAGCCACTAGCAAAGAAGATGTACCGAATCTGCAATTGTTGCTTTCTTCTTTTGCCATTTAACTGCCACTGATGCTTAATGGGATCCAGATGTATCATGGAAAAATCTGGATCCCACTTACCTCTCATCATCACGATTGCGTTTCCTTTCGGATTAAACTGTACAAACTCAAAATGTTCCTTTTCTTCATCATAACGCAGCATGCCCTTTACTTGCTGCGTTACCCCATCAGGCTGTATAATTTCAAACTCCTCGTGCAAAATCTTATTTTCGTTTCTGCTGTAGCGTACGCTACCAGTCGAATTAAAGAAATTCACCTGATCAGGCTGCCAGATCATTGTTTTCACCAGATGCGTACCTTGCATCTTCTTAAAGAGTAGGTCTGCATCTGCGGCTGTAAAGTCTTTGCCTCTCTGCGCTTGGGTGGTAACAGGCACTGCCCAAATCAGCAGCACCAATGACAGTAGTAGAATCGTGTTCTTTTTCATGTTTTATTTGGTATAGGTTGTAGTAGTCGCACTATAGGTAGCTGGCAGTGAGGCAGCATACAATGGCTTAATCAATGGTATTCATCAAAAGAGATTATTTAGTATCATTAGAATTTGCTAGCAGGATATGCACCATAGATAATTGCACTCGCACGCATGATATTATGCAGCGGTTCTACCTGTATTATAAGCTGGAAATAGCCGCTTTAATCAAAATTTCCTTCTTACTGCTGCCCATTTACACTTTTGTTTTATTCGTTTTTGAAGAGTTATTTAATTCTGTTTTATGCTAGTATTCAAGCTTATACCCGATGTGCAATAGTATATTGTTTTTAGCATTCATGTATTATTCTAAACAGAGTATGACTTATTGCTAATTATTTTCTTTCCTAATTTTACAAGCCAATAGCGCTTTGCCTGTGTCCTGCTTCAACTATACCAATTTCAGCATGATTGATGTAAACCGGATTGACTAGAGCGAACTCGCGTTGAGGTGCTATTATAAACTGGTACAATTGATTAGCCCTGGCAATATGAGGAGAAAGAATAGTGATAACAGATAAGCGCGGCCAGTATTAGAAGGGTATCAAACAGGGAGTGCTCGATATATTTTCTAGGGCTGTACTGTCAGTAAGTGCGGGTACATGGGGTATAGGAAAGAGTATAGAGGATACTGGCCGGTGCACCTGCTCTGTGTCGTGCTGCAGGTGAGCGAGCAGCAGCGCCTGTATCGAATACGCCTTGCGCGCTTTAGCTACTAAATATAGACGACAGAACTTTCAACAAAAGCAATGGAAATAATGGACGTAAAACAGGCCTATAACATTTGGGCAGAACAATACGATACGAACAAGAACAATACCAGGGACATGGAAGCAGTTTCACTGAGGGATACTTTAGCGAAAACAGACTTTGAAAATTGTTTGGAAATAGGATGCGGAACAGGGAAGAACACACAGTGGCTGATAACCAAAGCAAAAAGTGTTACATCCGTAGACCTTTCTGAAGAAATGCTCAAAATAGCCAAAGAGAAAATAGTATCAGATAAGGTACGGTTCTATCAGGCAGACATCACCCAGGATTGGAGTTTTGTGCATCAGACATATGACCTTATGACTTTCAGTCTTGTTTTAGAGCACATAGAAGATTTAGAAAGCATTTTTCAAAAAGCAGCTAGCGCAATAGCATCAAAAGGGTACCTCTATATAGGGGAGCTGCATCCATTTAAGCAGTATTCAGGTACCAAAGCCAGATTTAATACCGAAGCCGGGCTACAGGAAGTAACGTGCTTTACTCATCATATATCAGAATTCATACATGCTGCCAAGAAGAATGGATTCAGGATTGAAGAGGTAAAGGAATATTTTGATAACGATAACAAGAACAGCACTCCCAGAATCTTGACACTGCTTTTTATAAAAGTTTAACAGTATACTACTCAACTCATGCCTGGGAAAGTAATGTGAACTGTGTGCCTGTTGCACAACCCACTAACAATAGGTTTGAAACAGGACACGTATGAGAGGTTAGAGGAAAAAAGCGAAAGAAGGCGCTCAGGCCCGGCAGGAGCTTTGAAAGGCTGCGAAAGCTCTTCACAGGTTCTACATCAACAACAAGTCATATAATCAGAAAAGCTGGCATAAGACCAGCTTTTCTGATTATATGACTTGTATTACGTCTTTTATCTGTTAGCGCTGCCGCGCAACATATCCTGGGTATCAGCAGAGCCTTCGAGAGCCAGGTACTCCGCCTGTAGGGTGCGGATCTTAAGCTTATCACTGGTTCTTAACTGGTTTTCAATTTCGCGGCGGCGTTGGTTTAGCTGGCTGTACACGTAGTCTACATAGTCCCAATCGTCCTGCGTCCAGTTGCTGCGCTTGGCTCTTACCTCACCCATCAAGGTAAGGTATGCCTCCCGTATGTTCTCAGGCTGTACGTTATTTAGGTTATTGTACTCGTCCAGCAACTGGTTCTGCCATTGGGTTACTTTGGCAGGATCAAGTGGCTGATCCTGCCGGCGTTCCTGCCGGTCTTCCCAACGCTCGTAACGGCCCTGCAGCGTTCTGAATTCTTCTTTCGATTGTTCCGAAAGGCTGTCAAACTTCTGCTCCAGCCTGGCATTGCGTTCACGTAGCTCTTCCCGCACCTGCGGCCACTCCCGGCGTATGGCGGTGTCTCCTTTCTCTGTCTGCCGGTTTAACCAGGCCCTGAACTCCTCCAGTTCATCCTCTGCTGTGTTGCCTGTTCTCACCACACGGGCTGTGTCTTCACTTTCAGCGGTGTCCACGGTTATCTCTTCTGTCGTTTCCACTTCGCGGCGGTTTTCACAGCTCCAGAGAGCAAGGCTTAAGCAGAGCATTGCAGTATATCTAAATGTTACCATTAAAGTATCCATAGTTATCTAGTGTTAAAAAATGCTTCTGCCTTATGTACGAAAAGAGCTTCTTTTAGATAACTACCGGGTAGCTAAGGGGTTTTTCGCCGTGATCAGAGGTTTGTCTTTGCTGATGCCATCGCCATAGGCGTAATACCTGTTTACCGTAACAGGCAAGGTCCCCCGTGCCGGTATCTTACCGAAAATCAATTTTGCGGCTGCTTCCTGTGCGTGGAAGTGCGGCTGGTAAGCCACTAGCAGGCTCTTGCTTTTCTCTATTCCCGGGAACTGGTTCAGCGCATAGGCGTTATCGAAGAGCGTGATGACGGCCTTATTAGAGGCTGCCAGCTTTTGCACCAGTTCGCGGGCCTCTTTAGAATAGCCCAGGTTGTTGCTCGGCCGGATGCTGGGTCCGTAAAGCCCCACCAGCACCACATCATACTGCTGTAGCTTTTTCCAGAGCTTCCTTGTTTTCTTTGCTTTGGCTTTGCGTGAGATAACGAAGTCAGTGGTTTTGGCACGCTCCTTCACCTCGCGCTGGAAAGCCATGGTGCGCCTGGCTCCGATAGACAAAGTTGCAATACGAAGGCCGCGCTTCTGCTTCAACGGCAGCATGCTCTTCCTGTTGTTCAGGAGTGTCAGAGCAGCTTCTGCAATGGCACTGTTTGTACTGTCGGCTGCACTCGGGTTCAGGTCCTCATACAGGTTGTTCAGGTCAATGGGCGTGTAATTATCCAACCCTACCCATTGCTTGGCTGTAAGGATGCGTTTGCAGCGGCGGTCAATTTCATCCTGTGTTATTTCGCCCCGCCTGATGGCTGCTTTTATGGCCATGATAGCCTTGGGGACGCTTTTTAGACGTTCCAGGACATCATTACCAGCCACAAGCGCACGTGCCTCCGCCACACCAGGCTCAAAGTGTTTGGTCACACCCTTCATCACCATGGCATCGGTAAACACCAGCCCCTCAAAGCCCAACTCCTCTTTCAGCAGTCCGGTTACAATAGGTTTAGATAAAGTAGACGGCAGGTTGGCACTAGAATCGAGCTGCGGGATGTGCATGTGAGCTACCATTACACCACCCAACCCCTGCTTTATCAACTCCCGGAACGGGTACAACTCCAACGAGTCCAGGCGTTCGCGGGCAAAAGGAATTACCGGCAGGTCGTGGTGTGAGTCCACATCCGTATCGCCATGGCCCGGAAAGTGCTTGGCTACGGCAATGATATCATTTTCCTGCATGCCTCGCATAAAAGCAAGGCTCTTTGCTGTCACATCCTTCCTGTTTTCTCCGAAAGATCGGTAACTGATAACCGGGTTATTCGGGTTGTTGTTGATATCGGCAACAGGCGCGAAGTTTACATGCATGCCGAGTCGCTTAAATTCTGCTGCCACCTCGGCTCCCATAGCGTAAATCAATCCATTATCGGCTACGGCGCCTAGCATCTGCTGGAAGGGGTACTGCACAGTGCTGTCGAGCCGCATTCCGATGCCTGTCTCTGCATCCATCGAAATGAACAGGGGCACTTTGGAGGCTGCCTGGTATCTGTTTGTGAGGATAGCCTGCCGCACCGGCCCACCCTGGAAAAAGATGATACCCCCGACTTTGTACCGCTTCACCAGGTTGAGCACATCAGCCTCATACGCAGCCCCCTGATCCGAGAAAGCTTCTATCACAATGAGCTGTGCGATGCGCTCTTCAGGAGTCAGGGTATTAAAAACGGAATCCACCCAAAAGGAAGAAGAAGTATCCCGCAGCGCTGTTATCAGGGAAGCAGGGCGTACATAATCCACCCGTTCAACAGGGAAATATGCTTGCTGCTTCTCAGCATAGGTTTGCCGTGTAGTGTCAGAACTCTCGCAGGACAACAACAGCGGCAGTAGCGCCAACGTGAGGCAGCATAATATTCTTCTAACAGTATATGGAGTAACAGTATGCATTTTTAGTTTCTTATCGCCACCACCTGCACTTACCAGCCTGAACTTAAAAAGTACCCGCGCTGCAAATATCCAGGTTGCGGGGGTGATAGCCTGTGCTTCCAGTTTTTAGTTTACACCGGGCCAATACAGTACGTAAGAACTGCATGAACAGGTAAAGCAAAATGTACTGTTTTTTGTTCATTAACTGTATCTTTCATAAAACTAATGGAGATGTCACAGACTTATCCATCTAATTACCCCTATGGCTGTACTTCTATCTGAAAGCAATACCTATGATGATTTGCAGGGCGAGCACGTACACTTTGGCTACAGTTTTCTGCCCGGAACCCTGTTTGTGGCACTTCTGGCGCTCATCAGCCTGCTGACTTACCTGACAGAAGCCAGCCTGATCTGGCTTGGTGTGCTGCCGCGGAGTTTCTTTGGCTTGATTGGGGTGTTTACAGGTCCGCTCATACACAGTGGCCTGCTGCACCTGCTCTCCAATGCCTTTCCGCTGGTGCTGTTGTCAGGGTTCATCCTCTTCCTGCACCGCCCGACGGCTACGCGCGTTATTCTGCTGGTGTATGTGCTGAGCGGCATCCTGACGTGGTTTATTGGCCGGCAGGCTTACCATATAGGAGCGAGCGGGGTAGTGTATGGGCTGGCAGGATTCCTGCTGTTCAAAGGTTTCCTGCAGCAGAACCGGAGCTCGATGGCGGTTTCCCTGGCGGTGCTCTTTTTGTACAGCGGTCTGTTCTATGGCCTGTTCCCGAACGAGGAACATGTGTCGTGGGAAGGGCACATAGCCGGTCTGGTAGCGGGGCTTGTTGCAGCCATTGTATATGCTGAACCTAATCCACAGCAGGCAGACCAAAAGCCCATAGAACCAGAAGTTGTACAGCGGCATATGAGCAATACCTTGGGAGTGCACTATCATTACTTTGGAATCCATTATGCTGTTCGGGAGGAAAAGAAAGATAAAACTACCTACTCCTACACCCTAAATCCTGCCACTGGTGCTGCTAAAATGCCAACCAAGCGTGCTCCTGTTTCGTCTAACAGATGGAAAGCAGGATTCAACAGGAAGTATGACTGAAGACGAAAAATACAAAAAGCGGTATAATAACGACGGTTTTCCCCAGAAAGACGATCACCTGCGGGGGGACTATGACCATCCGCACCTGCAGCAGGAATCTGCTCCTGCGGACAAAGACAAGCAGGAAGATCACGATGAATTCAAGCAAAGTAAGTGGCCGCTTATTATCACAGGCATACTCATAGCGGCACTGGTAGCTTCTTATTTTATATTCCCGTCCTTTCAGCAGGAAGTAGATAAAGCATGGGATGTTCTGACGAGCGGGGACGAGCAGCGCATATCGGATTGGGTAAGCCAGTTCGGCTTTTGGGGGCCGTTCTTTATCATACTGGCTATGGTAGCCCAGATGTTTCTGCTGGTAATTAATGCAGTAGCGCTTATGCTGGTAGCCATCATTGCCTACGGGCATTTCTGGGGTTCCCTTATCGCCATTGCGGCCGTTGCGGTAGCTTCTACCGTCGGGTACTGGATTGGTCACGGCCTGGGAGAAGCAGGTGTCAGTAAGCTGATTGGCCGGAAGTCAGAAAAGAAAATCGTTAAGTTTGTTGATAACTATGGGATTTGGGCTGTTATCATCGCCCGTATCTCGCCTTTTCTATCGAATGATGCGGTTAGCTTTGTGGCAGGACTGGCCCGTATGGGCTACATCAAATTTCTGGGGGCAACACTGGCCGGAATTGTACCCCTGACGGTTCTTCTAGCCTGGCTTGGTCAGAACAACGAGCGGTTAAAAACCGGGTTGATATGGGTATCTGTGGTCAGCCTCGCCGCGTTTATCGGCTACATCATCTACGATAAGTATATAAAGAAAAAGTAATGCAGATACAGCAGGCTTCTGTTCTGGTATAGCCTGAATTCAATCTTCCTTAAATAAAGTAGATTATTTTTAACCTGAAAAAGAAGCGTCTCCGGAAGCAAGCTAGCTCTCTTTCCGGAGACGCTTCTTTTTTGTGTGACAGGGTGAGTCCTTTCTCATGGATGATGCATTGTTTGCCCGTTCCTCCGGTAACTGAAAAATCAGGAAACTGGTTGTGGGGAAAGGATAAGTACAGTTGTGTTCCACATATTAAGGTATAAGCTGTGTCATATTAAGTGTCAGTTTTGTTGTTTTTAAGTGCAATTGTTCTTTGAAATAATACAGGACAGACACAACTATATATAAATTTTCTATTGTCCTGTTTATATAAATTATTATTAAAATAATAATGAAGTAAAATTTAGGAGAAAACTACCTTTTTAACCGCCTCATGTAACAAAATAAAACCATTCTCTTTTCCTGTCGTTTAAGCGGGTTATTGAAAAATAAATCGATGTTCCACGAAAAGGATAACTAATGTTTAGGACTAAATTACTCGCCGCCTTACTCTCAATTGTATTAGCCGTGGCAGAAGAATTTTCCTTGTTTGATGAGGAATCCCCCGAAACGAAAATCGAAGAAAAAGACGAAAATCTTACCTGGCATTTAAAAGCCCCCGACCGCACTATCAGAGAAATAGAAGAAACAGAGCCTGAACTAGTTCCTACAGCCACTTTCACTGTTTCCGCTTCCATTTATCATCCAGTGCCGGGCCAGACGGATTCCACCCCGTACATTACCGCAGATGGCTCCCGCATCAATAAGAAAAATCCTAAAAAGCACCGTTGGATAGCCGTCTCCCGTGACCTGCACAGCCGCTGGGGTGGCGATATCAGCTACGGTGATTCCCTTCAGATAACAGGAGTCTCGGACGAACTGGATGGCCTGTATATAGTGCGCGATGTGATGAACCGCCGCATCCGCAATCAGATTGATATTCTGGTAGGGGAGAAGGACAAGGTAATGGGCTTCTGGAAGAATGTAGAAATCGCCAAACTCAATTAACATAACAGGAGCTACCAGCCGAACGAACTGTTGCCTGCGCCGTACCCTATGCTGAAAAGCAGTATTGCCCACTAAACGGGCGATGCCTTTGATGCAAACCGTTATATGACGAAAGAAGATCAGGAAAAAGGCGCAGCCAAGCAGGAACTGGAGAAGGAGCGTTATGAGCTGCTGAAAAGACTGCAGGATGCGCTGGAACTGCCTATGGTGGTGCTGGGCTTTATCTGGCTGGTGCTGCTCGTGGTGGAGTTTATCTGGGGCTTAAGTCCGGTGCTGGAGCTTATCAGCACTGTTATCTGGATACTCTTCATTCTCGACTTTGTACTCAAGTTCATACTGGCACCCCACAAGCTCAATTTCCTCAAAAACAATGTGCTCACTACCATCTCACTGGCTGTTCCTGCCCTGCGCCTGTTCCGTATTACGAGGGCTTTCAGGCTCATCAGCACCGTGCGGGCTACACGGGGGCTACGGCTTGTAAAAGTAGTCGGTTCCATCAACAGGGGTATGCGCAGCCTCGGCAAGGCCATGAAGCGCCGTGCCTTCGGCTATGTGGCAACACTGACCTCGGTGGTGATTACAGCAGGAGCGGCGGGTATGTATGCCTTCGAAAACGAACATGGCCTTAAAACGTATGGGGAAGCCGTTTGGTGGACTGTGATGCTGCTCACCTCTATTGGCAGCGATTACTTCCCGGTTACTCCGGAAGGACGGGTACTCTGCCTGCTGCTGGCCATGTATGGCTTTGCCGTTTTCGGCTATTTTACGGCTACCTTAGCCACTTTCTTTATAGACCGTGATGCTGGCAGCGAGGATGCAGAGGTAGTAGGAGCAAGGCAGGTAAAGGCGTTGCAACAGGAGATACGGCTGCTCCGGGAAGAATTGCAGGCATCGCTGCCCCGGCAGGAGCATCCATCGCCGGGCCAGCCCAACACTCCCCCGGAAGTATAATCCCTTTTTGACAGCTTTAGAAGTTTATGTATTTTGGGGGTTTGAAATAGAACAACCGAAAGCATGAGACACAAAGAAGCCGTAGAAATACTGAACAGCATGACGACCAGCGAAAGCCTTCTCCGCCACGCCCGCACTGTGGAGCTGGTGATGCAGGCGTATGCCAGGAAGTTAGGAGAAGATGAAAGCAGGTGGGCTATAACGGGCCTGTTGCATGACTCAGATTATGAGGCCTACCCGGACCAACACCCGAACGTAATCGTAAACCTGCTGCGTGAGCGGGGGGAGGAGGAAATAGCGCATGCTATTTCAGCGCATTACACGCACTGGGGAGTAAGCTACGACACCTTACTGGATAAGGCTCTGATAGCCTGCGACGAAATAACCGGTTTTGTAGTAGCGTGTGCGCAGGTAAGGCCTGACCGCCTGCAGGGGCTGGAGGCCAAATCTGTGATAAAGAAACTGAAGCAGAAAAGCTTTGCTGCCTCCGTAGACCGGGAAGAAGTACGGAAAGGCGCTGAGTTGTTCGAAGTAGATATTTCTGAGCACATCGGCTTTATTATTCAGGTGCTGCAGCAACACCAGGAGGAACTGGCTTTGCTGCCTCAGGCCAGCAATTCAGAAAACTAAGCAGAAGGAGCAGTTGTATTTTGTAGCAGCGCTCCCGTTTTACATCATGTAATCCTGCAGTATCTCGAGCCCCTCCTTGTCGTCCCGGGCTTCTACCACTTCGTTTATTACGAACTGAATCTCCTGCTCTGTCCAATTCTCCTTCTCGGCCGCTTTTGTAAAGGAATCCAACGCTGCATAGCGGGAGCCTTCTGCGGGTACCTTAGCCTTAACTTTCTTTCTGATGCGCATGGTCCGGGGTTTTTCCTGCAAATGTACGAAAGCCGCAGAACAAAGAAATTAGCAGCCTTCGATTTATCGCTAACGCTTAACCGTTTGCATAGCACATTCCCGTTAATGAGTCAGCCGTTGGCCCTTCTTGTGCGTGTTTCTGCTTAACCCTTTACTCTTTTGGCCGTTGAATTAAAGGTACGTTAGAGTAAAAGCACCCTATGGAAAAACAGATTTTTACGTTCGATGAGCTACAGCACCTCGACGATCTCACCATCATGCACTATGCCATTCCGGTAATTGTGCTATCGGTGTTGGTTGAGTGGATTGTAGGCATTTACAAAAAACGTAACAACTATCATAAAAAAGAGTTTGCATCAGCATTGATCATTGGGGCCGTAAACACTGTCCTGAGTGGCTTGCTTAAAATATGGCTGTTTGGGGTAGCACTAGTAGTTTATAATATGGTGCCTTGGGCCATGCCAAGAGAATGGTGGGGATTTGTTGTCTGTTTTATAGCCGTGGATTTCTGCCGCTACTGGGCGCACCGAATTGCGCATGAGCAGCGCTTCTGGTGGGCAACCCATGTCACGCATCACTCCTCAGAAATAATGAACTTCTCTGTGTCGTTTCGTACCAGCTGGACACAACATATCAAGTTTATCTTCTTCATTCCGGTGCCTTTACTGGGCATCGACCCGTTCACGTTCTTTATATGCCACCAGGTGGCGGTGCTGTACCAGTTCTTTGTGCACACCGAACTCGTGAAGAAGCTGCCTGCGCCTATTGAGTATATCTTCGTGACGCCATCGCACCACCGCGCGCACCATGGATCCAACCCGGAATACATCGACAAGAACTACGGGTCCACCTTCATCATCTGGGACAGGATGTTTGGTACCTTTGTGCCGGAGGAAAAGAAACCGATTTATGGCCTGACCAAACCTGTTAAATCATTTAATCCTATCTACCTCGTTTTTCATGAGTGGGTGGATTTGATAAAAGACCTGAAGCACACTAAGTCTCCAAAGGAAGTATTCCGTATGCTGTTTAGTCCTCCCGGTACGATTGTAACCGAGCATCAGCAGCTGAGTTTAGTGCCACCGGCGGCCCAAGAGGCAACAGCAGAAGGGGAGAAAGAAAAAGTGATTTACAGGCCAACAGATACGGCGGGCGCGGCCTGATTTATAAATATACAGAAATAAAAAAGCATGGCAACTGCCATGCTTTTTCTATTAATAATTTTCCTGGTTTAGCGGACTTTGATGCCGTGACGAGGGGTTGCTCTGCGCTTCTCGCGGCACACCCATCTTCTCTTCCCGGCGCTGCTGGTACTGCTGGAACTGCAGTGGGGTTAGCACATCTTTTATCTGGGAAAGTCTCGTCTGGCTGATAACGTCCATTTGCTTTACCATTTTTCGGGGCTCCTTCTGAAACTTTACCTTGGCTTCCTCCGCACTTTGCATGCTCTTGAGGTTGATAGCTTTTATCTTCTGGGTTTGCTCCGGGGTAAGCCGCAGGTTTTTTGCCATACCTGCCGTTATCTCGTCTGCACGCTGGTCAAGGGTTTTAACACCTGCCTGAGCGGCACCAGGCTGCTGAGCAGCCGGGCCCTGTGCGAAAGAGGCAGTAGTGGCAAAAGCAAAAAATAAGGCAAAGGCTAATCTCTTCATAATATCGGTTTTATCTTCCAGTGTCCCATTACAATTTTCATTCCGCTTTTACGTCGCATTGGCTTTTTAAACAAAGCTTTAAACACATGCATGCAGTAGCTAACGTCAGCTCTCATTGTGAAAGTATACTTTATAGAAGTGCATGCCACGTTCCTGGTCAAATCCACGTTCCACATACTGCTCACTCTGCTCCGGGTTATAACCGCTGAACTTGATTTCTATCTGCGTATCCAGCTTGATAAAGTTGCGGAACTTGCGCTTCATGTTGCGGACAGTGTTTTTGTTTATAGTAAAATCAGTAAAGCCTTCTATGTCGCGCTCTTCGGCAAAAGCCTGGCTGTAGTTTTTGAAACGCTCTTTTGTTTCCGGCTCATCAATCACACTGCTCGTAAATTCCTCCAGGTCAAACATCTCGCTCTTCGAAAAATAGTCTACGGAGCGACTGATAAAATCAACTTGGGCCTTTTTGCTTTCTGTTCTGGCAAATACTTCCTCAGAAAAATCATTGCATAGGTTCAGGGCAGTTTTAGTGTTGAAGTTAGTATCTTTCAACTCTGTCACGTTCAGGAAATCTTCTTTCCAGAACACGGCATCAGTACTGTTGGCATCCACTAGCTTCACCCGGAAGCCATCTTCGGCTTCTATGTTAAAGATCATGCAGCCCTTGTCTACCCCTTTCAGGTTCACGCCGGAATGATAATCCACATTCAGGTCATCCTCGCTGTCTTGAATGGTAAGGAAGGTGTCTTTGTTCTCCGACTTAAAGATACCGACTGCCTCCACGATGTCGTCTTCCATTAAGCAACCGGCAAAATGCACCACGTAGAGTTCTCCGCTCTTTACCTTCGGGTGGTCCGATTGCTCGTAGAGGTGGTTCAGAATGTGCACGGAATACTCAAAGAATTTGGAAGGCTCATTAAAGATCAAGGCCGAATAGGCAAACATCTCATTCAGGGCAATATCTGAGGTGTGCGTAAACCGGAAGAACTCTTCCTGCTTAAAAGGGGACAGGAAGTAGTTTAGCAGCAGGTCCGACAGCTGCTCATCGCGCAAATCAACCACCTCTTTTGAGGCGATGACACCTTCTTCTTTTGCTTTGTTGCCTACCCGGTGAATGGCCAGCTGCTTCAGGCGCACCTGTGTTTTTTCGTTCATCTCTTACATCCTTCTGTTGCGTTGCAAAGCTACTATTTTAATTTTTGTTGATGCAGAAATTGCACGTTGGGGAAACTGTTCTTTGATGTTGAAGTAAAACTTTTGAATGGAAGGATAATCAGCATAAACAACCTGCCCCTCCTTGTAGGGAATTAGCTGACACCTGTAGATTCCTTCTTTGGAGTAGGGTAATTTCATTCTATACTTGTCTTTGCTCGCGTCCCACGAGTGTGCGCTATACTTGGGCTTCTGGCCCAGTTGGGTTACATACCCGACATCATTTAAGACACAAGTTTAAAAACTTGCGCCAGTACAATGGAAAATAAAACAGCATAACTCTCAGGCAGGGTTGGGGAATTTTTTCGCAACTGCTGATTTGATTTTGAAACTCAGGCTAACAGATACAACAGACCATACTATGAAGCCAGACCTGATTGCGCCACCACCCTGGAGATTAGCCGGAGAAGGCACTGTGCTGCTGTATCATTTCCCGCGGGGATTTAACCAGGAGTACGGCTTTATGGAGCCTTTTCAGAGCAAAGGGTACAAAGGCTGGATAGGGGCAGTGATGCTGGTGGAATATACAACATCGGAAGTGGGACCGTACTTTGAGCTGCTTTGTATACCCGGCTTCTTTACAATAGGAGGGAAGTTTACATTCTCTGTCTCCAGAATTTTTGTCTCTACTCACGAAAGTGCCTGGAATGGGAGACACAACTGGGGCCTTCCCAAGCAAGTGGCTGACTTTACCGTTGTAAAGCGGGCTGACGGGGAGCGTTTGTATGAAGTAGAGGTGGACGGACATTTATTTTTAAAGGCACATGTGAAGCCCTGGAGTCCGTCAGTTCCTTTTTCTAATAAAGTGGTTCCCTTCACACGCATTGTGCAGCAGATTCAGGACCAACTGCTGCTGACGCGTCCTGTCGCATCCGGGTATATGCAGCTGGCTTCACTAAAGCAAGTGGCTGCCGAACCCAATTATTTTCCTCCGCTTCACCAGTTGAAGCCCCTGGCATGCCTATACATGCCGGATTTTCTAATGACTTTTCCGAAGCCGGAAGAACTTTGGGGCAGCTAGCTAGTTTTTACATTTTTTTTAAGGAAATAACAAAAGAAGGTTCTCTATGCTCCTCTATCATGAGAACTCATTCAAATACAGCAAGGAGTTCCATTCTTCATTTATAGGGTGTGCGCGGCTTGGTGAAAAAAATATAATACTATTAATCAGTAACTTTTATAATAAATAAAGAAGGTTAGAAGTTTAAGGAACCTTTCTGGCATGATATTTCCATTAAGCACGTTAAGCAGCGCAGCTTATAAAATCAATAGGGTATAATTTAATGGAACTTCATCATGAAAAAGATATTTCTACTTATAGCGGTTGCGTTTAGCTTGATAGTAAGCGATGCAAGTGCACAAAAAAGACCGGGATACATAAATCCAGAACAACCATATAATACACAGAAGCAGCAATCAAAAGTCTCCTTTGGTATAAGAGCAGGCGTAAATCTTGCTGATTGGGAAGGGGAAACCATGCAGAGTGTGCAGGATTTAGTGGACATGTCTGGCGGTTCTTTCTCGCAGCAAATGCGAACAGGATTTTACGCTGGCGGCTATGTTTCCATTCCGATACTACCGGGTTTAGAAATTGAGCCAGGGCTGCAGTATTCTCAGAAAGGTACTGTGCTGACAGGTAAAATTCCGCTGGAGCAGGTAGAGTTTCTGAATACAAATGTGACTATTACAAATAAAGCAGAGTACCTCGACATGCCTGTGCTGGCGAAAGTATACGTAGGGGAAGGCTTCCACATTTTTGCCGGACCACAAGTGTCTTACCTGTTGTCTAACAAAGTAAAAGCAGAGGCTGGTGCTTTAGGGTTTAAGGCGCTGAATCAGGAGTTTGATATGAAAAGCGGCTTCCGCGAATTTGATGTGGCACTTACAGGAGGTTTGGGCTACAAGTTTACAAATGGCTTCAACGTAAGCGCAGGCTACGACTACGGCCTCAATAGCATAGACGACAATGGTAGCTTCGACACCTTTAACCGGGTTGTGAAAGCCTCAGTCGGGTTTACATTTTAATTTTTAAGTTTAGTGTTTTAGGACTAGTATTGGGCTACCGTTTTACGGTAGCCCAAACTCCTTTAAAAAGCATGAGCCCTGCCTTTATTAAAAGGCAGGGCTCATGCTTTAACTTTTTCTGCTATCTGGTTACTTTCTTATGATTTTTGATTTTTGTACGGGAATTTCTTCGAAGAATTGCGCATCAGGGCGTTAGTAAGCGACTGTCTGTTGCTGCCTATACTCCCGGAGGCAAAATAGTCGTACTTCCACATCAGGTCCCCTTTGGCTCCTTCGTGTATTGTGATGGTGGTGTTCACCGAGTTTGTTGGTCCCCAGGCACCAACCAGAAGACCTACAGCAATAGCTGCACCTTCAGACATAGGCTTTGTCATGGTAGCATTGCCTGATACCACAGCATCTACTCCTAAAATCTGGCAGATTTCTTCTTTAGAGGCATTGCGGAGATCTTCATAGGTAATACCGGCATCCGCTAAAATAGCGTTTGTTTTGTGTACATCCTGGAAAGTAACTGTATAACGGTTTTTGCTCATTTGCTTTAGGAAATAACCGTACACATCGCTTTGCATGCCATAGCCATAATCACGCTGCTGATCCTCAAGCATTTCAGGTGTCACACCTTTTGGTAGTTTTCTGGCTTCAATCAACACATCGAACGGCATGATGGCCACAACTTTATGGTTTCTGCTTTCTTCCTGGAAAGAGGCAGCCTGGTAAATCTGAGGTCCGCAGCTTGTGAAAGCAATGCAGAGCATCACGAAAAATAGAATTTTTTTCATGGCTAAGTAATTTAAAGTATAAAGTTTCAGATAGCTCAAATATTACACATCATCCTGAATCAGCGCCTTAATGGGTGCTGGTGCCAAATTTTGGAGGTTCGGTCAATAAAGGATAGACATGCTTTAAGATGAAGCAAATATATAATAATATTAGAACATCTGATATAACTTTAAAAATATTTATTTTTTACTTTATATAAGAATTTTATATCTATCAACACGTTGATTACGTGCGGTTTAAACAATTAAAAGTTTGAGAATAGACTATCAGGGAAGTTGATTCTGTTGCAGGCGGGGTGAGTTGACTTTTATAAGGCAGAATTTGATAGTTGATAGTATGTTATACGGTTGTAGCAAAATCAGTGTAACGCTCCATTGTGAACGCACAACCTATAGCCCTGCCCGTGTATGTTTATGATTTCTACAGTAGAGTCTTCTTTCAGAAATTTGCGAAGTTTAGCGATGTATACATCCATGCTACGGGCGGTAAAGTAGCTGTCTTCGTGCCATATTTTGTGCAGGGCTTCTTCGCGTGGCAACACGTCGTTTAGGTGCTGGCACAGCATGCACAGCAGTTCTGCTTCTTTAGGGGATAGCCTTTGTTCCTGGCCCTTGTATACGAGCAGTCGCAGTTTCGACTGGAAAACATACTTTCCTATAGGAAACTCTGACTGCTCTGGCTTTGCCGTTGCTGCTCCGGCTTTTCTATTAAGTATGGCTCTTATCTTGCAAAGCAGTACTTCAGAGTCAAACGGCTTCGTAATATAGTCGTCGGCACCAATCTTAAAGCCTTCTAACATATCTTCTTTTAATGTTTTAGCTGTTAGAAAGATAAGCGGCACGTTCGGATTGAGCTTCTTGATGTCCCGGGCGAGTGTAAACCCATCTTTCTCCGGCATCATCACATCGAGTATGCAAAGGTCATACGTGCCTTTACGGAATGCGGTGAGGCCCTTGCAGCCGTCTTTACAGAGGGTGACTTCATAATCGTGCAATTCCAGGTAATCGCGCAGTACAATGCCGAAGTTAGGGTCATCTTCGGCCAGAAGTATCTTTGTAAATGTTTCTGCCATGGCTCTCTCTGGTTTAGGATGTTAGATATTAGAGGATTGGAGTCTTAAAAATATGACGCAGGTACAGCATGCAAACTACCTTAAGTTCATGAGTACACCTATAGAGTAAATATCCTTTGTCTACTATCTTAAGTCTAAAGTCTAACGTCTTAAAATATTAACTCATCGGCAGGAAAATCTCAAACCGGCTGCCTTTGCCCAGTTCGCTTTTTAGCCTGATGTCTCCGTGGTGCGCCTGTACAATGGCCTTCACATAGCTCAGGCCAAGGCCGAAGCCTTTTACATTATGCAGGTTACCTGTAGGTACCCGGTAAAACTTCTCAAACACACGCTGCTGTGTATCTTTGCTCATGCCGATGCCTTTGTCTTCAACAGCAATCAGAATGCCGCCGTTCACATTCTTCGTCACCAGTTGAATGTCAGGGGAAGCAGGGGAGTATTTATTGGCGTTGTCCAGGAGGTTGCAGATAACGTTGTAAAGATGCACCTCATCAGAGCGTAATTCATGCTGCAGGGCATCCAGTTGCACGTTCACCTGACCCAGGCGCTGCTCTACCTGCAATTGAATTCCTTCAATCGCTTTCACAATGAGGGCATGCACATCTATAGGCTGGAGGTTCATCTTAAACTCGTTCTTTTCCAGCAAGGCAATCTGCAGCACGTTCTCCACCTGCGCATTCATCCGCTTGTTCTCCTCCCTTATAATACGGGTATAGTACTGTATCTTATCCGGGTTCTCGTATACCTTCGGGTTTGCAATAGAATCGGTGGCCAGTGAAATGGTGGCGATAGGAGTCTTAAACTCATGCGTCATATTATTGATGAAGTCGTTCTTCATCTCAGACAGCTTCTTCTGCTTATAGATAATATGAATTGTGGTGCCAAAGGTAGCAATGATCACCATCGTGAAAAGCGCTGAAAGCAACAGCATCCCCCACAGCGATCTAAGTGCATAGGCTTTGCTCTCCGGGAAGTAAAGGCCCAGGTAATCAGGCTTATCAAAAATATCATTTGGAAAGAGCGTGGCTTTGTAGCTCGGCAGGCCCCGGTGCCTGATGGCAGCTAAGTTCTGCGCGGCCACAGTGTCGGTTTGTCCGGCTACTACCCAATATCCGAAGTCCAGGCAAATGCCCTGCTGCTGCAGCTCTGCCTTCAGCAGTGTCTGGAGGCCATGCAGGTTCAGGCGCTCCCGCAACGGCTCATCTTTTACCGCATACTCCACCACCATCTTCTGTACCACATCGTTGAGCATGTCTTTCTTTATCTCTATCTTCTCAATGCTGGACACATCCGTTTTAGCATTCGGTAGCCGGGCAGGTTTTGCGCTGGCAGCAGACCTGCCTTCTGTTGTTACTTGCACAGGCTTCGCAACTTTGGCCTTAGGTAGCACCGCAGTAACCCTTAATGGTGTCGATGCCCTCATTGGTGTAGCAGCTCTTATTGGCCTGGCTTCTCCCCATATAGTGGTTGCGCCACCAGCACTGTTGGCCCGGGAAACGGTATGACGTCGGAATTCCGCTTCCTTTGCCGTGTCTGTATGATAAATAAAAATGCTGTCGTTGCGCACGTCTACAGAGGAAATGGCAGCAGGTCTGATTGTTACAGGAAGCCTTTTCTGGTGTTTCAGGTTGTCCAGTTCAGCTGCGAGAAAGCGCAAAGTATCAACCGAAATACCCATAGGCCTATTGTGCTGTGACCTGAATAAAACAGCTGACGAATCAACTAATCTTTTAAAATCCTGCACCTTCTCAACCTTCAATATAGAATCTACAGAAAAGTAGGCTCTGTTTGCCGAACCTTTAAAATGGATGGTGTCCGGGTAACCTTTTATAATCTTGTGAGAGCCACCAGATGCCTGTGCATAGGCACTTTGCGCAGCTGCTATAGATTTGTTTTTCTCTTTCAGTTGCTTTGCACTGCTGGTTGGGTTATCCAGGCGATACTGGTATGCAACTGCTCCTTGTGGCGATAAAACGATATAATCGGCAGGTGCAACATTTTGTATGGTTACAGCGTCAGTAAAGGCGATTGGCTCTGCAGCTGGCTCTGCTTTCTTACCAGAAGAAGGGCCGGAAGTAGTCTTGCTTTTTCCTGGGAAAGAAAGGTTTTTCCCTGTTTTTGCAGGTTTTGATTTCTCTTTGGGTGGCTGAGGAGGTGCCTCATAAACCTCCTCCACTACAGGTACAGGCTCTGTGTCCGGTAAAGGAATAGTTGTGGGTTGTTCATTCAGGGATGCCATTTGGTGTGCCACCACAGAAACGGCTTCGTGGGTTTCGAGCTTCTCCACCACTTTTGTAAGCGCCGCATTGACACTACGGTCAAATTGCTCCTGCTTTACTTTGATGGCGTCGTTAATCCAATACAGTTGCAGCCCCACTACGCCCAGGAGGGAGATGCTCATCAGCACGATAACGCCTATAATAGTATGCTTGCTCACAAAACAAATGTACGTTTTTGAAAATGCCTGCGCTCTACTTTAACTTTTCTTTAACCTTTTTAACAGTTGCAGCTTCTGAAACTGTAAGTTGTTGAAAGATAGGGCTAGTGATTGTATAAGTTAAGCACATAATACCGCATTTTCAATAAGAACCACAAGTTGCGGCGTACAGTTCTGCCGCCGTCTCTTTTAACTTTTCTTTAACATACTTTAACCTCTCCTTAACTATCTGCAACAAGCAGGAAAGGTACATTTGTATAGTTGGTTTTCAGCGCAACCCTGTACAAAATAGAATCATGAAAAAAGCATTGATAAGAGGCAGTCTGCTGTTTGCGTTGCTGGGCCTATACCCGGCAACGCAAACGCTGGCTCAAAAAGCTACGACTGTAGAAGGAAGTAAAGTAGAAGGAGCTAAAGCGCAAACACTGCAGCCAGTAAAAATAGCCTCTCCGGCTGTTGCGCCTGTAAAAGCAGAAACAGTCACGCTGAAACCAGCAAAGGCTGCACCAGCACCAGTCAAAGTATCAACGGTTTCTGTAAAAGGGGCAACTCCGGTCACTGCAGCCAAAGCTACTACCATCGTCAAAGCGACTGCGGGTGGTGGAGAAGAACTGAGCAAAGAAGAAGTGGATAGCCTCATCAAAGCCGGAGTTATTAAAACAATGACGCATGAGGAGATAGAGGATCACACGCGGAAGCGGGAGGAGCGGTTTCTGATGATGGTCAACAAACCAGCCCCTGCCTTCACTGCTACTGATTTAAGCGGCAAGACCTATGCGTTGGAACAGCTGAAAGGAAAAACGGTAGTGCTCAACTTCTGGTTCATCGGCTGCAAACCCTGCATCATGGAAATGCCCCACTTAAACGAGGTTGTGCAAAAGTATAAACAGGAGGATGTGGTGTTTCTTGCTTTTGCCCTCGACCAGGAAGAGGAGCTACGTAAGTTCCTGGCTAAAACTCCTTTCAACTATAACATTGTGCCGGATGCTAACAGGATTTCCCGGGACGCCTACGGTGTGAATGCTTTCCCCACTAGCCTGGTAATTGACAAAGATGGGATCTTAAGGGATTATCTGACTGGCTATAGCGAGGATGTAGGGGAGAAGCTATCCAAGATGATTGAAAAAGCACGACAGCAGCAATAGGGATGAAAGCTTTAACTTTTCTTTAACACACTTTAACCTTGCCTTAACTAAATGGAGGAGCAAATTGACGTAAGTTTGAACAGGAACATAAAGAACAGAAACATGAATACGGTAACCACTTTTCTCCTGAACATAGTAAAATTGGCCATCGCTTTTTTGCTGGCCTTCTTCCCTCTTCACCAAACAGAAGCACAAGATGCATCGGAAGCGAAGGCAAAGACACTGCGTATTAAGATGCTGAAAGAAGTGGACGGTGAAATCCAGGTAATCGACACTACCGTGCTGGCTACCGATCATGCGGAGCTGTTGAAATCAATCAAAGGCCTGAAGGCTGATACGGCCATGATCAGGCGGTTTAGTTCTGGCCTTCCTGCTGTCATTAATTTTGATACCACTGTGAATATGGCAGACATGAAAACAATGATTTTCAACGCCGACAGGTTAAAAATAGATTCTGCTGTATTTCAATCTTTGCATGGCGACAAGGTGAGCATCATAAAGCTGAATGGTGAGGTCAGCGGCATAGATGGGAAAGCGTTGCTGGAGCGGGTAGGAAAGCTTAGGCAGGATACCATATTCGTGCGTTCTATAAAAGGAAACAAAGCCGTGTACCTGAGAGCAGACAGTGTCAATAAATTTCACAGGTTTGATTCTTTAAAAGAAGGGGATGTGGTGAAGTTCCGCTCAGAACACCCCAATGCCCTTTATGAGTCCAGAATAGATTCAGCAGGCAATGTATTCCGGCTGCGTAGTGGCAGCGAAGTTCTGTCGGACATTGACCCGAGCCATATCAGAAGCATCGTCGTTCAGAAAGGCCATAACGCCATCAGCATAGATTCCCTTATTTCTTCAGGCGAAACCAGAATACAATTTAATGTAAAGCAGGACGAGAAAACAGGCGAAAAGAAAGTATACAGAGTCGACAAAAATGGTAAAGAGGAACTGGTAAAGGGGCAATACCTGAAACTGGACCACGGAAGCGCGAAGGTTGTGATTTTTATGAACGCTACCGTAGAGGACATAACCGCTGATGATAAGGAAGCTTTGAAAGAAGCAGGCGCTACAGTAGAAACCAGGAAGAAAGAAGCTTTAGGAGTAGAGGCTATCAGCTTTTACCCAAACCCGAATAATGGGCGCTTTAACCTGAACTTTAAACTGGAAGATAAAGGTACCACTAGGGTAAGTGTGATGGACAGCAGGGGAGAAGAAGTGTTTGTGGATACGGTAGAGAATTTGTCGGGTGAGTATAACCGGCAGATAGACCTGACACCATTCGGGCGCGGATTGTTTTACCTGCAGATTGCCCAGGGGAAGAAATACCACACGAAAAAAATATTAGTACAGTAGGTATTTAGTTAAAATTGTTTGTTCCAGAAAGCTTGTTACCCCAGGTGGCAGGCTTTTTTGTTTTAAACCTGGCGGATGTTTCTGTAGTACAGTATTGCGGGTTAAAGTTCATACTATGAAACAAACAGATAAACTTTTCAGATTTTGGAATGCTCTTTCCATTTGCCTGCTGCTAAGCCTGCCGCTACAGGCACAGGTTCCTGCCACACTGAACGCAACACTGGATGAGTATAAATATCCATATGAAGTAAAATATCTGCCTGTAAGTGTGGAGGGGGAACAGTACAGAATGGCATACATGGATGTGCCTCCTGCCAAAAAGGTGCCCAATCCTCCCGCAGTGATGCTGCTGCACGGCAAGAACTTTTTCGGGGCATACTGGGGGCAAACCATCAAATACCTGTCCGAAAACGGTTACCGCGTTATTGTGCCGGACCAGATCGGTTTTGGTAAGTCAGAGAAGCCGGAGATTTACTACTCTTTTCACCAGTTGGCTGAGAATACGAAACAGCTTTTACAGCACCTGGGTGTACAGCAGGTGGCAGTAGTGGGCCACTCGATGGGCGGCATGCTGGCTACCCGGTTTGCGCTGCTATACCCGGAAATGACAACGAAACTAGTGCTGGAAAACCCAATCGGGCTTGAAGACTATAGGTTGTTTGTGCCTTACAAAAACCTGGAAGAGCTATACCAGGCAGAGCTTAAACGCACAGAAGAAGGTATACGAGATTACCATAAAACGTACTACACATCCTGGAAGCCTGCTTATGACGAGTGGGTTGAGGTGCCAGCGGCACAAATCGGCCACCCGGATTACCCGAAGGTAGCACAAGCCTCGGCTCTGACGTATGCCATGATTTATCAGCAGCCTGTTGTATATGAGTTTGATCAGCTGCAGGTTCCTACGCTGCTGGTAATTGGGCAGGAGGACAGGACCATTGTAGGGAAAGGCTTCATTAAGGACAAGCAAAAACTACAGACGCACGGGCAATATCCTCAGTTGGGGAAGAAAACAGCTCAGTCTATTCCGAATGCTAAACTGGTAGAGCTGCAGGGAGTGGGGCACATACCGCATATAGCCGCCACGTCACGTTTTCATGAGGCACTGCTAACGTTTCTGAAATAGTAGCAGTTTGTTAATGGTGGTGGTGATGGTCATGATCGTCAGGGCTGCTGTTGTAGTTCACAACAGTACCCAGCGCAAAAAAAACAGCCCAGCAGAGGTAGAGCGCCTCGAAGTTGGGCATGCTCTTACCAATGAGCAGCATGATGATGTTCGCTACTAACGTCATAACTAAGCCAGTTGCTGCTACGAACTGGTAAGAGTTCATCTCTCTGGGGTCGTATACCTTTGTAAATTTCATATGCTGCTATTGAATTCTTGTTCTTGTGCCTAACAGTTATTTAGCAACAGTGGTGCCATAACCTTGCATTTTTCGCTTCAAAGATAACAGAACGGCGCAGTTGTTGTTATATCATGGCATAACAATGAATCAGTTTACCTGCTAATAAATGAAGAACTTTCTGTACAGCGTTTCGCTCTTCCTGTGCTGGCTTTTGCTAGCCAGTGTACCTGCCAATGCTGCCTTGACGCTACGTACTATAACTGTTTTAGCTGATGATGCTTTTTATACAAACTTTTCCCAGCTTCTGCAGAAGCACGTAGCAGGAGGACAAGTGAATTACAGAAGCCTGCAAAAAGATAAAGCGGCTTTGCAGCAACTAGTGCAGCAAACTAGTAACTACAACCTGAAGAATACTTCCGCAGCAGAGCGAAAAGCTTTTTATATCAATGCTTATAATGTACTCGTGCTACAGCAGGTGTTGTCGAACTACCCACTTAAGTCAGTGATGGATGTACCGGGCTTTTTTGATAAACAGAAGTTTAATGTGGCAGGGGAGCGCCTTACGCTGAACGAAATCGAAAAGCAGAAGCTAATAGCTCCATATAAAGATGCCCGCCTTCATTTTGCTTTGGTGTGTGCTGCTAAATCCTGTCCCCCGCTTCTGAACAAAGCCTATACTCCGGCACAGGTAGAGGCACAGTTGGAGGCACAGACAAAAGAGACATTGCAAGACCCAACATTTATAAAAGTGCAGGCTAACGGAAAGAAGGTGCTGGTATCAGAGATATTCAAATGGTATGAGCAGGACTTCAAGCAGGAAGCGTCTTCTGTTTCAGCTTACATCAATAAGTACAGAAGCAATCCTTTGCCGCCGGGATACAAGCTAGGCTACTATATTTACAGCTGGAACCTGAACGACAGCGTTAGACAATAGTCTATAGTTGATTTATTATGTTAAATTATTCTTTTCCTACCAAACATGTGTTAGGAGCCAGCGTATACACAAGGGTAACAAAACAATAGAGTTATGAACAAGAAAGAAGAAGATCCACATAGTGAACAAGATAATATAAACAACGATTACCGCGACCGTGTAGGAATGGGCAACCATCCTGATCCATCAGCTAAGCGTAACATGGGCCCTAACGGTACGACAGAAAGGCCTGGACAGAAAGACAAACTGGAGAACCTGCACATTGGTGGCAACGAAACCACAGGCTACGGAGCAAACACGGATGAGAACGCAGAGTCCATCTCTCAGGGACCAGGGTTTGAGTTTGAAGGGAGCGACACCGCCATGGATGACAGTGTAAACGGTATCAGGCGAGGCGACCAGTTGCTTGGCGAAGATGAAGAGAAATCAAATGACGCTGACTATAGCCGCCGGTAATTACAGTACAAATATAAAAGCAAGAGGGGAGCCAACTGGCTCCCCTCTTGCTTTTATATGCTATGGCAGGCTAACGTGCAGGTTAGTCTAAGTCTAAGTAAACTATTTTTTTTCAGTAGATGCTACAAACACTGTCTGTGAAGATTCTTCTCTGAACTCGGCATAAGCCTCGAGTTGCTTCGCTGTCAGTATAGCAGCTATCCCCTTTTCATAAGCGCTTTCCACTTCCTCCATTTTCTCACGCAATACACGCTCGTTGTTACCATAGGCTGCCTGCAAAGCTTCTGTTTTAACAATACGTTCGCAGTTTATAGCTTTTAACTGTATATAACCCATCTCAGTCAGGCGTAACTCCTGCGCCATAACTTGTGTTATACGGGTACACTTTTTTTCTATTTCCGGAGATATAGAAGAAGTTTTAACCTGTGCGAAGGTTGGAGCAGCAAAGAAAAGAGCAAACAGAACAGGAAGTAGAACTTTTTTCATGGGCTTGTAAAGGTTTTTCTATAGGGTTAGTTTTAGATAGATTTATACTGGTAATGCAATATTGTAAGCCTCAAAACACTCGCTACCTTTTAAACTGTTGAATATATATAAGTAAATGTTTTGATTTACAAAGGAAGTAAATTTTTATCAAATACATAATGTATTATATATATAATTAAAACTATTATTAATTGTTGTAAGAAAGGATGTTAATAAGAGTACAGCTTTTAAAAGAAATAGCTTCTGAAAATAATGATAATACCCTTAAATTCAAAAGATTAACAGACACAAATGTTTCGTAAGCCTTTGAGGTGCCTGTTCATTTGATGTTCAAGTATTATTGTTCAAAGAAAGCAAATAAAGGTATGAAGAGCAGCGGAATAGGCTGTCAAGTGGAAGAAATGACTGACATTAGCTTCAATAGGAGAGTCAGTACAACCTTGCTTTTGAAGAATGGGGAATGAAGCGAAGACAGGAGTGGTAAAAAGAAAGGGCTTGTTTGAAACAAGCCCCTGGTCTGGATAATGCTATCTCTTAATAATATAGTCTTCCCTGATAATATCGAGTATTTCAGGAGACAGAGGCTTTGAGAAGAACTCCTTTACTTCTTCGTTGCTTTTGGCTGTCTGAATGTCTTTTCTGTCTACGGCAGACGAGAGCATGAACAGGCAGCAGTGCGCTGTAGCCTGCACAGGTAATTTTCTGTACTCATTTATAAACGTCCAGCCATCCATGCCGGGCATGTTTATATCCAGGAAAATAAGATCTGGAAAGTTGGCCACTCCTTTATTAGATTCTTCCTGCAAGTACTTCAAAGCATCTTCTGCCCAGTCGAAACTGATAATTTCATCTGCGAATTTTTCGTTACGGATAATACTCTCGCAAACGAAATTATTCACCTGGTCATCATCTACTAATACTACCTTCTTAAGAGTGTTCATTCTAAAATTTCTAACTTTTAAAGTAGACATCGAAGGTGGAACCTTCATGGAGTTTGCTTTGAACCTCTACCTTTCCTCCCAACAATTCTACCTGTGTCTTTACCAGATGCAGCCCAAGTCCTTTACCCTCAACACCATGGTGAAAGCGTTTGTAGAGCCCAAAAATTTTATCCTGCTGTTTTTCCAGATCTATACCCGAGCCATTGTCCTGTACACGGAGGCAAATATAGTTGTTTACCCTGAATGTGTTAATGCTTATCAAAAGTTTTCTGTCCAATTTCCTATATTTGATAGCGTTCGAAACCAGGTTCATCAAAATGCTGAGCGCGTAGCTTCTGATAGCATTTATCTTCGGAGCAGCCTTAAAATCGGAGGTGATGCTCGCCCCGCAGGCCGTTATTTCAGCATCCAAAATTTCGCGCACATTCTGGAGCAGGCAATCGAATGCAATACTCTCTTTCATGCTGCCGATCTGGCTGCGGATAGTCAGGATATCGTTCAGGTCCCGGATGGTAGTATCAAGCAGCTGCGCTGATTTCACCATGTTATCGATCACCTTCTGGTTAATCGGGGCGTCAATCCTGTTCCTGTCGTAGATAGAGGTAAGGCCGAGCATGTTGGCAATGGGGCCCCTGAGGTTATGGGACACAATGTATGCAAACTGCTGCAGGTTCTGGTTTTGCTGCATCAGCTGCTCTGAAAGCTCCTGCTGTTTTGCCTCAGCCTCTTTGTACGCCGTCATATCCGAAACGGAGCCATATACCCGCATTACCTTGCCCTGGTAATCAAGGCCCGGCGACATCCGAAGTAAGAGCCAGCGCAGCCTGCCCTCGCTGTCTACCAGGCGCATTTCATATTCCTGCTGCTTTCCCGCTAATACCTGTGGCAGCACTTGCTGCATCAAAGGCTTCTTGTCATCAGGGAAAATCACTTTGAGCCATGTTTCCGGCTTCCCTAAAAAAGCCTCTTCCGGATAGCCCGTAATCTGCTTACACTGCGGGCTTATGTAAATTATGCTAAGGTCAGGATCAAGTGTGAAAATAATCTCAGGTATGTTCTCGATGGTCGTCTGAAGCAGGTTTTTCGCTTCTGTAACCTCCTGCTCCGCCATCTTCCGTTCCGTAATGTCCTGCACGGTGCCAGACAACTTGATCACGTCCCCATCTTCATTGCAGGTTACTTCTGCCACCTCCATCACATTGGCCACTTTGCCATCGGGTAAAATAATGCGGTGCTCAAAATTGAGCATGCTTTTCGTGGCGATGGCTCTCTGGTAATTGGCCTTTACCTTTTCCCTGTCATCCGGGTGAATGAGGGCGAGCATGTTGTGTAGGGAAGGGGCAAAGTTTTCTTTGTGCTTACTGTACACTGCAAAGGTGCCGTCAGACCATGTCAGCATGCTCTGCTTTACATGGTACTCCCAGCTGCCAAGTTTGGCCAGCTGCTGGGCACGCGCCAGCTGCAGCTCGTTTCGTTTTATCGTTTCCAGGGATAGCTTGTTCTCCGAAATGTCACGGATGGTAAGGGCAACTGCCAGAATATTATTTTCTTCAGAGGTTACCGGCTGATACGTTATTTCATGCCAGAACGCACCCTGCCCAGCTTCAAACACAACTTTCTCGCCCTGCATGGCCCGCGCGTGGTTGGCAATGGTACTGCTTACCTTGGCGCTGGAAATGTACTCGAGCATGCTTTGCCCCGGTTCCAGCTTCTTTAATAGATACTTTCTTACGTCTGCGGCCGCTTCTTTATTGAAGGAGAGCACTTTCAGATTCTCGTCCAGCAGGAAAACAGCCTGCGATGAGCTATCGAGGAGGGCCCGCAGGTTTGCCTCATTTCGCTTTAGCTGTTCCTGTGTCTCTTTCTGCTTTGTTATGTCTATGAAGGTGCCATTCCAGACTACAGTACCATTACCGCGATCAGAAGGAAGGCTGTGGCCCCGCACCCAAATATACTTTTTGTTCTCTGGCTGCCATACCCTTAATTCATACTCCCAGGGTGTCAGGTTTTTATAAGACAATGCTGTCGTGCGCTGTACCCCGGGAAGGTCGCTGGGGTGCAGGTTCTTGTAAAGCAGCAAAGCATCCTGGTATACTTCCTCAGGCGTAACGCTACATAAGTTAAGGATGCCTTCGCTAATGTATGGAAAGCAGAAACTGCCATCCTGCTCCATCTGATACTGGAAAACGGCACCCGGCACACTGGAACTAACTTCACGCAGTTGCTCCTCACTTTGTTTTAACTTCTCAAGTGCCTGCTCCCGCTCCTGCACATTGAAGGCCACGACAAACCTTGGGAGCAATCCATCTTTAGAAGGCAGTGAATGGGATCTTACTTCAACTTTAAGCAAGGACCCATCCTTGCGTTTATGAATAGAGGTAGTAGAAGTGGCCTCCGTAGTTTCTTTTGCTTTGTTGAGATTGGAGATAAATCCCTCTATTTCCTCTGCAGGGCGAAGGTCAAGCACGGTCATCTGCAGGAATTCCTCTTCCGAGTAACCATACTCCTGGACAGCAGCCTGATTGGTTTCTAAAATCCTGTAAGTTTCCCGGTCATAGATCCACAGGGGTATCGGGTTGCGGTTGAAGAGCATTTTATACTCCCGCTTTTGCTCATTCAGGTCGTGCTCCAGCTTCGTCCGCTCCCTTATTTCTGTATTCAGGAACTCATTTTCCTGTTTCAGCTTCTTGAAAACAAGAAATATGACGTAAGCCGCAGCTACAGTTGAAACGAGGGCCGCAAGCAGCAGCAGGCTATACCTGTCAACTGTGGAATTAACAGTTGCTATGGCATCATTGGCGCGTGAATCTGCCGTAGATTGAATTCTTTTGCTGAGGTTGTGCAGGTATTGTTGATGGCGTTGGTGCACTGGCCTTAGGTGAGCCTGTGCGAAGGCTCTTGCTTTCTCCTGGTCATCGTCACTCAGGGCCAGGAGGCTGTCGGTTAAGATATAGTAGGTCCTGCGTTCTTTGAGAATGTTCTGAAGGAGAACCTGCCTTTCCTTGTCCTGCAGGAGCCCTTTTAACTGGCGGATAACAGCAGTGTTCTTAAAGTGGGCTTTTTGTATATCCCCTCTGATCTGGCTTTTCAACCGGGCATCCTCAGAACTGATGTACGTAACCAGCAAGCTTTGGACTTCACTTTCGTTGTTGTGCAGTTCATTTACCAGTTCCAGCTTATTCAGTGCACTAAGAACCACTAAACTGTAATTCTGCTTTACCTGCCTGGCAGCAATAAAGGAAATAGTACAAACTGCTACAAGCACAAATGCCAAACCGGCAAAAGCAAATCCTATAAAACGGATTGTTCGTTCATAAGTACTTGTATTATTTGGGCTAAAATCTTTAGGGTGCATAAACAAAGTTACCTGAAAACAAAGCAGCTATAAAGCTCTGGAAAGTGAAAAGTACTATATAGTAATGAGAATGGCAAAAACTATGTCCTATGTTTTTTAAATGAAGAAATGCAAGGTAAAATTTAGTACTTTACTAATATAAAATTATTTAATTATGCTAATATCTTAAAGGTATTTGTGTTAAATTCCTTAGAGAATTCCCTTGAGCCTATTTCATAGTCAGACTTCCGCTCGTACAAATATGCTGACTGGAATGGATTCAATTTATTACAATTCGGGATATTGGTGAATTCTCAAAAATCTACAAGTCAAGGCATAGGAAGCCTCCTGGCTGGGAGCGTGGCTTCTCAGTTATTGGATTCTGAAAATCTGTAACACGTAGTTAAAATTGTGTAACAGCGCAGGGGAGTAGCTGCCGTATCTTTGTAATAGAAACTAAAGTGATGAAGATGGCAACACTAACAAAAGGTAAAGTAACCAAAAGCACATTTCCGGTAGAGGGAATGAGCTGTGCCTCGTGTGCCAGTAGCATCGAGAGTATGCTGCGGGCACGGGAAGGGGTGCAGGAGGCGAACGTTAATTTTGCCGGCAAAACACTGCAGGTAGCCTACGAGCCGCAAACTGTTACACCGGTGCAACTGCGCGAAACGGTGCAGGAGATTGGCTTTGATATACTGATTGAAAAGAAAACGCAGGAGGAACTGGAGGAGCGGCAGGCTGCTGCGCTGAATAATCTGAAGCGTAAGACGCTTATAGCGGTTGTGCTGGCGCTTCCGGTGTTTATTCTGGGCATGTTCTTTCATGGCACCTTTGCCTGGGGAAACTGGGCGATGCTTGTTTTAACGGCACCCATACTCCTGTGGGCTGGCCAGCGCTTTTTTGTGGGGGCATGGGCCCAGGCAAAGTACTTCAGGGCGAACATGGATACGCTGGTGGCGCTCAGCACCGGCATTGCCTTCCTCTTCAGCCTTTTTAATACAGTATACCCGGAGTTCTTCCTGAGCCGGGGCCTGTTGCCGCATGTTTATTATGAAGCAGTTGCTGTTATCATTGCCTTTATACTCTTAGGGAAGTACCTGGAGGAAAATGCGAAAGACAGGAGTTCGTCTGCCATCAAAAAGCTGATGGGGCTGCAACCAAAGACGGTGCGGGTGTTGCGGGACCAGAGCGAACTGGAGATAAAAATTGAAGAAGTGCAGGTAGGGGATAAAGTACTGCTGCTGCCCGGAGATCGCGTGCCAGTGGACGGTGAGGTAGTATCCGGCACTACCTATGTAGATGAAAGTATGCTCAGTGGGGAGCCGCTGCCGGTGCAGAAGCAACCCGGAGACTTGCTATATGCCGGCACCATTAACCAAAAGGGCAGCCTGCAACTGGTAGCGCGGAAAACGGGAGGCGAAACCATGCTGGCGCACATCATCAGGCTGGTGCAGGAGGCACAGGGCAGCAAAGCCCCCGTGCAGAAGCTGGTAGATAAGATTGCTGGTATCTTTGTGCCTATAGTGCTGGCTATTGCCTTGCTTACCTTTGTAGTATGGATTGTGTTTGGCGGTGAAGCATATCTTTCCGAGGCCTTGCTTTCAATGATATCAGTACTTGTCATCGCCTGCCCTTGTGCGCTGGGGCTGGCCACGCCGACAGCCATCATGGTGGGTGTGGGGAGAGGCGCTGAGAACGGTATCCTGATAAAAGACGCTGAGAGCCTGGAGGGGGCACACAAAGCCGATGCCGTTATCCTGGATAAAACCGGCACTATCACATTAGGCAAACCTTCGGTAACGGATGCAGTATGGGCTGATGAAACAGTAGAGCAGGAGCACCTGGAAAAACTTTTTTTCTCTATGGAGGCGCAGTCAGAGCACCCTATTGCGCAGGCTATCTATACCTTCTATAAGGAGAAAGGCCAGCAGGCGCTGCAACCCACCTACTTCAACAGCCTGACAGGCTTGGGTGTGGAAGCTGATTTTGACGGCGTGCGCTATTTCTCGGGAAACGAGAAGCTGCTCAGGCAGCAGCACATCCCAACTCCGGACCACCTGCTGCAGGCCGCAAGGCAGCTGCAGGAAATGGCTAAAACAGTTATCTTCTTTGCCGACGCCACGAAGGCCTTAGCAGTGTTTGCAGTAAGCGACCCTGTTAAACCAGCTTCGGCAGAAGGTATAAAGGCCATGCAGGATGCCGGGCTGGACGTATACATGCTCACAGGTGATAACAAGCAAACTGCAGCAGCAGTGGCAAAGCAGGTGGGGGTGGCACATTACCAGGCAGAGCTTCTGCCAAATGACAAGGCAGCCTTTGTGAAGCAGCTGCAAAGCGAAGGCAAGGTAGTTGCCATGGTAGGAGACGGTATAAACGATGCGCAGGCGCTGGCTACCGCTGATGTTAGTATTGCAATGGGGCAGGGCACAGATATAGCCATGGAAGTGGCTAATATAACGCTGATGCGCTCAGACCTGAGGCATGTTGCCGGTGCCGTTAAACTCTCCAGAGCTACTGTGCAGACGATCCACCAGAACCTGTTCTGGGCGTTCTTCTACAACATAATTTGTATTCCGGTGGCTGCGGGCCTGTTGTACCCTTTCACGGGTTTCCTGCTGAGCCCGATGGTGGCAGGTGCTGCCATGGCCCTGAGCTCTGTTTCGGTGGTGGGCAACAGTCTTCGCTTAAGAAGCAAAAAATTATAAATAAATTTTTAGTTGATAAATTATGTTAAATATGGAAACGTACAAATTTAAAACAACCATAAACTGTGGCAACTGTGTTAAGGCTGTAACGCCGCACCTGAATAAGTTGGAAGGAGTAGAGGAGTGGAAAGTAGACACGAATAACCCGGACAAGGTGCTGGAAGTAAAAACTGACTCCTTAGATGCTCAGCAGATAAAAAGTACAGTGGAAAAAGCAGGCTTTAAAGCCGAGCAAATTTAAAAGAACATTGCTTTGTGCTACAGGGAGCTGGCCAATCGATTGGCTAGCCCCCTGTTTTGTTATAGCCTTGTATCAGCTATTTTTTTGTTGCTGCTTAACCTGTTGGCCATGAGAAAACTCAGCATAGCGACGCTGCAGATGCCTAACCCCAGTGACTCGCGCCCTTCTTCCACATTCCTCAGGAGGAGACCGGTAGTTGAATCCCGCATGCTATCGCCTACTCCCTCAAACTGCTCAGGCCACCAGTATATGACACCGGCTGCATAAACAACAAAGGCAACACCCAGTAATACATTGCTTACTTTTCCGAATCCTGCTGCAACACTAAGAGCTGCAGCAACAACATAAATGGCAATCCATAAGGCCGGGTCAGGATCATTATACTGTACCACTGCAAAGGCAATGAAAATGAACCCGAAGAAGGCACCCAAAACTTTCTTTAGTAACATAGAAGCGTTTCCTGTTTTTTAGCCGGTTGAAGCATTGTGCTAAGCTTGCTTTAGAAATGAATCTACAATTATATTATGAAATTGTCAACTTATTGACTGTTCCCTTCCCTCAATAAAATAACCGGCTAGAGTACTGTAAGAGACTTACCTTGCACAGGCACACCTGTATCAGAAAGTATCAAGGTTACCCCGCTGTTCGCCGGAATGCTAAGTATACCCAGGCAATAAAAAAAACCACCTCCAATGTCTGCCTCTTTAAAAGCTGACAAGGGAGGTGGTGCATACTTTGGCTAAAAGTATTTATAGGGTAATTATTCAATCCATCGGGTTCGCCGCTGCTTGGCAGCCTGCTGGTTTTGCAATTGCTGGTGCAGCAAGCGGATGCTGTCTTTTGGGTGACGCACAATTTGTTGCGCGTATCCGTCCATGTGCTCCAGAATAGCTCCTTTCAGTTTCCAGCCTTGCGGAATGAAACCTGCTACTTCTGTTGCTAAAATCTCTAATGTAGGGGCGATAATAATGTTGTATTCCATGACCTTTGTTGCTAACTATAGGTCTAATATATTGAATAAAAACATAAGTTGTATCGCTGCGCAACGAAAAATTTTACAAAAAGGTTACATTCTTCTTAATTTTCATATAAAGCACTTGAAGTTTATGTTTTTGACAATTTAAATTCACAATGTTGCCTTATTTAGCAAATATGCAGAGATGTTATTGAATATATGTTTATGTGATGTAGTGCCCTTAAATGCTGAAAAATGATGAAATTTCACAAATTTGTTTTGCCTGTGATATGGGAAGGAAGCCTGCCTGCAGGTGTTCGCTATAACCTGATAGTAAAGCTGGTTAGTCCTCTCTCTGAACTTAAGGAGAAGGTAAAGCCGTGGTTCACAAGGATGTCACGCACCATAGTCAGGCCAATCCCCTGGCCGTTGTTTTTAGTGGTATAGAATGGAGTAAAAAGACGCTGCTGTACTTCCTCGGATATCCCCTCGCCGTTGTCTGTGATGGTAAGCTGAGGCGGGTCAAGCTGTGTCCGGATGCTGATTTCCCCTTCCTCCCCAATGGCTTCCATGGCATTTTTTAAAATGTTCAGTATCACCTGCTCCATTTGCTGTTCATCAATCGAAACGACCAGGGGCTCAGAGGCGAGGTGCCAGGTGCAGCTGATATGGCGTTTCTCGAGTTGGGGTTGTAGGAGGCGCTGCAACTCCTGCAGCAAAACATGAATATCTTTGGGCGCTTTCTGCGGTTTCGGCAAGCGCACTACCTCCGCAAAATTAGCCATAAATCGACTTAAGTTGGCGTTCCGGTCAATAGCCACTTGCAGCACATGCTCAAAATCAGGCTGGTGCTCTTCCTCTAACTGGGGAGCATAGTATTGCAATGAGCCTAGTATGGAGTTAACGGCCCCGGTTGTGTTGTTCACTTCATGCGACATCACCCGGATAACTTTCTCATACGCCTGGCGCTCGTTTTGCAGGATGGCCTCTGTCAACTCCTCTATCAATATAAAGTAGTGCTGAAAGCCGCGGTCGAGGAAGTGGGCGCGATGGCAGCGGTAAGTCCAGGTGCCATGCAGGCGAAAAGTGGTAGATTCGCCGGAAGAAAGTGGCACCAGTTCCTTCGCCCAGTCCTGCGGCAACTGGCTTACATGTTTCCCCATTAATTCATGCCCTTTGTGCTGCAAAAATCGCTCTGCCGCAGGGTTTACTCCCTCCACCTGGTTATCAAAGCCTAAAAGTATGATTCCGGCAGGGGAGGCCTGAATCAGCTTCTCTAAAAGAAAGTGCTTTTCTGCCTGCCCCACCCGTTCCTTGCGCAGCTGGTCCATCATGCGGTTGTACACGTTCACTAGTTCGTCCAGGTCCTGCTGGCCCACCGCCATGAACTTGGTAGAGAAGTCTTTGTCGCGGATAGATTCTATACCTGCTCTTATTAGCTTAAGTGGCTTGAAAAACGCCTGGTACAACTGCCCCGTCACCAGTACCGAGAAAATGATAACCAGCTCCATCCCCAGGAAAAGGAACTTGTTTTCCTGCAGCAGGTACCAGGCCATCACCGCCAGTAAGGTGTGGATAAAAATGGCGAACAGCAGAAACTTAGTCCGCAGGGTCATAGGGAATGTTGAATTTGTCGAGGCGGCGGTAGAGGGCGGCACGGCTAAGGCCAAGTGCCCGGGCTACCTTGCTGATGTTGTTGTTGTAAAAGTCCATCGACTTCTTGATCATAGAAGCCTCCATCTGGTCCAGCGTCATGGTGCCTACAGCAGGCAGCGTTTTATCGCCGGGTTTGCCAGGGCCCTTTTGCGCCTGCGCCTGGAAGTCCTCTGCTTCCAGCATATTATTTTCAGCCACCAGCACCGTGCGCTCCACCAGGTTCTTCAGTTCCCGGATATTGCCTGGCAGCGACAGCTCTTTCAGCCATTGCAGCGCCCGCGGGCTTACCTGCAGCTCTGGCCTGTGGTATACTTTTTTCAGGTTACCCACAAAGTACTGTACTAGTAGCGGGATGTCATCGGAGCGTTCCCGCAGCGAGGGCAGCCGAACTTTTATCAGGTTAATGCGGTAGAACAGGTCTTCCCTGAATTTCCCTTCTTCCACCAGTTGCTCCAGGTTTCGGTTGGTGGCGCACACTACCCGGATGTCAAGCTTCCGGGACTTGCTGTCACCCAGAACTTCATAAGTGCGGTCCTGCAGCACACGCAGCAGCTTTACCTGGCTGCTCAGGTCCAGCTCCCCGATCTCATCCAGAAAAATAGTACCTTTGTTGGCCATCTCGAAACGACCAACACGGTCTGCTTTGGCATCGGTGAAAGCGCCGCGTCTATGGCCGAACATCTCACTTTCAAAAAGGGAGGAGGAAATGCCACCCAGGTTTACCTTTAAGAAGGGTTGGTTCTTGCGGAGACTGTTGCGGTGCACCGCCCCTGCAATCAGTTCTTTTCCGGTGCCACTCTCGCCTTCTATCAGCACAGAGGCATCGGTAGGGGCAATCTGCCCCACCTTCTTCAGTATCTTCAGCAACTCGGGGTCCTGGCCCACAATAAAGCCTAAATCATACTGATGGTCTAGTTTTTTGCGTGTCAGGGCATCGCCTGCATCAGTCACCTCCTCCGACAGGCTGAGTGCTGTGCGCACCGACTGCAGCAGGTAGTCATTGCTCCAGGGTTTGGTAACGAAATCTGCGGCACCTGCCCGCATGCCTTCCACAGCGAGGTTAATAGAGCCCCAGCCTGTGATGAGGATAACGGGTACCTCTGGCATCAGCTTTTTAAACTGTTCGAGCAGCTGCAGCCCATCATGCCCGGTGGTTTCTATGGAGAAGTTCATGTCCATGATCACCAGCTTAAGTTTGTACTGCTGCGCGAGCTCAAGCGCCTCTTTCGGGGAGGCTGCTTGTTGCGTTTTATAGCCATTCTGCTTCATAAGCAGGCTCAGCGAAGCACGTACGGCAACATCATCATCTATAATAAGAATCATCTGATGGTTTGGTTTAAGCTGGTAATTAGGAGATATAAAGATAATTCATTTTTAGTATATAGAGCGCTTACTCTTCGTGCAATGCAGTGGCCGGATGTATAGCTGCTGCCTGCCTGCTGGGGTAGAGGGCGCAGCTAATTACCAGGAGATAGATAAAGGCTATGGCTGCGAGTATGGCCGTCACATAGACCTCCGGGGAAAGGTCAAACACACCCAGCAGCGGGAACTGCCCGGCAAAGAAACAGCCCAGTATAAGGCCGAATGTAGTGATAACGAGCACTTCTCCCAGGAATTGTTTATAGATCTGCCCTGCCGTAGCACCCATGGCACGCCGTAAGCCAATTTCAGAGTACCTCTTGTTGATATTATACCACAGCACCCCAAACAGGCCTAGGGCCACATTTAAGATTAAAAAACCGCAGATTAACCCAAACGCGATCATCGGAACCAGGGTAAGTTTCTCTTTGCTTTGGCGCATCTTCTCAAGTGTTGCTACTTCTATGGTCCAGTCTTTCGCAATACCCGACAGTTGCTTCACCATCTTCTCCTCGAAGCCCACTCCCGTACCCGGTTTCACCCGAATCAGGAGGCTATTCCATAGCTGGTCTTTATTTTCCCGAAGATTGATGCGGGAAATAAAGGCGCCTTCTTCTGCCTCGAACTCACTGTACGCCCGGTAGTAATCCATTACCCCCACCACAATATAGTGTGAAGAGTCGCCGTGGGGGATTAACTTACCAATAGGATCCTCTTCCCCAAACAATTTCTGTTTCAGCATACTGTTAATTACGATGGGGTCATGTGTTGAGGCGTCATCCTGCGGGCCAAACCATCTTCCTTTTTGCATCTGCAGCTTCAATACACCCTTGAAATCATCCTGAGCATCGAATACAGCAGTCTGAACATCTTTGGCATTACCGTAAGAAAGGCCCATCCGCATCTGGCTGAAGGCAAAGGGGACGTTACTGTTAGAGAGGGAGGCATGTTCTACCTCCTGAAAGCTCTGAACCCGCTGGAGCAGTTGCTCCTGAATCAGCGCGTTTTGGGCCGTGGAATCTGAATTCGGGCGGAGCGAGAGCAGCCATACATCCTCGTAATCATAGCCTAAGGGCTTGCTATAGTTGCTGTAGTTATAGATAATAAAGCTTAGTACTCCGAACAGCACCAGGAAAGAAAAGAAAATTTCGGTAATCAGCAGGAAGTTGTTTTTCTTCCGGTTCCAGATCAGTTTAAACAGATGGCGTATCATTTGGATCCTCCTTTCAAAGCTTCAACAGGTTGTAGACGTGACATTCTAAAGGCTGGGTACACTCCGGAAATTAATCCGAACACCAGGCAAAGCAATATTCCCCAGCCAAACACCCGCAGGTTGAGGCTCAGGTCAGCGTAGGCAAGGATACCACTATCATTAATCATCTCCAGCACTATTGCCGACAGACCAAAACCCAACAGCCCGCCAAACAGTGTTAAGAAGATGTTCTCAACTATAAACTGACCAATGATGGTGGAAGAGGAGGCGCCGAAGGCTTTCCGTACACCAATCTCAGAGGAACGCTCCATTATGCGGCTAATATTGATGTTTATAAGGTTGATGGTGGGCAGCAGCATGAACAGCAGTGTGATGCCTGCCAGAATAGTGTATAGTAGCCCCACTTTGTCATCCTTCCCGTTGCCAAGCAGCGTGCGCGCGAAGCTTTCCAGGATAGTGTCAGAGTAGGAGTGAAGGGATTTTACCTCTTTTGGGTTCTGAATCGGCACTTGCTGCATCATGCGGGCGTACTCCTCTTTTATAGCGGGTATATCGGAGGCCTTGCGCGCTTTGATAGTGGCAAAATATTCGCCGTGCATCCCGTTGTTCTTAAAATCCTTGCTGCGGAGCGTAATGGGCACCCAAATGTCGGCGTAAGAGTGAAGGCGCAACACGGGCACATCTTCCACCACGCCTACCACACGGTATTTTACCTGGTCTACCTCTATTTCTTTGCCTATGGCTTCGCCTGTGCCGAAATACTGTTCACGGGTGTTTTGGTTGATGACGGCCACACGGCTGGCATAATCCACCTCCTGCTTTCCGAAAGGCTTGCCTTCCACAAAGTTGAAGTCGAGGATCTCCCAGAACTCGGCATCTGTAAACTTGATGTCGAGGGTGAGCTTCCTGTTGTCCACGTAGCTGTTCACGGTCACGTATACCGAATTGATGGACACTTGCTCGGGTGTTTCCAGCGGGCGCACGTAGCGGTTGAGGAAGTAGTAGCTAGGCGGTCCGCCTTGCATACCATTTTCTAACTGCGAGCGCATCATGTTCACAAAAAGCAATTTATCTGATTCCCGCTCCGGCATCTGCGGGCCGAAGGCATGGTCGAAGAGCGATGTCGCCACCATCAGCACCATCAGGGTAAAGCTGATGCCGAAGAGGCTGATGAAGGTAAAAAATTTGCGCCGCAAGAGTACCTTCCAGGCTATTTTAAGATAGTTCTTCAACATGGCTTTATACTTTCTGATAGTCGTATAATTTAGCATCGGATACCTGCTGGCCGTCGAAGAAGCGCACGAGCCGCTCCGTTTTCAAAGCCATCTGCTCATCGTGTGTCACCATCACAATGGTTGTTCCTTCCTGGCGGTTCAGGTCCAGGAGTATCTGCATAATTTCCTCTCCCATCACAGAGTCAAGATTACCCGTAGGCTCATCCGCTAGGATGATCTCCGGCATGCCAATGAGGGCACGAGCAATGGCCACGCGCTGCCGCTGCCCACCCGACAGCTGGTTTGGATAATGTTCGGTGCGGGAACTGAGTCCTACTTTCTCCAGTGCTACCTGCGCCCGCTTCCGGCGATCAGAGGCTGACACATGGCTGCGGTAGAGGAGGGGCAACTCCACATTGTCCAGCACACTCAGATCCTGTATCAGGTGGTAACTCTGGAATACGAAACCTATTTTCTCGTTGCGGAGGTGCGCCAGTTCTTTATCTTTATAGGAGGTAATGGCCATTCCCCCAATCTCTACAGTGCCGCTACTGGGTACATCCAGCAGGCCCATGATGTTGAGCAGCGTACTCTTGCCGCAGCCAGATGGCCCCATAATAGAGAGGAACTCTCCCTGTGGTACCGTCAGGTTCACGTTTTGCAGGGCTACTGTTTCAATAGACTTCGTTTGGTATACCTTTTCGATATTTCTTAGCGTTATCATCGTCTTATTTCTTTTGTCTAATATATATTTTAATCACTTATTTGCTGCTTAGCTAGGGTATGGTTAGAACCGGCATTTTTCTAATTCACTTTCTTCAGCTTTAGCCCTCCCTGCATGTTCACAAACAAGTACTGCACCTTCCCATCCTCTTCCAAGAACTCAACCTCTGTTTCAGGGCCTTTTACAAGAAATTTATTTCCAGACACCGGGGTGAATTCTGTTTTCTCTGCATCGCCTTGTGCCAACGCATATAGCTTGCCTCCTTCAAGTGATATGGTAATGCTGAACTGCTCGTTCATCTTGTACACCCCAACGTACCTGGCTAGAGCTTCCTCAGCTTCAGCCAGCGCAGTGCTGTAAGTTGGTTTAGCCTGGTTAACATCAGGTTTGGGATTTGCAAACAGGGTAACAGGAGAAAGCAGGATTATAAAAATTAACTTTTTCATAGTTGTAGGTTATTAAGTGGATAGTCTGTTTAGTTAGTATGTTAAATTTCCTCGTCCTTACTCAGCAGTACTTCCTGCTTTTCAAAGTCGTAGAGCGTCAGCTGGCGGAGGTTATAATAGGCTTCCCAAAACTCGCTGAGAGAGGCAATATAAGCCCGTCGGGCCTGGTCTTTCTCGGTCAGAGCGATGCCCAGGTCTGTGATGCTGATGCGGCCAATCAGGTAAATGCTTTTGGCAATGTCGTAGCGCTCCTGGGCAATGGCATCTGCTTCGGCGGTTACTTTAATGCGGTTTTTGAGCATGTTGTACTGGTTCACCTGTGTGATAACAGACTGCTCGAAACTCGCCTCCTCCTGGGCCACTGTGTGCTGCACCAGTTTCTGGTCCAGGGTTGCTACTTTATAGTTGGCACGCTGCCGCCCCCAGTCCATTATCGGCATGTTGAACCGTATCAGTACCCGCTGCTGGTTTTCGGGTCGCTGATAGATGTCCAGCCAGTTGCTTCCGATGTTTGTAAGGCCGATGGTGGCATAAACACTCGCGTTTAAGCCATTGTCAGCTTTCGCTTTGGCCACGACGCTCTCCGCCTCCAGCAAGCGGCGCTGAAAGTTCAGGTTTTCCTTCCTGTTCTTGTATGCTTCTGACAGCGCGAAAGTAGTCTGTACATCAGCTGTTGGGATTTTTTCCGGCACCACTAGCTGCAGTTGCAGGCTGTCGCGAATACCGACGTATGTCTTAAGGGCGAGCAGCGCTGTCTGCGCGTCCAGCGTTGCCTGTGCCCGTGCCAGCCCTGCATTCAGCACAGCCAGGCGCAGTTGCAACAGGTCGTTTTTCGAAATGCGGCCCAGCTTGAACCGCTCCTGCGCCACCTGGTACAGTGTGTCGTTGTTGGCCAGGTTCTTCGTTGCTATGTCCTGGTTTACCTGTGCCAGCAGCAGGTCGAAGTATAGGTTGGTTGCCGTTACAGCTATCTTCTCCCGGTCCTCCACATACTGTTTCTGAGATTCTTCGAAACGCAACGGCTCAATTCGCCTGTCCCAGCGCAACTTATTGTAAGCGAAAAGGGGCTGCTCAATGCCAAGCATGGCCGGGTTGCCATTATAACTGGTTTGTGTCCTGTCAAAATCATCGAAGCGCTGCAACAACGAGGTCACAAATATGCTACCACCCGTCGGGCTGACAACCTGCTTCAGCGTCAGGCCCACTTCTGAATAGTTATTAGTGACCGGCCGAAATTCTAAATTACCGTCTGGTTGTGTTACCGGGTTAAAGGTGCGCTTGAAGTCAGGAAGGAAGCCTCCGATGCTTAGCTGCGGCTTGTAGCCTGATTTAAAGCTGCGCCATTGCCAGTAGCTGGTTTCCTGCGTTGTCTCTACCTGCTTTGCCACCGCCGACTGCTCCTGCGCCAGAGCAATCACCTCCTGCAGGCGCAGCTGGCGCGTAGCAGTCTGAGAGAAAGTCAGGGCAGGAAGCAGGAGGCCCACAGACAGCAAACAAAGGATAAAATGGGTTTTCATAGTTTTTGAATTTAGGTGTCAGGGAGCACGAATCTATAGCTGTATCACGTAGTTCGTGTCTCGTAGCAAGAAAAGGGTTAAAATCTGCAGGGATTTATTAAGATTGATGACATATTTCTCATAGCTCAGAAAGGCGCGGGGGATATAGTAAGTCTTGGTAGTTGATTTGTGCTACCTGATTTGCGTACCTATTTCAGCTGTATTTTCTTCAGGTGTTCATAGTCCTGTAGCGAGGAGATTACAATTTCATCTCCAGGCTGTACATCGCCTTCCACCTCTACATAATCTGCGTTGCTGGCACCGGTACTGGCAGGTATTTGAATCAGCTCATCTCCGCGCACCACAAAGAGGCGGCTGTTGTTGCTGGCGCTGTTAAAGTAGGGGCCGTTCTTTATGCGAAGGGTGTTCGGCTTGGTGGCTGTGGTCACGTACACTTCCACGCGCAGGTTAGGGCGCAGGAGCTTATGTGCGTTTTCATCCAAAGCCACGAAAAAAGTGACGGTTCCGTTGGTAACCGTAGGCTCAATGGCGGCAATGGTTCCTTTCAGGTCAACTTCGTTCACGCGTACGGTTGCCTCTCCACCAGCCTGTAGCTGTTCTGCATAAGCATCCGATACAGCGGCTTTTATTTTGAAGCTGCTCAGGTCAGCCAGCCTCACGATTACATCACCGGCATTTACACTGCTGCCTACCTCGTTTTTCACCCAAGTTACTACTCCGCGATGCGTGGCCCGTACCTCCGCCTGTTCCATTTTGCGCTGCAGTTCTTCAATGTTTCGACCCTGCATGGCCATTGTAAAGCCAAGTTCCTGCTCGTCTGCTTTCAGTAGCTCCCGCTCACTGGCAATGTCCCGCTCCAGTTGGGCCAGTTCCTGCTGTGCTATTTTCAGGTTCAGTTCAGCCTGCTTTACCTGCTCCTGGGTGCCGCCGCCAATTTTCAGAAGGTACTGCTCGTCTTCGAGGCGCGCCTGCAGGCTCTTCACGCTCATGCGCTTGATAGCTAACTGCGACTCCAGGGAGTTTAGCTTTTTCTGTAGTTGTAGCCGGAGCTGCACCCGCTTGTGCTGGTTCATTTCCTGCTCATCTTTTAGCTTGTCGTACGCCAGTTGCGTGAAAGACCTGTCCAGCAGCAGTACCTGGTCGCCGGGTTTAACCTCTTCACCAGATGTGCGCACCACCTGCTCAATGCGCGCCTGTATGGGACTTGTAATGGCCTGCTCCAACTCCGGTACCACCACCCCAGTTGCAGTTAAAGTCGCGACCACCGGTCCGCGCTCCACCGTTGCCGTCCTGATTTCGCTGCGATTTAAGCTTGGGGAAATAAGGGTGTTAAAACCATAAATAGCTGCTGCCACAATAGCGACAGCAACACCTATTTGCCAGAGGCGCTTGCGCTTATGAGCTTGTTTTGTAGTGGCTGATAGTTCACGGTCCATCTCGTTTTTCTAATCTGATTCAGAACTATATAGCCAATTCCTGTGCCATTACGTTAATGATTTGACTATCAGTATATTATGTCTGAAAATTGACATTTATTGCCTTGCTTGAGTGTTCAGTATTGAACACTTTGTTCGGTTTTGGGAGGGGGGGATTTTTGATTATGCAGGAGGTAGATGGGGATAATCGAGGAACTTTAGCTCCACTATTTGCGACAGCTTTATGTTTAGTGTCTCTGCGTTTATAGTTGGCAAAAGCATCAAAGCTTCAAAAACTGAGAGAACAGTTAGAGATATAGATTTGTATAGGCAACAGCAACCAGTTAGCTGCCTGTACAGAATGGAAATAAACAAGATCCTGTGGTGAAAGTTATAAATAAAAAGACACCACATGAATACTTCTTCCCTCAGTTACCTTTTGGCCCGTTTGCCCATTGCCCTGAGTATGTTTGGTCATGGATTAGTACGGCTACCAAAGTTGAATGAATTCAGCAACTCCATGGTCGGCCAGTTTGAAAGCACCTGGCTGCCAACGGCGCTGGTTTCGCCCTTCAGTTATGTTTTACCTTTTCTCGAATTCACTGTCGGGGTACTGTTGATATTAGGGTTATTTACGAGAACAGCTTTAGTGGTTGGGGCACTCCTTATGCTGGCGTTAATTTTTGGCTCCAGCTTATTGGAGAATTGGAGTAGCATTGCAACACAGATGTTTTACGGTGTGTACTTTGCCGGTCTTCTCTTCTTTGAGGATTCTTACAACCACTATTCCCTGGACCACAAGTTTAGCAGAGGCGACTGAATGAAGGCTAAAAACAGAATCGCCGGCTCCCTCAGAAGAGAGCCGGCGATTCTGTTTTTAGCTTAGCAGGGTAATTAGCTGGCAAGGTCCTTATAGCGCTTCAGTGCTTCAATGTAATAGTAGTCGCCGTAGGTAAGCGGCACGTCTACCTCGGTGCCTGCAGGCATATGGCCTACTCCATGCTTGAGTATAAAGCCTCCATTTGTGCCGGGAGCTGCCTTGTAAGTGTCTGTTGACAGGTTTTTCAATATAGTCTCTGCTGTGGTGAAGTATTCCTGCCCCTTTACTTTGTCTACATACTGGCTTAACTCCAGAAGGGCAGAGGCGGTGATGGCGGCGGCAGATGCATCCCGCAGCGCATCCGGAATACGGGGAGCATTGAAGTCCCAATATGGGATTTTATCTTCCGGCAGGTTCTCATGGTTCAGCATAAAGTCAGCAATGCGCTGCGCCTGCTGCAGGTATTTCTCACCTTTGGTTTCGCGGTAGGTGTCGATAAAGCCGTACAGGCCCCAAGCCTGCCCTCTTGCCCAGGCCGATTCATCAGCTGCTCCCTGTGCTGTTTTCTTTTCCTGCACTTCGCCGGTGGTGGGGTTATAGTTGATGACGTGGTAGGTGCTGTTGTCCGGGCGGAAGTGGTTTTCCATGGTAGTGTTGGCATGCGTTACGGCAATGTCGTAGTACGTGGAGTCACCGGTTTCTTTTGTTGCCCAGAACAGCAGGTCGAGGTTCATCATGTTGTCGATGATGACGATGAAATCTTCCGGCTTTGAATCCCAGGAGCGGATAGCACCTACTTGCGGGTTGAAGCGGGACGCCAGCGACCGGGCGCTGTTCAGCAGCACCTGCTTGTACTCCGGAGAGGGCTTAATTCGGTTAGCATTACCATAGCTGTCGAACATCATAAAGCCCAGGTCGTGCGTGGAGGTGTTATACTGTTCTTTCTCCAGTAGCTTAAGCACGCGCATGGCCTCGTCGTAGAGTGCCTGGTCCCCGGTTTCTTCATAGAGGTACAGCAATGTGCCGGGGTAAAATCCGCTGGTCCACCATTCTGAGTCGCTTGTTTCCAGGTAATCTCTTTCCTCATGAAAAGTCTTCGGCAACTTATCTTCCGGAAGCCGGGCCATCAGCACCTTGTACTGGGCTGCCGCATCCTCGAAGGCAGAGTCGGCCAGCGCTACAACCGCCTGTGTAGGGTTCAGGTCATTTCCCTGCATTTTTTCACTGCTGCTGCAGGCAGTGCCCAGGCATACGCCCGCAAACAGGAGTGCTTTGGCGTATAAATTCATTTTTTGCATAGTATCAGAAGTGTCTTTCAAATTGATTTCTGTTTATCATCCGGCTTAGCAAGCTTGAGATTCAAAATCCACAACCAGAAACAGAAAATTTGTCTTTAAATTCAATATAGGCATTTATTGGATTAAGAGGCTTTGCCTCATGAAATTATTTCCATAGGTTTTATTCCAATGAGCCTGCCAGTAGGGCTTCCGGGTGAAGAAGGGCAAGCTTTTCCGCTCATCTTTTCTTAATTTGCCGTAAACCGATACACTAAAACTATGAAATATAAAGAAAGATTGGAAGCCATTCGCTCCCAGATGAAAGGCGAAGGAGTAAGTGCCTATATTATACCTTCCGCTGACCCGCACATCAGCGAATACTTACCAGACAGGTATAAATGCATCGAGTTTGCCTCCGGATTTACCGGCTCGGCAGGCACCTTAGTGATAACAGAAGATTTTGCCGGCCTCTGGACCGATGCCCGTTATTTTGTGCAGGCAAAGGAACAGCTCGCGGATACTGGTTTTGAACTGGTGCCGCTACAGGCACAAGGTGCGCCGGAGTATATTCAGTGGCTGGATGAGCGCCTGCCGGCTGGCGCCACTGTGGCGTATGATGCCAAACTTATCTCCGTAGCGTTGGCCCAGTTGCTGGAGGCGCAACTGGTACCACTTGGCATACACCTGAACAGCGACCGTGATTACCTGGAGCCTATCTGGCAGGACAGGCCGATGCTGCCAGATGCACCGGCTTTCCTGGTAGGGGAGGAAACAGTAGGGGAGTCACTGCAAAGTAAGCTGGAGCGGCTGCGTGCGGCCCTGAAAAAGCAAAGAGCAGACTATCACCTGATTTCTTCACTGGATGACATGGCCTGGCTTTTTAACATGCGCGGTGCTGATGTGAAATGCAACCCGGTGGTGCTGAGCTTCGCGCTAATCAGCCAGGACAAAGCTATGCTGTTTATAGATGCCACCAAATTGAGCCAGGAAGACCAGGAGAAGTTGCAGGCAGCAGGAGTAGAACTGGAGCCTTATGATTTGATTGAGAAAGCCATTGCGTTTCTGCCCTCCGGTGCCAGTATTCTCATCGACCCGAAGCGGAATTGTTTTGCGCTTTACAAGAAGTTGCCTGCTACAGTTAGAGTGTTGCAGGACACCAATCCTACTACCTTCTTCAAAGCGCAGAAAAATGAGGTGGAAGCAGAAAACACCCGTAAAACCATGATAAAGGACGGAGTGGCGCTGACTCGCTTCTTCAAATGGCTGGAGGAGAATGTGGGAAAAACAAAAGTAACAGAGCTTTCTGTGGCTGCTAAAGTACGTGAATTCCGTGCAGAGCAGGAGGGCTTTGTGGGCGAGAGCTTCGATACCATTCCCGGTTACAAAGCCCATGGTGCCCTGCCGCATTACAGGGTAACGCCTGAAAGCGACGCCGAGCTTCAGCCAGATGGCCTGTTCCTGCTGGATTCCGGTGGACAGTACAACACCGGCACCACCGACATCACCCGGGTAGTATCACTGGGTAACCTGACAGAAGAGGAAAGCATGGACTATACACTCGTGCTAAAAGGAATGATTGACGGGGCTACTGCCCGCTTTCCGAAAGGCACGCCCGGTTACCAGATAGACGCCATCACACGCAAGCCACTCTGGGACTATGCCCGCAACTACGGCCACGGCACCGGCCACGGCGTTGGCTTTTTCCTGAATGTGCACGAAGGGCCGCATGTGCTGAACGCTTCTGCAACGCCTGTACCACTTGCTCCTGGAATGATATCTTCAGTAGAGCCCGGTATTTACCGCACGGGCAAGCACGGCATCCGCATTGAGAACCTGGTGCTTTCAGTGCAGGATGAGACAAATGACTTTGGCGAGTTCTATACCTTCGAGCACCTGACATTAGCCTTTATCGATACCACACCGGTTAAAAAGGAACTGCTGGAGGCACACCAGGTAAAATGGCTGAACAACTACAATCAGCGGGTAGTAGCGCAACTCGGGCCGCATTTATCAGAGGAGGAACTAAGCTGGCTGAAGGAGAAAGCGAAAGCAATTTAAGCTGGCATCCCGACAAACAACCGTAGGTTGGAGTCATTGGAAAGCCATAGCTGCAGACAAAGCAGCTATGGCTTTTTTTGTTTGGTAGGGCCGGCTGTTTCTTTCGCCTTCAGGATAACAAGTGCTAATAACCTCAGCAATACAAACCAAAGAACATAATAGGATAAGAGAATGAGAGGTTAAAAAATAATGTCAGTATATTGTAATATACTATTAATTTTTATGTCTATATTAATTTATACATTTCAAGCATTTATTAAGCGTCTTAAGGTTAGAGCTATAAACAATACTACCATGAAGATAAAGCTTCCTTCAGGAACCGGGGCGACACCTTTGTTCGTGTTGCGATACATGAAGAAGTATCGAGCACCTGTTAGCATGCTACTGGTGTTCTCTTTGATGCACCTCACGCTAAGTTGCCATTACTATAAAGTTGATTCTGTAAGAGAAGATAGCGCGCAGTTTGCCAAGATTAACGAGGCCATCAATAATAAGAAGTACTTCATAGTTTCTAATTCAAGCCAGCGGCTGTATGCAACGAACCTGGTACTGAGCAATGATTCGCTGAAGATGACACTGGAGGATATTCCTCCTACTGTTAACCTGGCTTATGAAACTGTTAATCAGGAAAACCAAAGGTACAAAGCTTACAAGGCAGAGAGTAATATCCTGAATGAAGTACGACTCATATTGAACGACGGAGTCGCTATCAAGAAAGGAGCGTACAGCGTTCCTTTAACTGCCATAAACAGGGTTGATGTGTTAGATCGGAACAGTGGCAGAACTACAGCTTCTTATATTTTAGGAACGGTAGGAGTAGTTGCCGGAGCAATGGTTATACTAGGCGTTATTGTGGCCCTCACTAAAAGCTCCTGTCCCTTTGTTTATACGCACGATGGCGAGGGGTATACCCTGGCAGGCGAAACGTTTGGAGGAGCTATTTTTGCGCCGGTGGAGCGGGACGATTACCTGGCGCTTCCGGGATTCACACCTGTGGATGGAAGTTACCGGCTCAAGATCCAAAACGAGCTAAAGGAGCGGCAGTACATTAACCTGGCACAACTGGTAATGGTGCAGCACTCCACTAACAGCACCGCCCTGATGGACCGGACCGGAAACATCTATACCGTATCAGCGCCACAGGCACCCCTCTCTGCTGTAACAGAAGAGAAGATAGATTACACCAAACAAATGCAGGCACGGGACAGCCACCTGTTCCTGTTTAACGAGGGCGATAAAGAGAAACTGAAGAGCGGGCTGTTCCTGACGTTCAGCAAAAGTAAAGCAGATAAGGAAGGAAAGCTCGTTTTAAACCTGAAGAACTCGTTGTGGCTGGACTACATCTACGGAGAATTCACAAAGCTTTTTGGCAGCTACTATAACAGCTGGGCAGAAAAGCAGAAGTCTGAACCAAAGGTGAAGTTGAACCAGTGGTTTTTTGATCAGGAACTTCCCCTGAAGGTGTATGTCAAAAAGAAAAACGCATGGGAGTTTGTGGACTATGTAGATCTGATAGGTCCACTGGCTGCAGCCCGTGATGTGGTGGTGCCGCTGAAACAGCTCTCTGCCATAGAAGGAGACAAAGTGGAAATTAAGATTGAAAGTGGGTTTATGTTCTGGGAACTGGATTATGTGGGGCTGGACTTAACCCCTAATGAGGCGGTACTGGTTCAGAACGCATCAGGCAGTGCTGCTTTCACAGACAAAGGCGAAGATGTTTCGGGGCTACTTGCCGGCACAGACGAAAAGTACCTGCAGCAGTTACAGGTAGGAGACCAGGTGGAGCTAAGCTTTAAAGCACCGGAACCCGGAGACAAAAAAGTGTCGTTTTTCCTGCACACAAGAGGCTACTACGAGCATATCAGGGATTATGAGGGAATGCCGGATTTGTTGGAACTGATATCCTTCAGAAAGCCCGGTAAATTTACCTCTTTCTCGAAGGAGAAATACCTGGAACTGGCAGGAGGTATGGCTAGTCCAAAGAAACCAAAAAAAGAGGTCGCTTATGCTCACTAAGAAAAAGCCTGTTATCACCGAAGAAGCAGTTGTTTCTGTGCAACCAGTGCGGGGGTATATGCCGCCCTCTATTATCAGCAACAAACTGCATGTTCGTTTAGTTGGGCTAGGTATACTCCTAAACGTTTGGGTGCTGGCACTGGGTCATATCCTGAATCCATTGAAGGCAGCAAAAGCTGTAAGAGACTTGAGGGCGCTTAGTGTTGCCTACCTTGGCAGGAACCCGGAAAAGCTGGTGAAGGTAGACGGGCGTTATCATTATGTGATGGGAGGGCCTTCTTGGCCTTCCCTTTCATTCAACAGGTACATCCTTAGTGAGCTGAACCGGTTTCAAGAGTTCAGGGCACCAAAGCCTTCGTTGCGAAGCGTCTATTTTGCTATTACAAAAAAGTGCCCCTTAAACTGCGAGCATTGCTTCGAGTGGGATAACCTGAATAAGAAAGAAGCCCTCGCGCTGGCAGACCTGAAGCAAATCTTATGGAAGTTTCAGGAGCAGGGGGTTATGCAGGTACACCTTAGCGGAGGAGAGCCTCTTGTACGGTTTCAGGACATGCTGGAGCTGCTCCATTCCGCTCAGAAAGGAACTGACTTCTGGGTGATTACATCGGGCTATCATTTAACACTAGAAAAAGCGCAGCAGCTTAAAGATGCGGGGTTGGTAGGTATAGCTATTAGCCTCGACCACCATGAGCCGGATAAGCATGATGCATTCAGAGGCTTAGAGGGGTCTTATGATTGGGTTATCAAGGCTGCCCGTAGTGCACGGCATGCTGGGTTGGTTTTGACTTTAAATTTATGCGCGACGAAAGACTATGCTTCAGATGAAAACCTGTTTGCTTACGCTAAACTGGCGCACGAACTGGGCGCTTCGTTTATCCAGATTCTGGAACCTCGTGCCGTTGGTCACTATGCCGGAAAGGCTGTAGCACTTGAACCGTCTCACATCAAGCGGATAGAAGATTTTGCAGACATGCTGAATTATGATGCCGCTTTCAAGAACTGGCCAATCGTTACGTATCACGGAACGCATCAGCGCAATGTCGGCTGCTTTGGCGCTGGCAACAGATTTTTATATGTGGATACGGACGGAGACATGCATGCATGCCCTTTCTGCCAGAAAAAATCAGGCAACGCGCTTCACGACGACCTGCCGCAGTGTATTCAGGAGATGCGTTTAAAAGGATGTCATGCGTTTGATAGTGCCGGCTTCTAATTCGTTATAGTTGCTTAAGCTTAGATTTGTCTAAGCTGTCGTAGTAGCGGCTTATCCAGCGCTTCATTGATGGCCTTTTGCATCGTTTACTACGTGCGCTCCACTCCCGCGGGGCGCTTTTTCCTTTCAAGGCTGTTGGGGGTAAGGCCTCACTGTTCGCTCTGCTCGGGCTGCCCCACTGCGTGTGGCACCGGAACATCTAAAAATAGAGGGCCCCTACTCCCGGTGCTGCTCAGATAAACTGGTATCACTTTTCATTCGAGCTAATGTGCAATAATGTCCGCTGTACAACAGCACAGGCTTTTATGACGGTAGGCTGACCTGTATTTAACAGATAAATAAGTATAGCTGAAGCGTTTAATGTGAAGAGATGTTACAAACAAATGAATTCGTAAAGAGGGTCTTGAATGCTTTAGATAGTGGAAATTTAAATACAGACTTATGCCATGTAGGAAATTAATCGGTACTTTAAGGCGTGAGAGATTATTTGCTGTTTATTGACACCGAAACAACCGGTATACCCAAAAACTGGAGCGCGCCTTATTCAGATAATAACAGCTGGCCCCTTTCTGTGCAGGTGGCCTGGGCCATTTATACCAAAGACGGAAAAGAGGTAAAAGCAGAGAACTTCTATGTGCGGGACGATGATTTTGAAATCTCTCCGGAATCTGTTAAAATCCACGGTTTAACGAGTGCTTTCTTACAGGAGCATGGCGTGCAGCGCGAAGAGGTGCTTTCGCAACTTGCTGCAGACCTGAACCGATACCAGCCACTCGTCATCGCTCATTTCATGCAACTGGATTACCACATGGTCGGGGTCTGTTTCCAGAGAGCCGGCATGTACAACCCCCTGCCTGAGCTGCCGCTATTTTGTACCATGCAGGCTTCTTCCAATTTTCTACTCTACCCGCACCAGCATTTTTTACGCCTGAGTGAGATGTATGAGCGACTATTCAACGAGCCACTCGAGCATCATCACAATGCCATAGTAGATGCTCAGGCCACTGCAAAATGCTTTTTTGAGTTGGTGCGGCGAGGAGATATAAACGATAATGTCATTGAGAAACAACAGGCTAAGTCTATCGTAGCACCTGCTTCTGACAAGCAGATAGGATGTGGTGTGAGCCTGTTATTTATGTTTGTGATTTCCCTTTTGCTTAGTTACTGGACATGAACAATCAGTTAGAATTTCTAAAAACAGTGCAGCCGTTTAATGTGCTTTCAGAGGATGTGCTGCAAGGCGTGGCAGAACTGCTGCAGGAAGTAATTTATACCAAAGATACGCCTATCTATCACCAGGAGGTAACCAAAATGCGAGGGGTAGACATCATTGCAGAAGGGGAGTATGAGGCTTTCTTTTACGACAGCGAGCACAACAAAAGGGTGATAGAGTACCACCACAAAGGCTATTGCTACGGAGGTGTTTCCGTGCTGCTCAACCGGAAAAAGTCGCTGCGCTCAGTCATCGCTAAAAAAGGCACAGTTGTTTACTTCCTTCACCGCCGGGACTTCAGGGCGCTTTGCCAGACGAATGAGGAATTCTTCCAGTTCTTTACCGGGGAGTTTGGCAAGCGGATGATAAACGATGAGTACGCCCACTTCGTGAAGAAGCCAACTACTTTCGAGCAAAATTACATTGCTTCAGACCAGCTGTACTCCAGGAGAATTGAAAGCATTGAGTACCGGAGTTTGGTATCATGCGCCCAGGACGCGCCCATCTATGAAGTGGCCAGGTGGATGGCCGCACAAAAGGTGAGCTGCCTTTTCGTAAAGGATGCTCAGAACAGAATAGTAGGCTATGTAACTGATATAACACTGCGCGATAATGTGGTGGCGCAGCAGGTGAATGTAAGTGAGCCTGTCAGCAGTATCATGGACAATCCCATTGTGTCTATTTCAACGGAGGCTTTTGTATATGAGGCTATCCTGCTGATGTTCCGCACACAGACCCGCTACTTGCTGGTAGAGGAAAACGGGGTTTACCTTGGCTTTATCAGCCGGAACAAATTGCTGAGTGAGCAGGCGCAGTCGCCCTTTATGTTCATTCAGTCGGTAAGGTTGGCGCGTTCTGTGGAGGAGTTGCGGCGGAGGTGGGAGAAGGTGCCGGAAATTGTGTACCAACTGCTGAGCCGTGGCGTGAAACCGGAGATTGTGAACCAGGTGATAACGACCGTATCAGATACCATTGCACTGAAGGTGATTGAGAGTGTAATTGATGAGATGGGAACACCGCCTGCCAAATTCGCTTTTATTGTGCTGGGCAGCGAGGGACGCAAGGAACAAACACTAAAGACTGACCAGGACAATGCCATTATTTACGAAGACAAAGCCAACGAACAGCGCGAACTGGTGCGGGAATATTTTCTGGCTTTCGCAGAACAGGTTTCGGAGCGGCTGGATAAGATTGGCTTCAGCTTTTGTACCGGTGGTTACATGGCCAAAAACACAAAATGGACGCACTCCCTCTCTCACTGGAAGCGCAACTATGTGAGTTGGATGCAAGAGCCGGACCCGGATAAAGTGATGAAATTCTCCGCTTTCTTCGATTGCCGTTACATCTATGGCGAGGCAGCCATTGTAGATGAGCTGAAGGCATTTTTAGATGAAGAACTGCAAAAACCTTTAGGACGCTTCCTGTTTCACATGGCCAACAACGCCATGCAGTACGAGCCGCCGCTGACGTACTTTAAGAACATTAAAACCTTTACTGTGGGCAGCCAGGAGGTATTTAATATTAAAAAAGCCATGACGCCTATCGTGGATCTGGTGCGGGTGTATGCGCTTCAGAACAGGATATTTAAAACCAATACGGGAGAGCGCCTGGAGGCACTGCTGGAAAAAGGTGTGTTCAAGGAGACGGAGTACCAGGAGTTGATGCAGTCGTACTATTACCTCATGAGTATGCGGTTAAAGAAGCAGGCGGTACAGATCATCAACGACAAAACCCCACCAGAAAACTTCATAGACATCAGAAGCCTGACAAAAATAGAACAGGTAACACTAAAAGAGATTTTCAAGACAATAGCCAACTTTCAGACGAACATCAAAGTTAAATTTACAAATGCCTTGTTCGGGTAAGGCCTACTTATGAAGACGGATGTGTAATAATTGATAAGAGCATGGCAGATGAAGCTGCGAAGCCATTTGACTTAGAGAAGCACTATGATCGATTATGGGAGCGCTCATTAAGTCAGTTTCAAGCAGGAGCTTTTGAATTAGATCCGCTCATAGAATCTGATAACGACACTAGGTTTGGAATTACGCTGCTGTTTCGACCAGGGCAGGAGGTCCGGGATAGGATACAGCAGTTTCTTTTGGAGTTGCAGCAACTGGAGCCTGAGCAGTATTATTACCCTAAGTCAGACATGCACGTGACGGTCATTTCTGTTATTTCTTGCCATGCCGGTTTCTCAATAAATAATATTAGGGTGGAGGACTATGTTCAATTGATTCAGCACACCCTCCAGAATTTTGGAAATTTTCAGTTAAGCTTTCGTGGTGTCACCGCCTCGCCCTCCGGCTTACTTATACAAGGCTTTCCTGTAGCTGATAAACTCAATGCGCTGCGGAACCAGCTAAGAGAAAGCTTCAGGAACACTACGCTACAGCAAACGATAGACGCACGGTATGTGCTTCAGACTGCTCATATTACGGCTGTTCGTTTTAAGGCTCCTCTTCAAAACGCGTCTGCCTTTCTTCATAAAGTGCAGCAGTATCGGAACAAAAATTTTGAAATGACAGAAGTGAATGAGCTTGAACTGGTCTATAATGATTGGTATCAGCGGCAGGGCCTGGTGCAGGTATTAAGCAGATTCAGTTTAAAATAAATGATCATTTAAATTACTCTCATTCTATACAACTGTTTCAGTAGAAAGCAGGCTATACGAACTCCCCTTCACAATTACTCACCGACTCTTTACAACCGTAGTAAGACATTTCTCGTCAGGCTGGCTTACCTTTGGAAGCCACTTGGGTACAGCATTGCTGTAAAGAAATGTATGAGTAGTTTAATCCTCTTATTTGGTTGCCTCGCAATAGGTATCCTGTTGCAAAGGGTGCGCGATTTTCCGATCAATTCACCGCTGGTACTCAATCAGTTTATTATTTACATATCACTGCCGGCGCTGGCGCTGTACTATATTCCGGACATAAAGCTGGACAGCACGTTGCTGCTGCCAGTAGGAGTGGCCTGGATTTGCTTTACCGCCTCTGCGCTCTTCTTCTGGACCATGGGGAAAATATTTGGCTGGTCGCGAAAGTTAGTTGGTTGCCTCATTCTTACAGCGGGTTTGGGCAATACTTCTTTTATCGGGTTTCCGGTAATTGAAGCGCTATACGGTGCAGAAGGTTTAAAAACAGCGATACTTATTGACCAGCCGGGTACGTTCGTGGTGCTCTCAACGCTAGGCATTGCATTGGCCGCGGTTTTCTCCAAAGGCCAGCCTGACGTAAAAGCCATCTCAAAGAAGATACTCTTGTTCCCTCCGTTTATTATGTTTTTCCTGGCCTTGCTGCTCAACGTGCTGCAGTATAGCTTCCCGAATGAAGTGAAAGATGTGTTTCAGCGGTTGGGCAGTACTGTAACACCGCTGGCGCTGGTTTCGGTGGGCATGCAGGTGCGCATCGAGCGGCGCAGCAAGCACTGGCGTTTCCTGGCGCTGGGCCTGTTTTTTCAGTTGGTTCTGGCGCCGCTCCTGATTTACCTGCTGTATGTGCAGGTGCTGGGTGTAAGGGGTGAACTGGCACAAATTACCATTATGGAGGCCGCCATGGCTCCAATGATTACAGCAAGCATTGTAGCGGCCTCTTATGGCCTGAAACCGCGCTTAGCCAATATGATGATCGGCTTCGGTATTCCGCTTTCCTTCCTGACGCTAACCATCTGGTACTGGCTTGTGCGGGGAATATGAAATTCGTTATTTGTTGTTTGTAAGATGGATGATCAGGAGTTTTTTGTCATGCCTAGCAACACGGAGGGTAGATCAGCAATTATAGAAATCAGTTTCGCTCTCCGATCAACGAACAACGAAATCACTCCTCCGGATAAGTATCCAGCTTGATTTTCTCGATAAGGAGATAGTTCTTAAACTGGTGTATGAGCTTGCCCATTTCTTTCTCCTTTTGCTCCAGTGCCTCCACCTCCTCGTCGGATGTTTGCAGTACCGGGCGTAGGCGGAAAAGGCTGTCCTGTAGTTGCGGAATAGCGCCCTCTATGTGCTGCTGCATCTCCTCGGTATGCTCTGTTTGCAGGCGCTGTTCCAGTTCCTGTATATAACGCTCCAGGAACTCCACCATGTGCCAGGGGTTGTTCGGACGGTTCCAGGTGAAGGTCGTGTTACAGCGGCGGCAGCGGTATGTATTACTTTTCCAGCCGTACTCGTTTGTAGCCACCCCGGTTTTCTTCAGCATGTCTGCTTTATGGCATTTGGGGCACTGCGCTTTGTCCTCAATAATTTGCTCAAGGCGCTCGCGCTTCTCCAGTATTGCAGCGCGGTTTTCAGCATGTTTGTAAAGCTGCGTCTCCAGATTCTGGCAAGCTTTTGTCAGCTGCTCATGCTCTTCCGTCAGCTCACCTGTAGCCACCAGTTGTTCGCCGCGTTTGCTAAAGAAGCGAATCAGCTTTATCAGTTCTCTCTCGTTTGGCTTCAGTTCTGCAATGTTCATGTCACAAAAATAGGAGGTATAGTTTGAGTTAGAAAGCTAGAGAGTTTTGGAGTTAGGAAGTTGATTCTAATTAAGGAATTAGGATAAAGAATACCAAGTAAGGACGAGCACTGGGAAGGTACTTTATGCTGTACGCCTTCGCTCTATCACTTTTTCAACTTCCAGTCTCTCTCACTCTTTTATAGATGCGTATGGCGAGCATGAGAATGGCAGAGAAAAGTATCAGCCCCAGGATGCCCCACAGCATACTCAGAGAACTTTTCAGTACTACCAGAAAAACAATGCTGATGAGGAATACTGTGGCCACTTCGTTCCAGATGCGGAGTTGGGTGGGACTATACTTCAGAATTCCTTGTTGCTGCTGTTTGAAAATACGGTGACAGAGGAAATGATAGACATAGAGCCCTAAAACAAAACATAGCTTCCAGACGAGCCAACCTGGAATGGCACCATACAGGTATAGCATCGCCAGACCAAAAATAAGGGTGAGCACAGCAGAGGGCCACGTGATGCCGTACCAGAGTCTTTTCTGCATCAGGGCAAACTGCCGTTGTAGGATGGATTTCTCCGGCTCCGGCTTCTCAGCAGCTTCTGCATAGTAAATAAACAGTCGCACAATGTAGAACAATCCGGCAAACCAGGTTACAACAAAAATAATGTGCAGCGCCTTAACGTAGAAAAAGCTCATGGCTTTGATGCTTGTTTCTGCAAAGGTAAGGGATATAAGGCAGAAATCAGGGCAGCTGTTTTTTCTAAGATGCTGTTGTCATTTGGCACGAACTTCTTGGAAATTCAGCACCGGGTCAAACCACCCCTGCCCCTCCTTGTCCAAGGAGGGGAGCTTTCCCTACTGCTTTCAGAGCTATGTCATTGTAGTTAGCTTATGTTTAAACCTGCTTAAAATAAGTCTCTATGAAAGCAAAAAGGTAGAACTTGAACAGCAGACTCCCCTCCTTGGATAAGGAGGGGTAGGAGTGGTTGGATACTCTATAGCGGCAAAACCCTTACACCGATCTGCTAAAAACGGGCGTGGTTGGCTTGGCCTCCCACAGCCTTGCGTCAAGGCACATGGCGATGTTGCGCAGGAAAGGGCGACCGGCCGGAAGCACTTCTATGAAGCCATTGCCATACTCTACCAGTCCATCCTCAGCTAAAGGCTGCAGGCGCACAAGAGCATCTATAAAAGATGATTCCTCTGTCTTACTCCAGGAGGTGCGCAGGCGGCACATCAAGTTAAGGATGTGCTGCCGGATGCGGATATCATCCGGCGTCAGTTCGTGCCCTTTAAAGACGGGGAACTGGCCTGTTCCGATAGCTGCCTCGTAAGCTTCCACCTCTTTTATGTTCTGCGTGAAGGCGGTGCCAGTATCAGAGATGCTGGAGGCACCCAACCCAATCAGCAACTCTGTGTGGCGGGGCGTGTAACCCATAAAATTGCGGTGCAGCGTTCCCTGTTGTGCAGCAATGTATAGTTCATCTTCCGGCAGCGCAAAATGGTCCAGGCCTATCTCCATGTAACCAGCCTCTTCCAACAAGGTGCTGCCCAATTCATATAAACCGCGCTTTTCAGCTGGCTCCGGCAGGTCGGCATCAGAGTAACGGCGCTGCGCTTTGCTCTTCCAGGGCACATGGGCATAACTGTAAAACGCGATGCGCTCCGGGCGCAGCTCTTTTACTTTCTTAATGGTATGGCGCACACTGTCTGCTGTCTGGTGGGGCAGGCCATAGATGATGTCGCCGTTGATGGAAGTGTAGCCAATGGCGCGGGCGGTATCGAATGTCTCTTTTGTCTGCTCAAAACTCTGGATGCGGTTGATGACAAACTGCACGCGCGGGTCAAAGTCCTGGATGCCTACGCTCAGTCTTCTGAAACCAAGGTCATACAGCACCTGCAGCTGCGCCGCGTTTGTTGCATTAGGGTGCACCTCTAAGCTAAACTCAGCTTCCGGTGTTACTTCTGCTTTGCTGAGCAGGGTTTCCAGCAGCTTCTTTAGGTTTTCAGCGCTGAAGAAAGTGGGTGTGCCGCCGCCCAGGTGCAGCTCTGTTATGCGTGGCTTCTCCCCAAACGTGGCCAGGTACAGATCCCACTCCTGTAACAGCGCCTGCATGTATGGTTCTTCTACGCCGTGGTTTTTTGTGATGCGCTTGTTGCAGCCACAGTAGGTGCACAGTTGTTCGCAGAAGGGGAGGTGCAGGTATAAGCTGATGCCCTCAGTGGTGTTAGATTTCCGGAAAGCCTGTTTTACATGCTGCAGCCAGCGTTCCTGTGTCAGCGGGGCTTCGTCCCAGTAAGGCACGGTAGGGTAGCTGGTATAGCGTGGCGACGGCACATCATACTTGGCCAGTAGGGAAGCCGGCGTGGTGGTGGCTGGTACATTGCTCATATTTTCTCCTCTCATCCTTGAATTTCTGTGTGCAAATATCGGTTGAAGGGGGAAGGCAGGAAATGACATTTGTCACCTAAAAGCATGCGCTGGCGTGACTTTTAGCATAAACCTGTGTAACTTCACAAGATTTGCTACAAAAACTGTGTTTTTGACATATGAGATTAACCACACCAACACTACTGCTGGATAAGAAGAAGTGCCTGAACAACATCAGAAGGATGGTGCAAAAGGCAAAGGAGAATGGCATCCGGTTGCGCCCGCATTTCAAGACGCATCAGTCGGCGCAGGTGGGTGCGTGGTTCCGTGAATATAACGTGGATGCCATTACGGTTTCCTCAATTAAAATGGCCCGCTATTTTGCTAACCAGGGCTGGAATGATATTCTGGTGGCTTTTCCGGCTAATGTCTTAGAGATGGACAGCATGAATGAACTGGCCTCACGCATTAAGCTGCATTTATTGGCAGTGAATGAAGAGACGGTAGAGGCGCTCGCTATAGGCCTGAAGCACCCTGTAAACCTTTGGGTAAAGATTGATACAGGCTACCGCCGCACGGGTGTGCTGGCGAATAACCATACTGATTTAGATAACATCCTCAAGAAAATTAAGGAGAGCGATATGTTAACGTTTGGGGGTTTTGTGGTGCATGACGGCCATACCTACAAACAGACAGATACTTACGCCATCCAAACGATACACAATACATCAGTATACCTCCTGCAGTTACTGCGGGAACGATACATCGGGCAGTTCCCTGACCTGCAGCTTTCTATCGGTGATACGCCTTCGTGCAGTATTCTGAATAACCTGAGCGGGGTGGACGAGATTCGGCCCGGAAACTTTGTTTTCTACGACCTGATGCAGCAGCGCATTGGCTCCTGCAGCTTCGATGACATTGCCGTGTGCGTGGCCTGCCCGGTGGTGGCTAAACACCAGAAGCGCGGGGAGATAATTATTTATGGCGGCAGTGTTCACTTTTCAAAAGATGCGCTTCAGCAGGAAGATAGCTCTGTTATATTTGGCAGGGTAGTGGAGTTTACAAATGATGGCTGGACAGCACCGGTAAACGGCATCGAGCTGGTATCGCTGTCGCAGGAGCATGGCATTATCAAGGCCTCGCCTGAACAGTTTGACAGATACCACATTGGTGATATGATTGGGATACTGCCGGTGCACTCTTGCCTGACAGCAGACTTGATGAAGGGTTATATGACAACTGACGGTGAGGTGCTGGAGCACCTGTCGGGGGTGTCGCAGCGGGAACTGAAACTGTTGTAAGCGTTGAGCCGGAAGGGAAAATCTACAGCCGAAGATACCTGGGATGCTTTTCCGAAGCAGCCGGTAAAACGTGTTATTCGCACCAAGCCAGCAGCTAAACCAACGGCAAAGCCAGCAGTTAAACCAACTGCCAAAGCCAGGCCTAAAAAGAAGCCGAAGCAACAATCGCCCTATAAATTCTGGCTAGGAATTGCGGCGCTGGCTACTTTGGCGCTGGTAGTGCTGTATGTGGAACTGTTTGTTGAAAAACCTGCACCTGTCTGGCCTGCAGGCCATAGCATTTATGGTGTTGATGTGTCGCACTACCAGAAGGAGATAGACTGGCAGCAGGTGCGGGAGAATGAAGTTTCTTTCGCTTTTGTGAAAGCAACGGAAGGCAGATCATTAAAAGACAAGCATTTCCAGAAAAACTGGGACGGTGCAGGTGCAGCAGGTATAATTCGGGGAGCCTATCATTTTTACCTTCCTTATCTGAAGCCGGAAGTGCAGGCAGAAAACTTTATCTCCACCGTGAAGCTCTCTCCCGGCGACCTGCCCCCTGTGCTGGATGTGGAGGTGCGTGGCCGGAAGCCGGTGGCGCAACTTCGGAAAGAACTCAAAGTATGGCTGGAGAAAGTGGAAGAAGCCTACGGCGTAAAACCCATTATCTATACCGGCTATAACTTTTACCAGGAGTACCTGGCGGGTCATTTTGATCAGTATCACCTCTGGATTGCACATTATAATGTATCGAAGTTAAAGCTCGAAAAGAGCGAGAAATTAAAGCTGGCATTCTGGCAACATACGGATGGGGGTGCCGTCAAAGGCATTGAAGGTAAAGTTGACTGCAATGTGTTCTACGGCAGTATGCGCGAGTTACGCAGTGTGTGCATTCCGCTAAATCAATAGGGTATAGTTAATGCAAGAACTCTTTTGCCTAAAACCTTAGGCACCTGCAGCGCTGTCACACATAAGCTTAAAAAAAGGGAGCAGCTAATCGGCTGCTCCCTTTTTTATTTATATATGATTCCGGCTTAGTAACGGCCTCCGATGCTTCGGTCACGGTCATCGCCTCTGTCGCGGTCCACGGTGCGGCCACGGTTGCTGCTCTTGATATAGTTGCTGTCTGAAGAGCCTCTGCCTGAGTTTCTGTTCGTCAGGTCATAGGGCTGCGGCTGGTCGTTGCTGTAGCCTCCGATGGAACCATACCCATAAGAGCTGTAGCTTCTGCCTGACCCATATTCATCCTGGGAGTCACGGTTATAGCCGCTGCCCATATAGCTGCCTTCGTCCCCGCCAAAGTTTGCAGAGTTATACTTGTCGGAGCCAAAGCTGCCTCTTTTGCTGTTGTCTCCGTAGCTGCTGCGGTTGCTGCTGTCCCTATAGGAGCCACTGCCGTAGTTGTAGTCGTCCTGATCGAAATCGTAACGGCCCTGGCTTGTGCCTTCAAACCTTCTGGAAGTGTCGGAACCATACAGGTCGCGGCTGCCTGAGAAAGAGCCCGAACTTCTGTCTGAGCTGCGGCTGTCACGGCGTTCGTTGCCCAGGAAGCCTCTGTTCCTGTCGTTATCGCTGTCCCTGTCCCTGTCCTGGTCACTACTGTAGTTCGAGCTGCGGCCTGGCTTGTTCTGGTTGCTATGCCCGGATGAGTATGAAGAGCCCCCTCCATAGGAGTTATAGTCATTCTGACCCGAGCCGTAGTTCCCACTGTTATAGTCCTGGCTACCTCTTGAGGTGCCGGAACGGCTACTGCCATAACTCCTGTTACCCATATCTGAACCATGGCTGTCGTAGTCCCTCTCGTAGCTGTACACGCGGTGCCCTCCAGGGCTGTAGCTACTGCCACGTGCCTCGCCCGGGTTGCCCATGCCGCTCTCAAAGTTGTAGTTGGTGCTCTCCGAGCCATAGTGGCGTTGCGCGATAGTGCCTCCCCTGGCCGTGCCGAAGCCCTGTGCGCCACCGTAGCTGCCCATGTTGCCGTAGTTGCGGGAGGTGCTGTAGGTGTCGTTGCTGATACCGCGGTTGCTTACATTGCGGGAGCCAGCCATTTCATTGCCCTGGTTTCCCCAGGTGCCGGAGTGGCTCTCATTGCCATAGCCACCGCGGGCTGATGAACCATAGTCATCGAAGCGGTAGTTACTGCCTGTATTACTGTCCCTTTCAGGATGGCGGTATTTCTCGGAGCGGTGTGTTTGGTAGCCACCGGAATTATCGTGGCGTTCATTCTGATTTCTGTTCATAGCTTTGGGGTTAAATTAAAGGATATTGTTATCTGTTAATTTAACGAAGAGAAACACAGTGAGTTTAGCGCAAGCTTTAGTTATCCGTTAGACGGCATCGGGAAAACAATACTCCGTAAGAGCTGCTATTCTGCAGGCTCCAGTCTTTTTATGGCTCTTCTCCACCAGCTTGTAGGCTCTTCTGTTTTCTCTTTGTCCAGGTCACGCTTCACTAAGGGCTTGTCTAGAAAATGAAAGGCGCTGTCGCCCGCAGAAATAAAAGCAATGGAAACAGAGGTGGCCAGAATAGTGGTTGCCAGCGCTAATCGCCGGATACCATTGTAGAAGCCATGTCTGGATTTCCCAAAGTTCTTCCTGAGAGGCATCAGGACGGGCTGCAGCTTAGGCGCATCGAAGAATTTATGCTGAAGTGACGCCAGCAGCCGTTCCTGCCCAATCAGGACCACGCTGCCAAGTATGGTGATGTTTACAAAAGCAAACATGGCCATCATCTGTACATAAGGGTTGTAAAGCAGGTAGCCATATGTGATTTGATAGTAGTAGATGGCCCAAAGGGAGAGCGCACAAACAATAATGTTTGGTAAGCTGAGAATGATGTTGTTTTTGGGCTTGTCATCCTTAGGCGTTGGAATGTAGGGCACCTTTATCCTCAGGATAGAATAGACAAGACCAAGGCAAAATACCCACCATGTGCCGGTGCGGAGAATACCGCCAAACAGGTGAAACCCGTTCTCCTTCTTCTCCAGCAGCCACCGCTGCGCGTAGTGCCTGATACAGACAGAGATAATGAAAAACGGGCCGAACATAACCAGAAACTCTCCCAGCGAGACATACCACGGGAACTCAGCCAGCACAAGGGCTAAGATGGGAATAAGGAAGTCAATGAGGTTAAAGACGCCGAAGAGGTAGTAAAGCGGGAGCGTCAGGTAGTGGATTTTCTGCCTCCAGGTGAAGCTGCCAAAGAGTTTGGGGTATACTGTAAAGAGCAACTCGAAGGTGCCACGTGCCCATTTAATCTGCTGCTTGTAGTAAGATGCCAGCGTAGCGGGTACAAGCCCGCGTGTTAAAATCTTTGGAACATAGACGGATTTCCACCCCCTGGCGTGCATCAGCATAGCAGTATGCATGTCCTCTGCCAGGCCGGGGGCATGCCCACCGATAGAGTCCAGTGCTTCCCGACGGAAAGTACAGTTCGCCCCAATGGCCTGTACGGTGCCATAACTGTTCATGCCCATCATCATGGGGCCATAGAAACTGTACGTCTGTTCCGCGGCACCATAGGCTACAACGCTTTCCCGGTTGTTGCTGTACGCCTGCACGACCTGCACAAATCCTACATCCGGATCCTCGAAGTACGGCAGCACCTCATCCATAAACTCAGGCGCAGGTACGTGGTCCGGGTCCAGGATCAGGCAGATGTCGCCTGTGGCATGTCGCAGTGCATTGTTAACGTTACCAGCCTTCGCGTCTTTCTTGTCAGTGCGGGTTACGTGTATCACGCCAAGTTGCCTGCAGGCTTCTTTCAGGTGCGGATCGTCGCCTTCATCACACAGGTAGGTCGTGTGCGGGTACCGTATCTGCTGTATCGCAGTCAGGGTATTGATGATCATACTATGAGGCTCACCGGGGTAGGAGGTGGTGAAAACATCCACCTTAAAGTCTGTTTTCAGCTCAGGCCGCAGGGGTTTGCTTACGTTAAAGTAGTGGTACCACTCATGCAGGGTCCGCAGCAGCTTGAACCCCAGGGCAGTGGTCAGCATCCAGTAAAGGGGATCATACCCCACATGGTCCTCATCAAAAAACCAGTAAAGGAAAATGACAAGCGTAACAAGCCCCAATACGATCATAGTTCGTATGGTCGTTATCTCTGTGCGTTTAAGAGGGGTATCCGGGCCAGCTGTGTATTTTTCCTTCTGATATTTTGTATGCATATACATCATGTAGATGTAGGGATAATGGTCTTGATTGTTTGGGTAATGTATCCGAACTCACGCAGCATTGAATGTTGGCGAAGAATCCCTTTAAAAGAACATGCACCCCGATATACTCGTACCATGCTTCAAAAGTTTTGTATGTAGAACGCCGGTTACTTTCGTGCAATTGTTTTAGAGTATAGTTATTACCTGTTGCTAATTCATCCTAAAAGATTTACATGCCCTCCCTTTATAGAAACTTTGTTCTACACTATCTAGCTGTTTCTTTAATTGCTTTGTGTTGGCTTCTGACAAGTTGTGGAGAGCCTACAAGTGCGAAAGAAAAGTACACCCGCAAAGGAAGAAAAGTAGAGATTGTCAGCCAGAATGGTGGCTTTACGTTGCTGCGCAACGGGGAGCCTTACTTTATAAAAGGGGCGGGTGGCTATACTAATTTCGATAAGATAAAGAAGTATGGCGGGAATTCCGTGCGGGTCTGGCATGAGGATAATGCCCAGCAGATCCTGGATGAGGCCCATAAGCATGGCCTTACTGTTACCCTGGGCCTGTGGATGGAACGTGAGAAGGAAGGCTTTAACTATTACGACAAGAAGCTGGTGGCGCAGCAACTGGAGGAGTTCCGCAAGGTGGTGCTCCGGTACAAAGACCACCCCGCCTTGTTGATGTGGGGAGTTGGCAACGAAGTGAACATGGAAGCCACCAACTCAAAAGTATGGAATGCGGTGAACGAGGTAGCTGAGATGATTCATGAAGTGGATCCGGATCATCCTACCACAACCATGTTGATCGGGCTGAGAATCAGGACTGTTAACCTTGTTCATCGGCTGTGTCCTGCTATTGATGTAATTTCCTTTAACATGTTTGCAAGTATGAGAGGCGTGGAGAAAAGGGTGAAAAAGTCTACCTGGCAAGGGCCTTACCTTATCTCTGAGTTTGGTGCAAGAGGTGCCTGGGAGACCTATACGACGGTGTGGGATGCACCGCTGGAGCAAACCAGTTCCGAAAAAGCTGCCTTTGTCAGGGAGCGCTACGAGACAAACATAAACCCGGAGGCCGAACGTTGCTTGGGGGGATATGTGTTTTTCTGGGGCTCTAAGCAAGAATATACGCCTACCTGGTTCAGCCTGATACGAAAGACAGGTGAAGAAACGGAGGTAGTAGACGTGATGCACGAATTGTGGACAGGTGATACGAGTGCCAACAAGCCGCCCTATGTTGCCTACATAAAGCTAAAAGGGTCTTTTGATTATCAGAGCGTGTACCTGGATCCGCAGCAGGAATACGGTGCTACTGTTTATGCCTTCGACCCGGATGGAGACTCTATCCGGGTGGAGTGGGAGGTGTTGCCGGAAACACTTAAGAAGCTAGGAGATACCAGTAAGGAAATTGAGCCTGATCCTGTGCCAAACGTGCTTTGCGGAGCGGAGGGTAACAGCACCAGGGTGTTAGCGCCCGTAAAAGAAGGAGCTTACCGGTTGTACGCCTATATTTATGATGGTCACGAGAACGTCGCTACTGCTAATTTCCCTTTCTTTGTATCCAGTAATCCTCCTTATTAAATATTTATTTAATACAATTAATGTTGTGGAACGCTGCTTCTGGCAGCTGGCTATTTCTTAATTGAATGTCACCAGGTCATAATTTTAACAACCATTCCAGCGGCTTTAAAGTAAATGGGGAGTATGCACAACGGTTAGAGTAGTACAAAAATCATATTAGTTTTGTGTAAACTCCCCTTGGCTAAGCCGCTTTCCTGCGGCCATTGTTTAAAATCAGAAAGAACAGAAGCAGAATGGCAAAAGTAATAGAAATAAACGACGGTTTGCAACGTCAGGCAGCGCATGAATTTTACAAGGAGGTTCTCACCTTGCTGACAGAAAGCAAATCAGATTTTTTAGTGGGCGGAGGCTTTGCCTTGCGCCTGTACACAGACCTGATGCGCGATACCAAAGACCTGGACATATTCTGTAAGTCTGGGGATACGCCGCGCATACTGAAGCAGTTCTCTGACAACGGTTATGAGACAGAACTGACGGATGCCCGCTGGCTGGCCAAGGCCATCAAAGGAGATCATTTCATGGACATCATCTTTAACAACCCCGGAAATCATTGCCACGTCGATGACAACTGGTTTGAGCGGTCGGTGCAGAGCGAAATGTTGGGCATTCAGGTGCGTGTTATCCCGGCGGAGGCGCTCATCTGGTCTAAGCTGTACGTGCAGAACCGGGAGCGCTACGATGGCGGCGACATCAACCACATCATCCTGCGCTACGGCCAGAACCTCGACTGGAAATGGCTGTGGCAGAACATAGAGGTACACTGGCAACTGTTGCTGGCGCAGTTCCTCTCGTTTCAGTTCGTGTATCCCTCCGAACGCGACATTGTTCCAAAGTGGCTATTTGATGAGTTGCTGGTACGGGCAAAAGAACAGTATGATATGCCGCTCCCAAAAGAGAAAATCTGCCGCGGCCCGCTCATAGATCAGACTCAATACGCAACCGATGTGACCGAATGGGACTATAAGGTAGTAACCATCAGATCAGTTTAAGGAATGACAGACAAAAAGAAGAATAAAACCAGAATTGCTGCAGTTGGGGATATACATGTCCGTGAGACGGACAGCGGGAAGTTGAAGGAATTTTTCACGCAGGTGTCGGAGAAGGCAGACGTGCTGCTGCTATGCGGTGACCTGACCGATACGGGCCGCGTGGAAGAAGCAGAAGTGCTGGCCGAAGAACTCAGAGCCTGCAGCATACCTGTGGTGGCCGTGCTCGGCAACCACGATTATGAGCGGGAGAACCACGAGGAAATCCGCAAAACGCTGGTGAAAGCCAACGTGAACATGCTGGATGGAGATAGTGTGGTATTTGGTGATGTAGGTTTTGCCGGTGTCAAGGGTTTTGGCGGCGGCTTCGACAAAGGCATGCTGGGCATGTTCGGGGAGCAAATGATCAAGAGTTTTGTGCAGGAGGCTGTGGATGAGCAGTTGAAACTGGATGGTGCTTTAGCGCGACTCGACAGCGATTACGCCGACATCAAAAAGGTAGCGGTGCTGCACTATGCTCCTATCAAGGCCACAGTGGTAGGGGAGCCGGAGCAGATTTTTCCGTTCCTGGGTTCATCCCGGCTGGCAGAGCCGCTGAATAGACGGGGTGTATTGGCTGCTTTTCACGGGCATGCGCACATTGGTACCTTAGAGGGCGAAACAAGCAAAGGAGTAAAGGTATTCAATGTATCCAAACCCATCCTGGCGCAGCAAGGGTATGACCCTCCCTTTTATGTTCTGGAAGTATAGCTCCACATATTCATAAAAGAGAGAAGCCGAAGGTACACCCTCGGCTTCTCTCTTTATGTGGTTCTTAATTTTCTACTTAGTATCAATGTTCACTTACTTGTTGTTATAAGCGTCTGGTTGGAATATGCTTCCGTTCCGGCTTGGCTATCAGTTGACTATAGACGTAGCGCACAAAATCATCTACGGAGTAAACCGGTACCTCATCCGGAATGGTCAGGTTATAGATCTTCTCCACCTCCAGTATAATGTCTACCACATCCAGGATGTCGAGGCCGAGCTTTGTCAGGTCACGGACCTGTAACAGCCTGTCCTCATCCTGTACTTTGGTAACAGTCTTGATAATGTTTACCACCTCTCTCTCGATTGCCTGAGTAGAATAGGGCATAGTATTCATGGCGTGTATAGGTTATTGGTTTGGGTGCAATGCAGCTGCTTCTTTCGGTCCAGCTTTAGCTGTAAAACAAGAGCCTGTAAAATGCTTGCGAAGGCAAGTGGCCTCCGCAAGCATAAGCTAAATTGTATGAAAAACAGGTGTTGTCTTAGTAAGCATGGCTCATCTTCTTCTCTTCCAGCAGTGCAGTCTCGTGCTCCAGCTCTTCCAGTGTCTTGTCTTCCAGCTCAATTACAGTTTTCTTGTCCATCCCAAACTTGGCCAGCACTCTGTCGAACAGGTAGTAAATTACCGGTACCACAATAAGTGTCAGGAACATGGAACTGGTAAGACCACCAATCAGCGCCCAGGCCAGGCCGTTCTTAGATGCCGCTACTGAACCACCAGCCAACGCAATCGGCAACATACCAATCACCATTGCCAGCGTTGTCATCAGAATAGGGCGGAAACGAATTCTTACCGCTTCTATCAATGCCTCTTTCACTTCCACACCTTCCGCTTTCAGGTTGTTGGTAAAGTCTACCACCATAATCGCGTTCTTGGCAACCAGACCAATCATCATGATAATACCAAGGATGGAGAAAATACTCAGCGTTTGGGCAGCCAGCGCCAGAGCAAGCAAGGCACCAATAATGGCAAGCGGAATAGAGAACAATACCACCAGCGGGTATACATAAGAGTCATACAGCGCCACCATAATAAGGTACACGAAGATGATGGATGCCAGCAAGGCAATACCCAGTGTACCGAAGCCTTCGCTCTGGTTTTTAAGGTCACCGCCGAACTCTACTGTTACTCCGTTCGGCATTCTGATTTCCGCCAGCTTCGCCTGTATGTCGGCTCCCACTGAACCAGCCGGACGACCGATTACCTGTGAATTCACATTGACAGACGTTACCCGGTTGTAGCGCTCTAACTGCGACGGGCCGGTAGACTGCTTGATATCCGCAAACTGCGCCAGTCGCACCAGTCTGCCCTGGTTGTTCACGAAAGACAGGTTTCCGATATCGGTCACACTGCGGCGGTCGAACTCATCCAGCCGGATGTTGATGTCGTAGTCTTCGGTGCCGGAGCGGAACGTAACATCGGAGTTGCCACTAAAGGCCAACTGCATGCTTGCACCCACACTCTCCAAAGAAAGACCAACACTGGCCATCTTGTCACGGTCTACCACCACCTCAATCTCCGGGTTACCGCCTTCTACCGAGGTTTCAACGTCCACTGTACCTTCCACGCTTTCTACTATCGGCATTACCTGCTGCGAGAAAGTCATCACTGTGTCTAAGTTGGAGCCGGAGATGATTATCTGGATTGGGGCCTGCGCTGTTCCTACCAGTCCTACCGGCACCGGCGTTACCTCCACATCCGGAATTCTGCTTTCGATATCGGCTTTGGCCTGGCGGCTGAACTGATTTGTGCTGAATGCACGCTTCTCCACATCTACCAGTGATACAGAAACCTCTGCTTTATAAGCTGTGTTCTGGCCAGCTTGCGCCGAAGAAGTAGTACCTACGGTCGTAAATATTTTCTCTACTTCAGGAATCGTCTGCAGGTATTCTTCCACCTGCTTTGTAGCGAAGTTGGTTTGCTCTACTGTCGCATTTTTAGGTAGCTCCAGCTGCAGGTTTACTTCCCCACGGTCACCGGCAGGTATAAATTCTGAACCGATGAAGCCGAAAGGCACCAGCATAAAGGAGGCCACCAGCATCACTAAAGTCACGGCCAGCGTAATAAACTTGTGACCGAACGCCCACTGTAAAGCAGCAGTGAAGCCATCAATAATGCGGTCCAGGAAACGCTCGAACGCCAGGATAAATCTTCCGAAGATGTTCTTATCTGAAACATGCTCGAGGCGTGAGAAACGGCTGGCCAGCAGCGGAATTAAGGTGAACGCTACGAACAGCGATATCATCGTTGCCACGGCTACCACCACCGCAAACTGACGCAGGATATCTGATACCAGGCCACTGGAAAGCGCAATCGGAATAAACACAACCACAATTACAAGCGTGATGGAAGTAACCGTTGCCGCAATCTCACGAATACCGTCGTAAGCGGCCTGTGCCGGTTTTTTACCCATCTCCATGTGGCGGTGAATGTTTTCGATGACCACAATGGCATCGTCCACCAAGATACCCACCACCAGGGAAAGCGCCAGTAAAGACATCAGGTTAAGCGAGAAGCCAAACAGGGACATCGCAATGAACGTTGCCACCAGCGAGGCCGGAATAGAGATCATCACAATAACCGCGTTGCGCAAGGAGTGCAGGAAAAGCAGCATCACCACGGCCACCAGTATAATGGCTATCATCAAATCGTGCATCACCGAGTCGGCAGCTTCCAGTGTAAAGTCAGAAGAGTCGTTGGCAATGCTGAACGTCAGGCCTTCGGCGGCATAAGTATTCTCCAGTTTGGCAAGCGCCTCTTTTGTAAGACGGCTCACTTCCACTGCGTTGGCATCAGACTGCTTCTGTATGGTAATACCCACAGAAGCCTTGGAGTTGATGCGGTTTAGTACCTCTACGTCTTTCTGCGTATCCTGCACCTCCGCCACATCGCCCAGGCGTACCATACCGTTCTGGTCTTCGCGTATAATCAGGTTGCGGAGCTGGTCCAGCGACTCAAACTTACCTGCCAGTCGTATCTGCGTCTGCCCGCCTTCTTCCTTTATTTTTCCAGTAGGGAAGTCGAGGTTAGAGTTGCGGATTTTCTGCTGCACCTGCAAAATGGATAGGTTGTAAGCTTCCAGCTTATTGGCATCAATGTTCACCTTGATCTCACGCTCCTGGCCGCCAAGAATTTTGATGGCCGCCATACCCGGCACACGCGACAGCTCAGGTTTGATTTTCTTGTCAATCAGGTCATAGAACTCTGTCGCTGACATGTTAGCAGTGGCACCCATCTTGATGATAGGCATATCATCGAAGTCGAATTTGTTCAGCGTAGGCGCATCTGCATTTTCCGGCAACTTAGCCAGAATGGTATTGATTTTACGCTGCGCATCCTGCAAACTTAAGTCTACATTCGTCCCTTGGGTTAAATTGATAACGACCATGGAAAAGCTCTCCAGAGAAGTACTTTTCATGTCCTTTACATTTTCCAGTGATGCCAGTGCATCCTCAATTTCCTTCGTAACCGAGTTTTCTACCTCGTTAGGCGACGCGCCCGGATAAATGGTGCTAATCGTTAGCACCGGGGGGCTGAACTTAGGTAGCAGTTCGTAGTTAAGCGATTGGTAGGAAACAATCCCAAGCAGTGTGAGGACGGTAAAAACCACCACCACCAGGGTTGACCGCTGTATAGATAATTTGGTTATGTTCATTTCTGTTCTCTTAAAAGAATTTATACAGTTCCTAAAGTACCGACACCTTCGTGCCTTCGCGGAGGTTAATTTGTCCGCTTCTTACAATCTGCTCGCCAGGCTGCACACCATCCAGTATCTCTACCTGGTTCTGTGTTACAGTACCCACACTCACCGGGCGTAGCGCAGCTTTCTGGTCTTTTACCACGTACACACTAGGATTCTGAATGCTGCCTACAATGGCTTCGCGCGGTAACAGAAGGGCATCGCGCTGGTCAGCTACATCAAAGAAAGCAGTGCCATACATACCGGCTCTCAGGTTGTTGTTCGCAGCGTTTTTTACTTCCACTTCCACATCAAATTTCAGGGATGGATCGGCTTGTGCACCTATGGCTGTAACTGTTCCTTCGTATTCCTGACCAGCGCCAGCGTCTGCTTTTACTTTCACTTTAGCACCTTTTTCCACCAGCAATACTTCACTTTCAGATACTTTCACTTTCAGCTTCAGCTTGTCCACGTTCACAATATCATACAGCTTCGTTCCCGGGTTAAGGAAAGAACCAACTTCCACATAAATCTCGTTGATTTCGCCGCTGATAGGGGCCGTGATGCGGGTCTTGTTCAGGCGCTGACGGGCAGCTACCAACTGGCCCTGCGTTGATTTAACAGCAAGGCGGGCATCCTCTAACTGTCTTTTCGTGATGGCGTCGCCGGCAGCCAGGTTCTCGAAACGCTCCAGGTCTCTTTTGGCTTTCTCAGCGTTGGTTTGTGCGGTGGCCAAATCAGCAGCCATGGTGTTGTTTTCTACCACCAGCAGCAGATCGCCAGCTTTTACTTTGTCGCCTTTGCGTTTTAGAACACGCTGTATCTGCCCCTGTGTTTCCGACAGAAGTGTCAGGCTCTGGATAGGAGCGAAGTTACCCTGGGCGGTAAAGGACTTGTCTAGCTTAGCGCTATTGACCTCTGTTACAGCAACCGGAATTGCATCGCTTTTAATTTCTGCCACTGCTGCTTTTGCTGCCATTTGTTCTTTATTATCCATTAGCTTAAACCCTATGGCAACCAGAACAACAAGCACAACTACGATATAAGTTACCTTCTTCATTTTAGTCTCTGATGTATGTCTTATTTGATTAGTGTTTCCAGTTCTCCTGTTGCCTGCAGATAATTCAGCTGGGCAATCTTAAATTTCAGTACCTCGTTGTTCAGATTCGTTCTTGCCTCCCTGAGCTGTACTTCTGCCTCCAGCAGGTCCGTCAGCGGGGATAGTCCTTCTTTGTAAAGCTGGTTGGTGGTGTCGTACACCTCCTGGGCCAGCTTCACGTTTTGCTGCTGCGCCTCAATGGTATCCTCGCTGTTCTGCAGCTGACTGATGGCATTGGTCAGGGTAGCGCTTGTGTTTTCAGTAAATTTGTTCAGATCTTGCTCTAATTTCTTCTGCTCCAGCTGCGCCTGCTTTACCTGCGCGTCTTTCTTAAAGCCGTCAAAAATCGGGATGTTGAGCTGCAGGCCAACCACTGAAGATTTGAAGTATGGTATGGAGCTGTCGAACAGCTCATTTCGCTGTGTCTGGTAGCCATACTGTCCGTAGGCAGCCAGTGAAGGATAGTAACCTGCCTTTATGTTTTTCTCCTGAAGACTCGTTAGTTGCTTCTGCGTGTTCAGCAACTGGAACTGGATCTTTCGGGTGGCAGCTGTGGCAGCATCTACTGTGCCCGGTAGTACTTTCTCCAGTGAGATAGTAGCATCCTGCAGCGCTATTTCCTGATCCAGTGGCATACCAATAAAGAATTTCAGATAGTTTTTCTGCTGCTCAAAGACAGTGCTCAGGCTTTGCTGCTGGTTTTGAAGGTTGATTCTGCTTACCTTGATGCGATTCACGTCCACCTTTTTCACCAGATCGTTCTCGTACTGCAGCTGCATAATTCTTTCCAACTGCGTCAGCCTCTCCAGGTTTGCCTCGATGGTATTGAACTGCTCCTTTGTCTGCAGGGCCTGCAGATATGCCGTTCCGATGTTGTAAATCAAATCTTCCTTTACCATTTCCTTGCGGAGCTGGTAGAGGTCCTGCGTGGTTTTGGCAGCCTGAAGGCCTACAAAGTAAGACTTGTTAAAGAGCAGTTGGGTGAGCTGCACGTTGCCTTTTACGTTGTAGTCTTTCCCGAACTGCACCGGAATATCCTCGCCTGGCTGGCCTGCCAGGGCACCCGGAAGGATTTGCGTTGGCAAGGCCGGGAAATAGTCCAGGCCGCCGCTAGCCGTCACCTGTGGCAGCCCCACGCTTTTTGTTTCCCTTATCACCTGGGCAGCTATCTGCTCATCATAAGTGGCTTTCTTTACATCCTGGTTATTGCTCAGGGCATACTGGATGCTTTCCTGCAGCGTCAGTTCCTTCGCCGGTCCGGCGGCAGGTGCCTGCGCAAAGGCAGGTGCCATCCAGGTAAGCAGCAATCCGATTACTAAATATTTCTTAATCACCGTATAAGTTTTGTTTGTTTTAAAAATTTTGGTTAGTTCAGAAATTACAGAACTATAGAACTAAAAAAATTATTCTTTTTCTTTTTCCCACTTTTCAATTAGTGTGGGCAATTGTTGTTTCAGGTAGTCCAGAAAGCCTATAAAGTCTCTGAGCTTCATATCATACATCGGGTTTTCTCTTTTCCTGACCTCAAGCACGCGCTTTAGCAGGTTGTTAAGCGCACTCAGTTCCTCCATTTTCTTAGAAAACGTATCCTGCCAGTTGGCAGACCTTATTTTGAAGTATCGTTTTCTATCGCCTGAAAAGGTGGTGTACTCTATATGGCCTGTATTGAGCAGCATGTTCAGGGCATTGCTTGTGGCGCTTTTGCTGATATTGAGTGTTTCAGAAATTTCATCAAAAGACAACTCAGGCTTGTCTGATACGAGCAGAAGACCTACAACACGCGCTACAGCTGGCTGAAAACCATTGTTTTCGTGGTAGATACCAATCTGTTCTATCAGTTCTCGTTGTTGTTCGCTAAGTGCCATATCTGGTATAGGGGTATTGTTCTTTTGATGATAGAACAGGGCAAAGGTAATAATTAGTTCTATCAGTTCTAAATCTACAGAACTAATTTATTCTAATTTTTTCTTACTGCCAAAAACACAAAACCACCTACATGACGTATCAGTACAGATTGCTGAAAACGAGGAAATTGCACTGTAAAAGACTCTCTCTAACCTTTGGTCACTCAGCTACCGTAGTATATAATTCATGCTTTGGCCAACTAATACTTAGTATGAAACGTGATTTATACCTAATTTAACAGAAACAAGTGTAAGGCAGGCAATTACACTTTTAAAAAAGAAGTTGCCTTCAAATTCAAATGAAATTAAGCTTATGCCTTCAACCTACAGCAGGTGGTATCATCCATATGATACAAATGATAAATATACCCGTCGTGTAGCATACTTCTGCATGGAATATGCCATTCACCAGTCACTCAAGATATACTCAGGAGGATTAGGGTTTCTTGCCGGCTCGCACATGCGCAGCGCCTTTGACCTGCGCCAGAACATGGTCGGTATCGGTATGCTCTGGAAGTACGGCTACTATGACCAGGAGCGCAACGAAGACCAGAGCATGCGCCCTCATTTTATACAGAAGTATTACAATTATTTACAGGACAGCGGCATTACCGTTCGCGTTGTGGTAAACAACCACCCGGTGTTGGTAAAGGCCATGGTGCTGAAGCCAGAGGTTTTCGGGACAGCTCCCATTTACTTTCTGACCACAGACGTGCCTGAGAATGACCACCTGGCCCGCACCATCACGAACCGTTTGTACGACCCTGAGCCTAATGCCCGTATTGCGCAGAGTATTGTGCTGGGAATTGGCGGTGCTAAAGTGATTGAGGCCCTTGGTGGTGCAGAGATCTACCATATGAACGAGGGCCACGCCCTCCCGCTGGCGTTCCACCTGTACCAGGAGTATGGGCAGAAAGAGGAAGTGCGCCGACGCATGGTGTTTACCACCCACACACCGGAAAAAGCCGGTAATGAGGAGCATGACATCCAGATGCTGCACGACATGAGCTTCTTTAACGGTATTTCATTGGATGAGGCAAAGGAACTGACTGGTACCAACGGGCACATGTTCAACCATACACTCGTGGCCCTGCGCCTGTCGAAGGTTGCAAATGGCGTTTCGCAGCTGCACGGCGAGGTAGCCCGTGATATGTGGTATGAGAATGAAGGCGTTTGCGAAATCAAATCCATTACGAATGCGCAAAACGTGCCTTACTGGATGGACAAGAACCTGTGGGAAGCACAGGAGCGTGACAAAGACATGTCGCTGCAACGGCGTAAGGAGGAAATGAAGAAGAAGCTGTTTGACGTTGTGGCAGACCAGGCAGGTAAGATTTTTAAGCCCAATGTGCTGACTATTGTGTGGGCCAGGAGGTTTGCCGCCTATAAGCGCGCTGACCTGCTGGTGCGGGACATGGAGCGTTTCCTGAGGCTGGTGAACAAAACGGATATGCCAGTGCAGGTTATCTGGGCAGGCAAACCTTACCCGTTTGACCATAACGCTGTCAGTACCTTTAACAAGCTGGTATACATCTCACAGAAACTAGACAATGTGGCCGTTCTCACAGGGTATGAACTGGGCTTGTCAAGAAAGCTGAAGCATGGCGCTGACGTGTGGCTGAACACACCGCGCCGCCCACGGGAAGCTTCCGGTACGAGTGGTATGTCGGCCGCCATGAACGGTGCCATCAACTTCTCGGTGCAGGACGGCTGGCTGCCGGAGTTTGCCCACCATGGTGAAAACAGTTTTGTGCTGCCGGTTGTGGATACGGAATTGCCTGATGAATTACAGGACGAGGAAGACTACAACAACATGATGCGCATACTTGAGCAGCAGGTGGTGCCGATGTATTACCGCGACAGGGACCGCTGGGTGCATATTATGAAGCAAAGTATGCGGGATGTGGTGCCTGCCTTCTCTTCTGACCGTATGGCCCATCAGTACTATGAGCAGATGTACAATTATCAGAGTAGAACCTGATGCACTAAGCGGGCATGTGCTTTACCCGCAGCTGCTTCTGCTATTATCGGATATGTCAAAATCTAAGCTTGTGCTTTCTCCGGTATGCGCTGCAGCGTGGCAAGCAGGAAGTCCCAGTATTTCTGTACGGAGCTTATCTGGACTTTTTCATCAGGGGAGTGGGCGCCCCGAATATTGGGGCCAAAGGATATCATCTCCATGCCCGGATAGTTTGCTCCCAGTATACCACACTCTAAGCCAGCATGGCAGGCATTTACATCCGGCTCTCCCTTATACCTGGTTCGGTACAGGTCGCGCATCAATTGGATGATGGCAGCATCCGGCCTGGGAGTCCAGCCAGGGTAGGAGCCGCTGAGCTCCACCGCAGCGCCCGCCAGTTCCAACGCACTTTGTATGGCCTGCGCCAAATCCATTTTTTCACTATCCACGGAGCTGCGGGTAAGGCAGAGAATGGTATAGCTGCCATCCTGCACCAGCACACGGGCCACGTTGTTGGAAGTTTGCACCAGCCCCTGGATATCGGGGCTCATGCGGTAAATGCCATTGGGGCAGGCGTAGATGGCACGCAATAATTTGCCAGCAAAACTCTTTGTTAAAACCTGGGCAGGAGCCGCTGTAGCCTCTGCCAATACCTGCAACTTCGGGTCTGTAGTGCTGTATTCCTGCTGCAGCACAGTAGCCTGTTCCTGCACAAACTGCTCAAAATTTGATTTGTCTGCATCTGCTACGGCAACAGTGGCCACAGATTCCCGCGGAATGGCATTTCGCAACCCTCCGCCGTCGATGCTGCCAACACGCACATCGAACTGCGAAATAGCCAGGTACAGCAAACGGTTCATCAGCTTGTTGGCATTACCACGGCCCAGGATTATGTCCATGCCGGAGTGGCCGCCCGTGAGGCCTTTTACACTGAGTTTATACCCTGCCATGGCTGCCGGAGTACTTTCCGGTTCATAGCTCCCTTTTGCGCTAACGTCTACACCGCCTGCACACCCAATAGTGAGTTCCCTGTCGTCTTCTGTGTCCAGGTTCAGCATAATGCTGGCGTCCAGGATGCCGCCTTTCATACCCAGTGCCCCGGTCATACCTGTTTCTTCGTCTACAGTAAAAAGGGCTTCCATAGCGGGATGCGCTATGTCTTTAGAGGCAAGCAGCGCCATCATCGTTGCTACGCCTATGCCATTGTCAGCGCCCAGCGTGGTGCCTCTTGCCTTCACCCAATCCCCGTCCACATACATATCGATTCCCTGTGTGTCGAAGTTGAATTCTGTGTCTGCGTTTTTCTGGTGCACCATGTCGAGGTGGCTTTGCAGCGCCACCGTCTGCAGTTGCTCCATACCCGGTGTGGCAGGCTTTTTTATGATGACGTTGCCGGTTTCGTCTTCATCCGTTTCGAGGCCAAGGCGCTGGCCAAAGTCTTTGATAAACTGTATTACACGCGCTTCTTTTTTGGAAGGGCGCGGCACAGCATTTAAGTCAGCAAAGTTCTCCCAAAGTGCTTTGGGCTCCAGGTTGCATATTTCTGAGCTCATAGTTAATCATTTTATGTGTTTGGTGTGGCAAAGCTGCCGCAGCCTAAAGTTACACATTTCAGATGTAAAACGGGATTTGCCTGTACTCCTGCCCGTTGTTGATTTTATGCTTAGTGCGGATTCAATTTAGCTAAAATTGTCTGGTGCTTTTATAGGTGGGGATGTGAACGTATATTTATGGCTTTGGAACATTTGAACGGCTTCATAAGCGAAGAGCAGAATCATGGCTGTACATAAGACAGTAGGTGTTGATATAGGAGGGACACACATTACAGCAGCACTTGTTGATCTGGAAAAAAGCACCCTGATAGCAGACACGCTCACACGGGAGGACGTGGATGCGAAGGGAGACATAGCAGCTATTATCAGAAGCTGGGCACAAGGAATAAAACATGCTGCAGGCGGAGGGAAGGCAGAAAGTGTAAAGATAGGAATAGCCATGCCTGGTCCTTTTGATTATGCAGCAGGTATTTCGCTGATGCAAAACCAGGATAAGTATGATGCCCTGTATGGCCAGAATATAAAGGTACTGCTGGCTGACGCGCTGCAAATATCCCCAGACCAGCTTCAATTCACGAATGATGCCGCCTGCTTTTTGCAAGGCGAGGCTTTTGGTGGGGCCGCTATAGGAGCAAGCCGGGCCATCGGCCTGACATTGGGCACTGGCCTGGGTTCAGCCTTTTTCCGGGATGGAATGGCCGAAGATGCCGCTCTCTGGCGTGCTCCTTTCAAAGATGGTATAGCCGAAGATTACCTCAGTGCCAGGTGGTTCTTAAAGCGCTACTTATTACTTACAGGGAGAGAAGCCAGCAATGTGAAAAGCCTGGTGGAACTGCTATCGTCGGATGCGCAGGTGCAAACTGTTTTAAATGAATTCGGGCGGCACCTAGCTGAATTTCTGCTCCCTTACATAGACAGCGAAAATCCAGAAGTGATCGTGATAGGCGGCAACATTGCGCAGGCACTGCACCTTTTCCAACCTGCACTCCAGCAAACGTTAGTTTCAGAAGGAAGCAATGTGCCTGTAAAACAAGCTGTATTAGGCGAAGAAGCAGCCTTGATAGGTGCAGCAAGTGTGTGGAAATAAAGCTCCTGCGCTAAGAAGTTACTTACCAGAACATCACAAAAAGAGACATACATAAACATTAACATGGCGCTGACCTACAACCGGATAGTAGTAAAGATTGGCTCAAACGTGCTGACCCAGGACAATGGTATGCCGGACCTGGCGCGGATGCAGCACCTGGTGGAGCAGGTATCCTACATCAAAAGCCAGGGCAAGGAAGTCATTGTGGTGTCGTCGGGGGCAGTAGCAGCGGGGAGAAGCCTGATAAAGGTGTCGGAAAAAGCCGATGCGGTTGCCAGTCGCCAGTTGCTTGCTTCTATCGGTCAGGTGAAGCTCATCAATACCTATTCCGAACTATTCAGTCCCTTTGGGCTTTTATGCGCCCAGGTATTAGTCACAAAGGAGGATTTCCGGGACCGCCTGCATTACCTGAACATGAAGAGCTGCTTCAAAATCTTGCTGCAGAACAATGTCATTCCCATAGTCAATGAAAACGACGTGATATCGGTTACAGAGCTGATGTTTACGGACAATGACGAGCTGGCCGGACTCATCGCGTCGATGCTGGATGCCGATGCCCTGATTATACTGAGTAATGTAAACGGCATCTACAATGGCGACCCGAAAGACGAAAAATCAGAAGTGATCCAGGAGATAGCCTCCAACACCACCAGCTTTGCCTCTTTCGTGACAACACAGCGGTCGCAGTTCGGGCGGGGCGGCATGATTACAAAGTGCCATATGGCCCAGAAAGTAGCGCAGCTGGGTATAGCCGTACACATCGCAAACGGTAAAACGGAGAACATCCTGCCTAAAGTACTGAATGAGGAAGTTGTGAATACGCGCTTCGTTCCTAAGAAAACAGCATCCGGCAAAAAGAAATGGATTGCGCATTCAGAACAGGCAGCCAAGGGCAAGGTGGTGGTGAACGAAGGCGCCTGTGCGGCACTAACCTCCTCCAAAGCCACCAGTTTGCTACCAGTGGGCATTATCCAAATCATCGGCGAATTTCAGAAAGGCGATATCATCAAACTGATAGACGAACAGGAAAAGCCAATAGGACTTGGTGTTGCGGAGTACGGGTCAGACAAAGCACAGGAGCGCATGGGGCAGGCAAACCAGAAGCCCCTGGTGCACTACGACTATTTGTTTCTGACACCAGAAGCATTTTAGCTAATTGAGCCAGTGTCCAGGGCATGATGAAGTATTGCAGGGAGCAGCTGTAAGGCAGCAACTGCAGAAACCTCCTGGCTGCTTATCTCAGGCTGGTGGTACTGCTTTGTTGTGCAGTAGCGTTATTAAAGCTCAAACTGTCTAAGCGCTGTTTTATACTATCGGCGGCCATAGAAAAAGGCGTTAAAATATCATCCGGCTCGTGCTTTCTTAGCCGGAACTCACTTTTTGCGTTTGTAGCGGTAACAATGATTTTACCCTGATACCCGGAAGACCGCAGGTTTTTGATCATGCTTTGCGTGAGGCCCTCGTCCGGAACTGTATTGATGATGTAATCCGCGTTTTGATAGGGAAGCCGCTCAAACAGATCAGGGTCCTCCAGATCACCATATTCCACAAATCGTCCCTGCGCCCGCAGGCTTTCTACTACCTTAGGGTCGAAATCGACCCCCATGGTGGTTATACCATGCTTGCTCAGGTTATTCGAAATGGCGTTGCCAAACCTGCCCAAGCCTATGACGATGGCTTTGAAGGAGAGTTGTTCGTTTATCTTGATGGCGCTTTCCCGGTATGGGTTTTCCCGCTCGAACACCTGTAGCAAAGGGGCCATCCATTTGTATAAGAAGTGGGAGTAAAGAATCATATAGGTGGATAAACCGATAGTAATCAAACCCACCAGCGTTATCAGGCCCACAACTTCGGCGCTGATGTGCCCCACCTGGTATCCCATACCCGCGAAGATGAGGGAGAATTCGCTGATTTGCGCTACTGTCAGGCCAGCCAGGAAAGAGGTTCTTTTTGTATAGCCCATAATGCCCATGATGATAAGGACAATCAGCGGGTTACCAATGAGAACGAAGACAGAGAATATCAGGGCAGACGGCACCTGTGCTCCCAAAGCCGAAAGGTCGAGGGTGGCTCCCAGGTTGATAAAGAAAAACAACAGCAGGAAATCACGCAGACTTACCAACCTGCTGCTGATGGCTTCTCTGAAGGGCGTTGAAGCAAGGCTTACACCGGCCAGAAACGCACCCACTTCGCTGCTGAAGCCCATGAGCTCGCTTAGCGCGGCTAAAAGAATGGCCCAGGCAATTGAGAACAAGGTGAGCAGTTCCTGCGATCTCGCCAGGAAAGCACTTGTCTGTGGAATAACCCACTTCATCAACAGGTAGATGGCTACGGCCAGTACGGCGCCATTTAAGAAAGTAAGGGCGAAGTCTTCAAAAAGCGACCTGTCTCCGCCTTTTCCCAGGGCTGAGAGTATCACCATCACTAAAATCACCACCAGGTCCTGAACAATCAGAAATCCAATCGCTATCTGACCGTGAAGGGAGTCTATCTCTTTTTTATCCGTGAGAAGCTTCACGATAATAATAGTACTGGAGAAGGTGAGGGCCACTGCGATGTAGAGGCTTTGCAACGCCGTGAATCCCAGGAGTAACCCCAACAGGTAACCTAGTGCTGATGTGAATATCACCTGGCCCAACCCCGTGAACAACGCTATTTTACCGGTTGACTTGATTAAGTTTAAGTCCAGTTTGAGGCCCACAATAAAAAGGAGCAGCGCAATCCCGATTTCAGCGAGGAGGTGGATTTTGTCTTCTGATTGAATGATGTTCAGCGAAGACGGCCCTATGATTATGCCCAGGGCGATAAACATGACGATGAGCGGTTGCCGCAGGAGTTGCCCCAGGCTACCTGCCGCGGCAGCCAGAAAGAGTATAACAGCAAACTCAAGAAAAGGCTCCCTTACGATATCTATTAGCCAGCTCACTACGGCAGGATGATCAAAGGTATGCTGGCATCATGTACAAGTTCATTGATAAAAAACTCCCTGAAAAGGTAATCAGACAGTGCCCTCGAGCCCTTCTGAACCAGGAGCACGCTATCTTCCTGGTTCCGCATATATGCCTTGACTTCGGCGAAAGGGTTATTTCCCTCAAATAGCCGGGTATGGACATCTTCTCCCTCCTTAAATGTGGCTCTTAGCCTAGACAGGTGGCGTACTGCCTGTTGCCTGTCATCTTCTGTAGTTAAAACAGAGATGAAAACCAGGGAATGAATTTTATTTGCCAGCAACTGGATAAACTGCTGAAGTCGGATAGAGTGAAATATGTAATGGTAACTAACGCCTACATGCAGGTTTATTTTCTCAAAAGCTCTTAACTTATGAGGAATGGCAACTATAGGTATGTCTACTATGTCAAGCAGCTTAAGCACAGTGCTTCCCATAAAAATCCGTTTCAGCACTCCGTGGCCTTTAAGCCCTGCAAAAAGTAGCCTCGTGTTATACTGGCTGCTAATCTGGGTGATGGTGAAAGCTAAATTTTTTACAGAGATATGCACGTTTTTAGCAGGTATAGGCGCTCCTATAGTTTCTTCGTAGCTGCGCTGCAACCTATGAAATGCTTCTGACCTGGAATGGGCATCTAATTGCTGCCTCACCTGCTGATCAGCCATGGCAGGAGCAAAAGTAGCTTCCTGGTTGTACAAAATGTGGAGGTCAGCTCCTGCCCACCCACTCCATTGGTGCGCAACCCGCAGTGCCTGGCGCGCATACTGGGAAAAGTCATAGAGTACAAGAAAGCTGTACTGCATCTGAATAGTTGTTTGAAGTCAGGTTCTAAATTCTGTGCTTTTGATCTACTACATGGCTTTTACTTTGAACTAAACCAGGGGTGAACCGAAAGGTTAGGTTCAGGTGGAGAGGAATGATTAAAGAATGATTGAGATTATTCCTTTATATGCTATACGTGTTTTATGATTAATGATATAAACGCAGATAACGATATCCTATTCATTTCATGCAGACTATGTAGGAGAGGTGTTCTGTTGAAGAATGTTGCTTTGGCCATCAAGCCATAACTTCTTATCTTCCCTTTTAACTTCTATACCTGGCTATGACCTATACTCCTAATCCAGCTCGTTATAATTCGATGGTGTACCGCCGCTGCGGCAAAAGCGGATTGAAACTGCCAGCACTCTCGCTGGGGCTGTGGCACAATTTCGGGCATGTGGACGTGCTGGAGAATGCACGGCAGATGCTCCGCGACGCTTTTGATGCCGGTATCACGCACTTCGACCTTGCTAATAACTATGGCCCTCCGTATGGCTCGGCAGAAGAGAATTTTGGCAGCATCCTGGAGAAAGATTTCCTTGGCTACCGTGATGAGCTGATCATTTCCACAAAAGCTGGTTATGATATGTGGCCAGGTCCTTATGGTGACCGGGGCTCCAAAAAGTACCTGGTGTCGAGCCTGGACCAGAGCCTGAAGCGTATGAACCTGGAGTACGTTGATATCTTTTATCACCACCGCCCGGACCCTGAAACACCTCTGGAAGAAACAATGGGAGCATTGGACTTGCTTGTGCGCCAGGGAAAAGCATTATATGTCGGCCTCTCGAATTATAAGCCCGCAGAAGCTGCTGAAGCTATCAGGATACTACGTGACCTTGGCACGCCCTGCCTCATTCATCAGCCGAAGTACTCCATGTTTCTGCGCTGGGTAGAAGATGGCCTGCTGGACCTGCTGGAAGAGGAGGGAGTAGGCTGTATTCCGTTCTCACCACTAGCGCAGGGCCTCCTGACGAGTAAGTACCTGAAAGGCATACCCGAGGGCTCAAGAGCAGCAAAATCGCACGGGCACCTGCAGGAAACAGACATTACAGGTGAAAAGGTAGAGCAGATCCGGCAGCTGAATGAACTGGCGCAGCAACGCGGGCAGTCGCTGGCACAGATGGCGCTGGCCTGGCTCCTGAAAGATGATAGAGTCACCTCTGTGCTGATAGGAGCCAGCTCCCCAGCGCAGTTAGCGGACTCTCTGAAGAGCCTGCAGCATACCAGATTCAGCGCTGATGAGTTGGAGAGGATAGAGACGATTTTGAGGTAGAAGGAAGTCACTCAAAATTCATAAATAGTTGTCATCTCAAACGCTATTGAGAGAGCTGCTGCCGTCAAAGTAAAGATCTCTCTCTCCGTCTGGTCGAGATAATAAAGTTGTGAGGAGGCTGAATCAGTATTACATCACCTCCAGCACCACCTCGCCGCCAACCGGGTAGGCTACACAGGAGAGGGTTAAACCTTTGGCCAGGTCCTTTTCTGTTAGCACCTCGTTATACGACATCCACACCTCGCCTTTTAAGCAGCGGGCGGCGCAGCTGCCGCACTTTCCTGTCTCACAGGAGTAGGGGAGCGCAAGGCCTGCTTTCTTGGCAGCCTGCAGAATAGTGGTAGGGTGCTGTACCTGCAGTTTGTATGAACGGTCCTTATAATGCAGCGTAACCGGGTGTGGATCTGTGTCTGGAGGCAGGAGGGGCACCTTGACCTTCGTTGTGCTGAAGTTCTCTCTGCGGATACTATCGTTTGGCACATCAACCTGGCGCAGCGCATAGAAGCACATGCGCATGTAGTTAGTTGGGCCACACAGGTAAAACAGGATTTGGTGGTAAGGAGCCACAGCGTGTTTCCGAAGCTGTGCCTGTAGAAGGTCTTTATATAGCCTCGCCCTTGACAGGTCTGGAGAAACGCTGTAGAGGAACTCAATGTGGAGTTGCTCCGGAAAGCCCTGCACTAGCTGCTCCAGTTGTTTCCGAAAAATAGACTTCTTCGGATTATTGTTGCTGTAAATGAGTACCACCTTCTGCTCGGGGTGCGCATATAGCAGCGTCTTGAGCAAAGAAAAGATGGGGGTTATGCCACTTCCTGCCGCCAATAGGAAAACCTGCTCATACTGACCCAGGTCATCCGGCAAAGTGAAAAGGCCTGAGGCACCCACAGTATAGAGCCTATCGCCAACCTCAGCTTTGTCTATCAACAGCCTTGAAAAGAAGCCGTTTTCAACACGTTTTACTCCTATGGCCAACGGCTCCTGCAAAGCCGGGGTGGAGGTGATGGAATAGGAGCGGCGCACTTCCCCGCTGTGGCCCTGGTGGGCAAAGGTAAGGTACTGGCCCGGCAGGTAGTGAATGTCTTTTGCGTCGTTGGCTCCAAAAATAAAGGTTTTTACACCAGGTGCCTCTTCCTTTATGTCAGTTATCGTAATGGCTTTATAGTCCGGGTTTGATTCTATAGCGTTTTCTTCCATACAGTAGGTTCTTACGGAAGTACGTTTTAAAAAGGTCCTGCTGCAGGAAACCTCTTACCCCTCATACAATTCCAGCGGCAGATCGTCCGGGTCAGCAAAAAAGGTGAAGCGCTTGCCGGTATACTCATCAATCCGGATAGGTTCTAGTGTGACACCCTGCCGTTGCAGTTCCTGTACTGCTGTTTTAATATCAGAGACCTCAAAAGCAAGGTGACGCAAGCCTCTTGCTTCTGGACGCGAGGGCCGCGGCGGCGGTGTCGGGAAGGAGAACAATTCTATGATGTAATCCCCGTTCAAAGCCAGATCCAGCTTGTAAGACTGCCGCTCCTCCCTATAAACCTCCTGTATGACCTCCAGACCAAGCACAACGGTATAAAAGTGCTTTGATGTTTCGTAGTCAGAGCAGATAATGGCGATGTGGTGGACTTTCCGGAGTTGAAGCATATTTGAAAAATGAACGACAGCGTTTCAGAAGCTAGTTTACACGAATCAGGTCTTCTAATCAAGCAGAACCGGTTAATTCTGCTTCTGCACGACTCTCAAGTTGCCATTACACTATATTTCGTACTAAAAGCTTTATTTTTCGTTTACTGTTCGGCAGGCTTATGTATCAACAACTTATTGAACAACTGAAAGTGCTGGCGGTTAAACCCAAAGATAACAGAAGTCACAACTTAGCCTGAATTTGCTTTACCTCAACCAATCGTTTAACCAGCATCATAAAGAAGAGAACTTTTGTGAGTGATAATCCTGAAATAAGCTCCGGCAACGGGCGCAGCATCGTCATTATCGGCAATGGCATTGCAGGCGTAACCTGCGCGCGCCATATCCGCAAGCGAGACAGTGAGGCCCAGATTACACTCATATCCGGTGAGACAGAGCATTTCTTTTCCCGCACGGCCTTAATGTACCTTTACATGGGGCATATGAAGTATGAGAACATCAAACCCTATGAAGACTTTTTCTGGGGCAAAAACCGCCTGCAGTTGGTGCATGACTGGGTGACAGCTATTGATGTTGAACAGAAAACCCTGCAACTACAACAGCATGACCCGGTTTCCTATGACATCCTGATTCTGGCGACAGGCTCTGTTCCAAATAAGTTCGGATGGCCGGGACGGGACCTGAAGGGCGTGACGGGCTTATACAGCTACCAGGACCTGGAGGCGATGGAGGCAAGTACGGTTTCGTGCCAGCGGGCGGTGGTGGTTGGCGGCGGCCTTATAGGTATTGAAATGGCAGAGATGCTGCAAAGTCGTGAAATACCCGTTACATTTCTGGTGCGAGAGGAGAACTTCTGGGGAAATGTGCTTCCAAAAGAGGAGGCGCAACTGGTGAACCGGCATGTACTGGAGCATCACATCGACCTGAAACTGGTACACGAGCTAAAGGAGATTTTGGATGATGGTACCGGTAAAGTAGGTGGCGTCATCACCTCCGAAGGGGAACAAATCGATTGCCAGTTTGTAGGACTCGCGGTAGGGGTAAGCCCGAATATTTCCTTGCTGAAAGATACCCTCATAGAAAAAAACCGGGGAATACTGGTAGACGAGTATTTTGCCACGAACATACCGGATATATATGCCATTGGAGACTGTGCTGAGTTCAAAACACCTGTCTTAAACCGCAGGAGCATTGAGCAGACGTGGTATACCGGGCGCATGCACGGCGAAACGCTTGCCTACAGCCTCACCCGGGAGCCGGTGCCATATCATCCCGCCGCCTGGTTTAACTCTGCTAAATTCCTAGATATTGAGTATCAGACCTATGGAATAGTACCCGCTCAGTGGGGCGAAGAACTACAGTCGCTTTACTGGGAACATCCCAACGGCAAGATATGTTTTAGAGCGGTATTCGAGGCCGAAACAAATGTGCTGATCGGCGCGAATGCTTTTGGGCTGCGGCTGCGGCATGATTTCTTTGATAACGCCTTCCGGAAAGGCAGCACCATAGAAGAAGTACTGGACAATCTGGACAAGGCGGATTTTAATGGAGAGTTTTTTGATAAAAGTTACCAGCAGGACATCGTCAGGACCTATAATGAGCAGTTTGATGCATCGCTGCAGGTAAAAAAGAAGAAAAGAGGCCTGTTTTCATTTTTAAGGAGTTAACCCGCAACATGAAGTATATAAAACCTGTCGGACTGGCCATTTTTTTTGCGGCGTTAGTTCTTTTTACTGCCCTGTTATTTGTGGGGCAATACCGGCTTACGGATACTGTTTTACAGGAAGCAGTAAGTGAAGCGCATTACCCTATCCTGAAGGAAGAGCTGGCGCCGATGATGAACGAAACCTACAGCTCCAATTTTGCATTTGTGCAGGATTTTAACCGTCTCTTCGGCGCCTATAATGACGAGCTAAGGCTGGAGGGGCAGTATGAGAAGGTTATCTGGGACGACTATGCATTTTCAGTCACCAAGGCCTCCAGCATCGGTTTTGTAGCCGATAATAAGCTGCTTTTGCTCCTCCTTACCATAGTGGCGGGTGCTTTGGGTGTGCTGATGTACGTGCTGCCAACACAGACACATAAAACCGGGGGACTAAAACACGAGGGCGTGTACCACTCCTCCCTCAAATCGAGAGGCTGGGTGGGCATTGTGCTGGGCACTTATCTGATTGTGCTGTACGTGCTGCTCTATTGGTTTGCTGAGTACATTACGAACTGGGTGCTGTTGGCAGACCCGGTCAGCATGGTACTCTCCAGTAACCCAGCCAGCAAATGGTTTATGTATGGCCTTATTTATACCCTGGCTATCCTGGTGATGGGCGTGCGTATGTTCCGTAAACACCGGGGCAACAAATACCAGACACTGCGGACGTCGTCCGTTATGTTTTTCCAGCTGGCGTTCGCTTTCCTGATTCCCGAAATACTGGTGCTTTTCAATAAGCCCTGGAACGACTTTAAGCATATCTGGCCGCTGGATTATACTTTCTTTTTTGAGTACCGGGTAGAGAATATGGTGAGCAGCGGTGCCATCGGCATGTTTATGCTGATATGGGGAATTTTGTTGATAGTAGTAGGAGTACCGGTAATGAGCTACTTCTATGGAAAGCGCTGGTACTGCAGCTGGGTCTGCGGCTGCGGAGGCCTGGCCGAAACAGCAGGTGACCCTTTCCGGCATCTGTCTAACAAATCGTTGAAGGCCTGGAAGATTGAACGGTGGATGGTGCACAGTGTGCTGGTCATAGCTGTGGTGATGACGGTGATGACCGTCGCTAATTACTTTTCTGGTTTTGGAATACTTGGTGACGCGACCGGAGTGGTGCACCAATGGTACGGTTTCCTGATTAGTGCAGCTTTTGCCGGAGTCATAGGCGTAGGTTTTTACCCGCTGATGGGCAACCGCGTGTGGTGCCGCTACGGGTGCCCACTGGCAGCCTACATTGGTATTGTGCAGCGTTTCAAGTCCAGGTTCCGGATAACCACAAACGGCGGCCAATGTATTTCCTGCGGCAACTGCTCTACCTACTGTGAAATGGGCATAGATGTGCGTTGGTATGCGCAGCGCGGACAGAATGTGGTGCGCGCCTCCTGCGTGGGCTGTGGCATCTGTGCAAGCGTTTGTCCGCGAGGTGTACTGAAGCTGGAGAACGGCCCCGAACATGACCGCATCACAGATATTCCGATTTTAACCGGAAACGACTCTACTACTATTCTGCAGTAGCTCATTATCTAGTTATACAATAGCGAGAGGAAGGTAAATATGAGCCAGAAACTGCAGTTTGTATACAATGCCAAGACAGGACTCTTTAACAAGCTGACTGATTTTGCGCATAAAGCCATTTCGCCAACTACTTACAACTGTAATCTGTGCGCGCTAACCTATGGTACCTTCACTATGAAGCAGGAGTGGGCAGATTATGTAAAGAGCCTGCCTTTGGAGGTGGAGTTTATATACAAAGACGAGTGGAAGTACAGCGCTTCCCATACTGACTATCCACTGGTGGCGCTGCAGACAGGAGATAAGAAGACAGTGGTGGTGCTGGACGCTAAACAGTTGAATGAGTTAAAAAGCCTGCAAGAGCTGAAGCTAACTATTAATGCTGCTTTGCAAAATATAAAAGCTTGATCTGTGCTAACCCACTTGCAGGATGATATCAATTTTTAGTAAGAAAACCGTTTACCTACCCTTACTCCTCTAGGAAGGTGAATATTCTACTCTTGCAGAAATTCCCCTCCTTGGAGGGGTAGGGGTGGGTCCTTTTTACATTTGATAAATAATCAATACCAACTACAACATGACAATATTCACATACCTTCTGCTGCTCTTCTCTATGGCAGCTGCCTGCAGCCCGTTAGGAGCCACTGACGCTGAAAAGAGCGATAGGGAAGTTGATTTCAAAGCCTTCGGGAAGTATTGGTACCAGGGAAAGGCGGAGCTTAATTCATATGATTTGGAACAATACCGTTATGGCGAAAAGCGACAAGGGGAGGCTGTTCTTATTTTTGTGACGGAAGACTTTTCACGGGCGAAACAGGTGAAGCTGGATAGGCCGCAGGAAAATGAGCAGGATGCACAGAAAGTGCTGAAGCTAAACATGACGAAGAAGTTCATCACCGGCATTTACCCCTACTCCATGATGCTTTCCGCTTTTACTCCGGTGTATGATAAGATCCCTGCCGCAAAAGTGACAGCGAGTGTGCAGGAGTGGTGCGGACAGACATATACCCAGATGAACCGGCAGGCGAACAGCTATGAGGTGGAGCTCCGTTCTTACTTTGAGCAGGAGGGAGACCAGCAACTGACACTAAATGGCCGCTCTGAAGATGGTATCTGGAACCTCATCCGCCTGAACCCAAAAGAAGTGCCGACAGGTAGGCTGAAACTGATACCCAGCCTGCTTGACCAGCGCCTGTCGCATATTCCACTGGAGGCACAGGACGCAACTATTACCATTCAACCAGCTCAAACCGCAGTTGCTGGTTTTGAAGCAGCAAAGCTGAATGTATGCACCGTTACCTACGACACCTATCCCCGCGTTCTGCGCATTTACTACAGTTCAACTTTTCCTTATGAAATTGCGGGTTGGGAAGAAGTGCGGAAATTAGAGAACGGGGAGGAGGAAGTAAGCAGAGCAAAGCGAAAAGCCGTTATGCTGCAGGACTACTGGACCAAAAATAGAAATGAGTTCCAGCCACTGCGAAAGGATCTAAAACTCAGCAACCCTTAGCCCTGACCTGGAGGATTGGTAGCCTTAACGTAAGGTGCCTCTGCTTGCATTTAGCATAAACTTCAGACTACTCCTGCTTGTGAACCACAACAATCTTACTGGAGTGCGTACAAAAGCATTTCACTTAAGTTGTAGCGCATGAGTAATAATTCAACTGTTGACCAGGTAATAGAGCAGCATCGTGCTTCTGGAAAATTTATTAGAGTAGATGGGGTTCAGACGTTCGCCCTAGACTACGGAAGCGGTGAACCGGTACTTTGCCTTCATGGCGTGCCAACCTCCTCTTTTTTGTACCGGAAGGTGCTCCGTTCTTTAGCTGATAAAGGCTATCGTGGTGTTTCCATTGATTTACCGGGCCTGGGGCTGGCAGAACGTCCGGAGGATTTTGATTACTCTTTCCCAAACTTTGCACGTTTCATCGCCAAAGCAGCCGAAGAACTGGGGCTGGACAAGTACCACCTCGTAGTGCACGACATTGGCGGTCCCATTGGTTTTGCCCTGGCAGCTGAAAACAGAGAAATGATACTTTCGCTAACAATACTAAATACATGGGTGGATGTGGTGCATTTTGAGAAGCCGCTGGCCATGCGCCCATTTGAAAAGCCTTTGCTGGGAGAGGCGGAGCTGGCGGGCATTCAGTACGCTACCTGGAACCTGATGTTTTCTGCTGGGGGTGTCTCTAACTCAGAAATTATTCCAAAAGAAGAAATTTACGCTTACGTGGACCTGCTCAAACGCGAAGATGGGGGAGATGCCTTTCTGAAGATCATGCGCAATTTCGCAGATTCAGAGGAGTACCGGGAGCTTTGTTACAAGGCTGTTCAGGGTGTGCCTTACCCGGTGCAGGCCATTTGGGGAGCCGAAGACCCGGGGTTGCGCTATGAGCGCTATGGTACTGAAGTAAAGGAAGCCGCAGGTTTAGCAGAAGTACACAAACTACCCGCCAAGCACCTGCTCCAGGAAGAGCAATGGGAAGCAATCGCTCAAATGATTACAGAAATAGCGGCGCGTTCTAAGGAAATGCTGCCGAGGTAAATTTTTTGTCATTTCGACCACCGGGAGAAATCTGAATTTAAATGCTCTTTTTAGTAGCAGATTTCTCCCGGTGGTCGAAATGACATTTTAACTGTGTCCTTTTCTTTGATTCTGTCTCATCTCAAAACCGCTCATGGTAAAGTATCGACATAGAGCACATTTCCAGCACACACTCCTGTAGCAGGAGCTGGTCAGTGGATTTATCTGCTATCAACTGAAAGGTAATATGAGCGACTTCAGGAATACCTAGCGCCAGGCCTAGTTGCTCCGCCACTGATATCGCTCCCAAAGAGTTGTAGTTGGAAAGGTATACCTGGTGCAGGTCCTGCCAGGGACCTCTGGCCCCGCCTGTCAGCGCTATCATATCACCCAGAGCCTCGCGTGCTTTTCCGGCCATCGTGCCTAAAAGAGAGCGCACATCCGAGGGTTCTCGGTCTATGGCAGAGAACAGCTTCCCCCGTATTATCTCCTCATGTGTTTCCGCACGCATCGCTATTTCTGCGAGGTACTGCTTGATGTGAGGCTCGTCAATTTTCTCTACTGTATCGGAAACAAGCTTCCGGTAAGATGCCTGCGTGAGTAGGACATTGTTGAACCAGACGGCGGCTCTGTCGAGTTGTTTGCTCCGGGTTTCATTATCGAGCTCGATGAGGATGGGCATTGTTTGTGTTGTATTATCCATTGTTGTTTTCCTTTTTAGTTACCTTCCATAGCACACCTGTGTGAGCGTAAGCCAGCATGTTACCCGATGTTACCTGTACTCCGCCGAAATCCAGCACATACAGGCTTTTTCCATCGGGGCTGAATTTGCAGGATACTGGCCGCTCTATACCGCCACCGCCTACTTTAGAGGCAGGTCCCATTTCTTTGTTGTGGACGAAAGGCTCCGCTGTTCCGTTTTTTACATTTACCCGAACCACTCTGAACCCGTGGTTTAGGTCTTCAGGGTGCGGGGAGTTTAGCGGTGCCATCGTTCCCCATTCCGCTACGAAAAGTTCTCCCCTGAAGCCAAAGGCATCAGACCGTGAGAAGTCCATGCGGCACATGCAGGAGTGCGGCTGCTCTAAAAAGGCGGCCGGACCTGCTAGTGGTGGATGATTTTCCATCAGCATTTCTGCCGGTGTGCCTCTGGATGGCAGGTGGGACGGATGATTTACGGGCAGCCCGTCGTGGCAAAAATCCGGAAAGCCATACCAGTCTGGTGTTTGGATGGAGCCGAAAGGTTGGGAAGCGTTTTTGATGTGCCAGATACAGTCAGGGTCCTTGGCCATTGCCCGTTCTCCTTTCTCCTCAAAGTCATTATCTGAAACGTAAAGCTCGCCTTCTTCATTCAGAGCCATGCCAAAGGGATTGCGGATACCCCAGGCCAGCAACTCCATATCAGAGCCGTCCGGACGTGAGCGCCAGACGGCAGAGTTGCAGTTTATACTGCCTTTTACTACTTCTCCTTTTTTTGCGGCTGTACCAAAAGGTTTGAACGGCCCTGTTTCTACCATGTATGGGTATGGCATGCGCGGGTCACGGCTCCTGACATTGTTTCCACTCAGTGTCACGTCCTGCCCCGGCACGTCATGCGCCAACGGGTGCTTGGCCATATCCACCGTAAATCCTGCCGGCAACACTACTCCTTGCTGAGATACAGAGCCGTTTCCGAAATACATTAATCCGTCATCACCGAAGATAGGCCCTCCCGGTTCATGCCAGCCACCGCTGGGCAGCGAGTCAATCAACACTTTCAGCTCACCAGTCTGCAGGTTATACTTCACAATCTGCATGTGGTAACCGCCTTTCAGCGCCATGTAAAGCTCGCCGTCGCGCCAGGCAATGCCTCTTGGCCCTGCCTGCACATTCATGTCTATTGTTTCTGTCTCTCCGTTTGCGTGCAGTGCAATTACCCGGGCAGGCATATAGGGGCGCGTAGGCCACGAGCTGCCGCCTTCGCTCACAAACACAGTTCCTTTATCGTCAAAAGCGATGTCGGTGGGGAAGGAGAGACCCACCATCACAGGCTCTATCGTATATCCGTCCGGCACCACCACATCCCGGGCATCTACAGTAGGCCGTGCAGGTATAGGAAGGTTATGGAGGTCCTGCGGATGGGCAGTGCCTGCCTGAAATTTTGATTTCGAGATTTTGAAACCGGTGTTCTTGCGCCTTTGTGCGTTACTTGTTTCCATAGGTTGAAATTAGAAGTATAGGTTTTTCTGCTCTTCCTCCTAAGGAGAGCGTAATTTGAAAGAGGTGCTTTAAGGGTGTCCTGCCTTAGTAAATGGCAGAGGTGAAAACCTATATTACATTTGCTTTCCTAAACAGCAGATGCCGGGAAAGCAGCTATAGGTTGGTAGTTGGTTAGGGTGTGGCTATTTTATACAGTAGCAGAAAGGCAAAGGTTATCTGGTTTGTTCTTTTGATATGGGTAGGTGTTTTTGAATGGAGAAGGTACAACTGCACTGACTTTATGTACAGGTAAGAAAACTGTTGTTGAAGAGAGGATGGCAGGAGAAAGTAAGGTTTCCTTGCCTGACAAGGAAGGGTCGGAGAACTCCGGTAAAAGTTGCCTTAATCAGCAGGTATAGCACATCAGCTAGCTGGCATGAAACAGTAAATCAGGTAGCCTAAGCTTCTAACTCCGTACTATATAATAGCTCATTCCGTTTTTTGCCATTCAATGTGATGGCTCCCATTTTGCGCAGGCAGTAGGTTATCTGGCGGCAACGGTGTAGCGGTAGCTGTAAAGCAGCAGCCAGATCTTTATTCGAAAAGGGCTGGGCAATGTTAGCGGGAATAAAAGTCAGCAGGTCTTTTGTACTCTTGAAATTATAAGATTTAACCACTTCTATTAGTCGCCTGTCTACTACGCTTACCCGCTTTCTGTGCTTGCTGCCCTTTCCGTCGCGGCACCTTACTTCCTCTTCCTTAATAAAAAGCACTTCAAAAGAGAAGTTATCATGGGCCATCAGCTCCGGTATCCGCACCAGCTCTTCGAAGAGATCACTCAGCTTTCCTTTGTAAGGCGATTTGCGGCGGGAGGCAATCTTTTGGCCTGAAGTATCTACCTGCACCACCCATTTCTCAGAAGTAACAGGATGCAGCAGGTGCACCTTGTGCTGCTTTAAAAGTGACTTTAGTTTATTCCGAATGGCTGAAAAATTGCGGGTTTGGATTTCAATCAGCTGTTCCCCCCGCACCAGGTCTATCACGTAGCCGCCCAAAGGCACTTCAAACCTATCCTCAGGCAAACTTACCCACTGTTTCAGGGCCGCATGCAGCGATCTTTCGTTGCGTAATCCTATTCCGTTGCTTGCTGCGCTTTCTTTCTCTTTTGCTTCTTCGGGCATGTTGAAAAGGATACTTTTTCTTTTATTTCACTAAGGCTGGCAAAGATAACAAAGCATCCGGAATGCTTCTTAGTCAAATCAGTTACTTATAACAGTATAATAAAACAGAACCTGTTACTTAATAAATTTATACTTAAATCTATAACTATATTTATTTAATGTTATGACAATTTGAGTATAGATACTGAGCATTATTACGTGTTTATAGCATGTTTCTTCATGATGAAAGTGCGTATGTACAGGGACATTTTCATGCTGTTACAGGGGTTGCTCCTGCTGCTACAGCTTAGATATACTATCATCTATGTTCAAAACAAACACAACAAACCCTGTACCGGTAAACCCCGGTGAAAATTGGACTGATACAGAAACAAATGCACCTGCTGAAAAAAGAAAAGCGAGCAGCATCACAACTGAAACAGAGAGCTTTTTAAAGAACCTTCCTGATGTTGTTTGTCTCTCTCACCTGCGTTGGGATTTTGTGTACCAGCGCCCTCAACACCTGCTATCCCGATTTGCAAAATATGGGAGGGTCTATTTCGTAGAAGAGCCCATTTTCGATGATTCACATGCCTCAAGGCTGAATGTCTCTGCCCGGGAGGAGAACCTATATGTGGTGGTGCCTAATCTACCGCATAGATTAACAGCAGAACAAATAGAGGAGGAACAGCGCACGCTCCTGAATAGCCTGCTAAAAGAGCAGTTGCTGGAGCGCTTTATACTTTGGTACTATACGCCAATGGCTTTGGGCTTCTCGAGCCACTTGTCACCAGCCTTAACCATTTATGATTGCATGGATGAGCTTTCGGCGTTTAAATTCTCGCCCCCACTCTTAAAGGAGCTGGAGCAAGAGCTTTTTAAAAGAGCTGACCTGGTCTTCACAGGAGGCCAAAGTCTCTACGATTCCAAGAAGAAGCAGCACATGCAGACGCACCTGTTTCCGAGCAGTATTGACAAGGCACATTTTGCCAAAGCAAAAGAACAGCTGGAGCAACCAGCTGATCAGGCCGCTATACCAGCGCCTCGTATCGGTTTCTTCGGTGTGATTGACGAAAGGATGGATCTGCAGTTGATAGCAGCGGTGGCAGATAAACGGCCGGACTGGCAAATTGTGATGTTGGGACCGGTGGTGAAAATTGACCCGGCAGATTTACCGAAGCGGGAGAATATTCAATACCTGGGAGGTAAATCTTACCAGGAACTGCCCGCCTACATCAGGGGATGGGAAGTAGCGCTTATGCCATTTGCCCTCAATGAGTCCACAGAGTTTATCAGCCCAACTAAAACACCGGAATATTTAGCAGCCGGGAAGCCTGTCGTCTCCACCCCTGTCCGGGATGTGGTGAAACCGTATGGCGAGGCGAAACTGGTGCACATTGCGTGCACACCAGAAGAGTTTGTCTCTGGAGTAGAAGCCGCCATGGCACAGGCATCAGATCCAGCGTGGCACTGCGACGTAAATGCTTTCCTGGCAGGCAGATCCTGGGACAACACATGGCGTGGCATGGTGCAACTCATGAGCCAGGCGCTGCAGCACCAGACAGCCTGATCTTAATTGCCCTTTAGCCAGGGTGTAAAATTTTCATTTAAAGTAGAAAGGGATAAGTATGTTCGATTATCTTATAGTTGGGGCTGGCTTTGCCGGTAGTGTGGTGGCTGAAAGGCTTGCATCCCAGTTAAATAAAAAAGTACTCATAGTAGACAAACGGCCGCATATAGCAGGCAACGCTTTCGACCATTATAATGAGGAGGGGATACTGGTGCACAAGTACGGGCCTCACATCTTCCACACCAACTCCAGGGACGTGTTCGACTACCTCTCCAACTTCACCGAGTGGCGTCCCTACGAGCACCGGGTGCTGGCCAGCGTGGACGGGCAGCTGGTGCCCATGCCCATCAACCTGGACACCATCAACAAGCTCTACGGGCTGAACCTGACGGCCTTCGAGGTGGAGGGCTTCTTCCAGTCCGTGGCAGAGCAGGTGCCCGAGGTGCGCACCTCCGAGGACGTGGTGGTGAGCCGCGTGGGGCGGGAGCTGTATGAGAAGTTCTTCCGCAACTACACCCGCAAGCAGTGGGGCATGGACCCCTCGGAGCTCGACAAGTCGGTGACCTCACGGGTGCCCGTGCGCAGCAACAGGGATGACCGCTACTTCACCGACACCTTCCAGGCCATGCCCCGCCACGGCTACACGGCCATGTTCGAGAAGCTGCTCAGCCACCCCAACATCAAAATCATGCTCAACACCGACTACCACGAGATAGTGGACGTGATTCCCTTCAGGAAGATGATTTTCACAGGGCCCGTGGACGAGTACTTCGACTTCTGCTACGGCGAGCTGCCCTACCGCTCGCTGGAGTTCCGGCACCAGACCCTGGAGCAGGAGGTGCACCTGCCCACGGCGGTGGTCAACTTTCCCAACGAGCACGCCTACACCCGCGTCACCGAGTTCAAGTACCTGACGGGCCAGCAGCACCCCAAAACCAGCATCGTCTATGAGTACCCGCAGGCGGAGGGGGAACCGTACTACCCCGTGCCCAAAGCGGAAAACGCGGCTATATACAATCAGTATAAAAAGTTGGCAGACCAAATCAAAGACGTTTACTTTGCCGGAAGACTGGCAACTTACAAGTACTATAACATGGACCAGGTAGTGGCCCAGGCACTGACTCTCTTCAAGAGGCTGAAGACAGCGCAGGAAGAAAAGGCCCTTGTATTGGACAGCGTTGCAGTAAGCAACGGAAACGGCAAGGGAACAATGGTAGCGGCTACCTTAAAGAATGGCATAAATGGAGCAGACAAAGCATCTGATTCTAAATACAAAGACAACTGAATTAAAGGAAATATATATAAGCGACACTGCTTCGGGGCTGGAGCAAGAGGTAGTGCAGAGTACAGCAAATGACCTTCCCTGGATACAGGTAGCTCCTGACGCACCTTACTTCGTTACAGACGAAGGAGAGAACTGGACACCCATCGGGCAGAACGACGCTATAACCTGGCCCGATTTTGCGAATGCTTTCAGGCGGAAGGACTTGAAGCAGGTGGAGGGGCACTTAGCCTGGCTCGCCAGCCATGGCGTGACCTGCCTACGCTTTATGCTGGAGTATGCCCAAACTGAAAACCGCTATTTTGAGCGGCCGACCGGTACGTTTTCGCCCAACATGGTGCGCCTCTGGGATAACCTGTTTGAGCTGTGCGGGAAGTATAAGATCCGCATTTTGCTCACGCCAGTTGATACCTTCTGGATGTGGATCAGGTGGAAGCACCACCCTTACAACAAGCAGAATGGTGGCCCCTGCAGCCACAGATCGCAGTGGCTGCTTTGTGCCAATACCCGAAAAGCAATCAAAAACAGGCTCACGTTTGTGACGGAGCGCTGGGGCGGGAGCGGTGTTTTGTTTGCTTGGGATTTGTGGAACGAGATACACCCGGCTCATGCCAATAACCGGACCGAAGTCTTTCATAGTTTTATCAAAGAGGTAAGCGAACACCTGCGGGAGACGGAGATGCGCCTGCATGGCCGTTCGCACCCGCAAACAGTGTCGCTGTATGGGCCGGTGTTAGATGAGAACCCGGAAGTAGCGGATGCTATATTCCGTCACCCTAACCTCGATTTTGCCAGCACCCATTTTTATGATGCGGCTACTATCAACAACCCCAAAGATACGTTGTGGTCTGCCATCGTGACGGGGCGGTTGGTGCGGGAGGCGCTGGAGCACCTGAACAAATCAAGGCCGTTTTTTGATAGTGAGCACGGACCAATACACGCTTTCAAGGACCGCAAAAAGACTTTGCCGGAGCCTTTTGATGATGAGTACTTCCGCCACATGCAGTGGGCGCACTTTGCATCAGGTGGTGCTGGGGGAGGTATGCGATGGCCCAACAGGCATCCGCACACGCTCACCCACGGCATGCGCTGTGCTCAAAAGAGCCTGGCCGCCTTCACCAGCCTTATCGATTGGAAGCGCTTCAAACGGAAGAACCTGAACTATGAAGTCCAGACCAATTCTACTGCTGTCACCGTATTTGCCTGTGCCGATCAGGAGCAGGCTGTGGTATGGGTGCTGCGGACTGATACGGTGCGTAAGCGCGAAGGAAAACTCAACCCGGCAGCAAGACCCCTCGAGGTGGGGCTGAAGGTGCCGGGCATGGAGAAAGGAAAATACCTCTTCACGATCTGGAATACAGCAGAAGGCAAGACTATACTTCAGGAAGAGGCCCAGAACTTGGTTTCAGGAAGTCTCAGCGTAGTTATACCTGCCGTTGTGACTGATGTGGCGCTGGCTATCAGGAAGATTGGTTGAAGTGGTAGGAGGGGGTAAGTAAAACCTCTTATGAGAATGTTTACTTGCCCCTTCTAAAAGGCATAGGTACAGTGAGCCTAATATACTTTGCATCACGAAGTGTGCTTTAGTTGAAAGGATTAGAGACGGGAAAAGCCTATTTGATTTTATCCTTCGCCCTTGATCAGAAACATCCATAACTATAAGCGCCAATCACTTTTTAATAAAAGCCTCTTGCCGTTGCGGTATTTTTCCGAGGCGGGCTACCATCCATTGTACGGCAATGATAGTTTTGGCATCACGGAAGGTCTGGTTTAGTAGTTCATCTGCACTTAGAGTAACTATTTCTATCTGCTCATGCTCTTCATCTAAACCGCCACCTTCCTTTGTTTTGGCACTAACTTCTGCATAGTAAAGGTGCACGATTTCTGTGCAGGCGCCGGGAGAGGTGAAGAAGTCCCATACATGCTCTATGTGGTCTACTTTGTAGCCTATTTCTTCTTCTATTTCCTTTAATATTGTTTTCTCAGGATCACCGTCTTCGAGGACACCGGCAACAACCTCCACCAATTCTGTTTCGGCGCTGTAGCGGAACTGCTTCACGAAAATGTATTTACCCTTTGTGGTGTCGTATACAAGTGCCGCCGCAGCACCTCCGCTATCGAACTGCTCCCGCTCAATTTCCCTGCCTTTGTCTTCTAATATTACCTTTCGGAAGGTATAGAAGCCATCATACACCGTTTCTTTTCGCTTTATCTTCATATCTTTTTATTCCATAGTTAGCGCCTGTTTACGTTTCCCAACTCCCTGCAGCTATAGGCTATGCCTGCTAAAACAGTTCATACATTTACATAAAACAGCTTTGCGCTTCATGAAGTTGTCAGGTTTTTTCAAGTCCTTCAGAAGGAAAATTTCCTGCATCAGGTTATAAATCAGGAGCGTAGTCTGCTTCTGTACGTGATAGTGATGTATGCCAGTGCTGGGGAAACCAAAGAGGTATTACTACTTAAATTGTGCACGCATCAAGGGCTGTACTCCTGCAACCCGAAAAAGCTGTTCTTTTGTGGGAAGCTTTGAAGGAACTCTCCTAGCAGGCATCATGACAAGGGTGCTGCGTTTAACTCATCAGTTTTTTTATTGTAGTGCCATCTTAAGCGTGGCATGTATCTTCCTGTTTAGCTCCAGTGCCAGGAGATGTCTCGTAAAACTCAAATGGAATGAAGTCTTGCTGGCGCATTAGTGTTCATTGCTAGTATTCACGTAGTACTTTAACTAAAAATGTGCGGGAACTAGGTATTACACGTATAAGTTTCTAAGGGCACGGGACAGCCAGTAAAGCATCACCTTCAAAGAGTACAGAAGCAGTTCTGACTGTACCGCTGCCTATAATTAATTCCAGCTGCGTTGAGCAGCCTTATCAAAGCAGAAAGACAATGGGAGATAAACAGATGATTAGAGTTGTACTAACAGATGACCATAATATCATAAGAGAAGGACTACGTTCTCTGTTGGAGGACGATGAAGAAACAGAAGTGGTGGGAGAAGCCTCAAACGGTCAGGAACTGTTAGACTTACTTGAGCATACTCCTGCTGATGTGGTGCTGCTGGATATTAACATGCCTGTAATGGATGGGTACGAAGCGGCAAAAAAGGTGACAGAACGTTTTCCTGATACAAAAGTACTGGCGCTCTCCATGCTGAACAGCGAACCCTTTGTTCATAAAATGATTGAGAATGGTGCCTCTGGCTATATTCTGAAGAACACGGGTAAAGCAGAACTTCGGTCGGCTATTAAATTGGTAGCGAGTGGCAGCCAGTTTATGTGTGCCGACTTAGCTATCAGCTTCCTTAACAAATCAAATACTCCCAAAGAAGAGTCAGAAAAGGCACCCCGCGGTTCCAATATCTTATCCAAACGCGAACTGGAAGTGCTGGCCCTGATAGCAGAAGGATATACCAATGCAGAAATTGCTGATAAACTCTTCACGAGTAAGCGTACTATCGAGACGCACCGGCAAAATATACTGGAGAAGACAAACGCCAAAAATACTGCGAATCTGGTAAAATACGCCATCCAAAATGGTTACATCAGCATCGATTCCTAATTATCAGGCTTCCCTCCCTCTTAAATACCTGCTCATGTGTTACTATAAGACTCTATTTAGCAAAGGAGCATGTGACGCCACAACAGGTGGGGGTTGTTTTATTTTTAAGGTGTTTTTTTCATGCAAAGATTTTCAACCTGGTTTTCACCGGCTTACTTAATAACCAGCATTGATCGAAGCAAATAAAGAAGGCCTTCATTCTCAACTGCTGTTGTAGAATAAAGGCCCTTCTATAGTAGCTATGTAACGTGGTAGCCTTAAGCACCCATTTATCAGCATCCACATCACTCGTAGCTGTCGCGGTCTGTTCCGGTTATGGGACGTCTTCCCTAACGGGCAGTGTCTTAAAAGATTACTTAACCAACCAAAAGCATCTTTGCACTAAATTCCAGCCGTTTCCAATCTATACGGCCTTCTCACAGTCAGGTATCAAAGGAGTGCTGCTTTTGGGTAGTTATACAGCAAAACTACCGTTTTATACCATGTCTCTACGTATCTTTTATTAGCGTTTTGCTTCTCCTTTTCCACCTACACTTCTATATGCTCTTTCCGTCCCGGGCATAAAAAAACTATTTTGTGTTCAGGAGCCGGGTGCCCTCCTTATCTGGGGCAACGGCCGGTATGAAGCGATAATATCTTTACAAATTGCTGCGAAGGAGGGTTGCGTTTTCTTGGTATTTTTGTAGCGCAAATACTTAATCCTGTCCTTTAGGTTTGACCAGAAGGCAAATAAGCCGTAAATTCAAGTATATAAAGTAGCTTAAAAGAGGTGTTATTCAATTAACGCATATGTTTTAAGACAGCTTTATTTTAACAAGGCTAAGGAGCGGCCAAACTTAAACGGGTGCTGAGGATGGCCCTCCTTACGTCTTGCTAAAAAAACACATTCTTGCCGGACCACCCTTCCTGTCACCTGAAAAGGTAGCAATACAGAATAGGATTGCCATTACCTATGCACCCGTTCATTTAATGGAGTATTGTCATGAGCTTACCAAAAACCAAGCAATCGAACTTCAATTACAGCAGATCAGGAAAGCATGCCGTACCTGCAGGTAACAGCTTTGTAGCGCACCGCTACAATCCTATGTGCCCACCCTCTAAAAGAACAGGTTTTGTGAAAATAAACAGAAGCAAGCGAAAGTCTGGGGGCTATGCTTCTGTGCCTTACAGCGGAGCCACAGATGAAAATAAGATAAGTGTGAACGCCAGTGCCTCAACGTACAGTGACTTTATTCACTATAATTATGGAGCGGCCAGCGATCGCCAATATCCATCAGACCCGGGCAGGAAACCTTGATTAGTTTTCCCTGTAAAGTGTGCAAAAAGATGAAAGCGGAAGCGATTTCTTAGGGACATTTTAAATGTTTAATATATTTGGTATTTAAGATACGATGCAAGTACAAAGTGTTCTTGCGTTCGCTACAAGAAGTCTGCGTTTGCAGGCTTCTTTTTTTGTGTCTGCGCCTATCTTACGGCATTGTAAACCTAGGTAGGAGTGAAAGTGACAAGAGAGCAGGTGGTTTCAAAAAAAGTGTAAGCGGTGCAGATGTCAGTATTAAAACATGTATTTTGATAGGTGTAAGTACTGAAATTGCCCACTATAGTTAACCCATAAATTAGTCCAACGTAAATCCATACACTTTATCCCTTTACAATCTGAAATAGCAGTAGCACTTTCCACAATAGCCATATTCAGGCGAAATGTGCTGCTACAGCAAAACTTAACGGTTGGAAACCGGTGCAATTACGGGAACAGGAACAAAGACTAAAAACGCATTATGAAGCAGCAGGAGCAGGGTAGCATGAGCCGACCGGTGTCGCAGTCGCTGAAAGAGTATGCGCGCGGAATAGCTGGTGGCCTGCTCTTTTCCTTCCCCTTGCTTTATACTATGGAAGTTTGGTGGGCTGGTTTTGTAGCGGCGCCACTTGATTTGATGCTGCTGGTGGTGGTAACGTACCTGCTGCTACTGGGCTACAACCGTTATGCCGGCATGCGTGCAGATGCTTCCTGGCGGAGCGTATTTGTGGACTCTGTAGAGGAAATGGGAATTGGCATTGCACTGTCATTTGGCGTGCTGCTCATGCTGAACCGCATCAGTATCGGGAGTATGTCTGTAGAGGAAATAATGGGGAAGGTTATTCTAGAGGCAATGGCTGTGTCGATAGGCGTTTCAGTGGGAACAGCGCAGCTTGGTGTTGGTGAAGAAGGAGACCCGCAGAACCGAGACTACGATGCTGGTAAGCAAAATGACGAGCAGAACGGAAGGAATACAAGTAAGATGGCGGCGGTCGTGCTCTCGCTTTGTGGTGCCATACTGGTAGGAGGGAATGTGGCGCCGACAGAGGAGATAGTAATGATTGCTGTAGAGGCTGAGCCTATTCATATACTTTTCATGGCCATTGTGTCTATCCTGTTGAGCGTAGTGGTCGTTTACTTCAGCGATTTTAGAGGCAGCAAAGTCAGGTTATCCGGGAGTTTTGTATTTGATGTGACCCTGAACACGTGTCTGTCATACCTTATTGCGCTCGCTGCTTCAGCCTTTGCCCTTTGGTTTTTCGGCCGCTTCGATAACATGGGCCTCTGGAAATCCTTAGCCCAATGTATTACACTGGGTGTTATTGCTTCGCTGGGTGCTTCTGCCGGGCGGCTGCTGATAAAGTAAAACTGAATGCAAATAAGTAACGACGATAAGAACAACCAACAAGGAATAAAAGATAGGAAGAATCTGTTGGAGTGGATTGTTTTCTGGGTGAGTTTACTGCTGGTCATCACCATTTTGGGTTACCTGGGTTACCAGGCCTATTCTTATAAACCATCATCCCCGGAAATTCAGGTGGAGGTGAAGCCAGACCCAACCGCGCAACAACCATTCCGGTACCATGTGCAGGTGTACAATAAAGGTGGAGAAACCGCCGAGTCTGTGCAGGTGGAGGTGGAGTTGAAGGAGAACGGGAAAACAGTGGAGAAGATAGAACTGCAGCTGATGTTTGTGCCGCAGGAGTCAAGGCGGGAAGGATGGGTTAACTTCAACCGCAAACCTAATAATAGGGAGGATGTCTCAGCACATGTAGTTTCCTATCAGAAGCCTTAAAATTTTTAAATTAAACGAAACAACATACTCAGTATGCTGAGACTATGGCAAAGAGAAAAGTATCAGACCGATATAAGCGCAACAAAGAGGCTCCGGTTCCAAAAGGGTGTTTGCTGGCTATTGGCGGGAGTGAGGACAAGGGCAAAAAGGAGCTAAAAGAGGAGCAGGCGCGAAATGTTAACTTTGAGAAAGAGGAAATCCTAAAGTTCTTTATCAGTGAACTAAAGGGCGAGAACCCGATGGTAGCTGTAGTACCTACAGCCTCTACTTTGCCGGAAGAAGTTGCACAGGATTATATCGAGGTTTTCAAGAAAAATGGTGTAGCCAATGTGGAGATAATTGACATAAGGCAGCGCCTTGATGCAAAGAATCCGGCCTTTTTAGATATAGTAGAGCGGGCGGCTGGCATCATGTTTCCGGGCGGAGATCAACTGCGGCTGACCTCTATACTGGGTGGCACCGCTGTGCTGGAACTCATGAAGGAGCGCTACACCTACGATGAAGGAATTTTGATAGCTGGCACAAGTGCCGGAGCCACTGCCATGTCTACACCCATGATTTACGAAGGGGAAACAAAGGGGGGATACATAAAGGGAGACGTGCGCATTACCACTGGACTCGAGTTCATAAAGAATGTTGCGATTGACACGCACTTTATTGAGCGCGGCCGAATCGTACGCATGGCGCAGTGTATCTCCACGAATCCTGGTTGTATCGGCATCGGTCTGGAAGAGGATACAGCCATCTATGTAACAAAAGGAAGTCAGTTCAAGGTGCTAGGTAGCGGTCTGGTAACGGTGGTAGACGGTATGGGCATAACGGCCACTAACATTTATGAAATAGGTACCGGAGAGCCTTTTACAGTGCGTGATATGCGGGTGCACTTGTTGTCTAAGGGCGAAGTATATACTATTCCTACATACGATCAGCTTCACATCTAATTTTCTATGCCACCGCTATGAAGCCTCACTTAAGCTTGGTCTCTCTAGTACAGGGAGTTTACTGGTTTATAACAGGTGTGTGGCCTTTTGTGCATTTGAGCAGCTTTCTATGGGTAACAGGCCCGAAAGAGGATATCTGGCTGCTGTACACGGTAAGCGTGCTTATCATAGCGATAGGTGGTGTGCTGCTGGCGGCGGGTGTGCGAAATGCTGTTACACAGGAGATAAAGTGGCTAGGCATAGCAGGTGCGGCTGGTCTGGCGGGCATCGATGTTTATTATGCCTTGTCTGATGTTATCTGGGATGTATACCTGCTGGATGCGGCAGGAGAAGTGGTTCTAATAGGGTTGTGGTTTTGGGCGGGCAGAAAAGACCTGCTTACGAGAGAGAAATAATTAACTGAAGGGAAGAAAAACCATGCAGCAAGTAGTCGAACAATTTAAGACCAGGCATTACCCCGCTATACCGGCGTTAGTAGAAAATGGGACTGCCACACTGAATGATTATGAACTACGCCGGCACTGTGTAGCCATAAGTGTTTTGCAGGAGTACATGACGTTGCCTTCAGACCCAAGCCTGATACCAAGCGCCGATGGCGCCCTTGATGGTATCGTGTTGGCACTGCCAGCCTATGCACTGAAAGGGCAGGAAAACCCGTTATGGAAGGCGTACCAGGATTATCTCCTTAAGCTACCCAGGTACACGCGTTTTTACATTCTGGTGCATGCTTCTGTGAAGGAAACGCTACAACAGTGGTTAGAGGAGCAAAATTTAATGAGCCGGGCGATCATTTATACTGTTCCTGCGCAGTATGAAAAAACCACATGGGTGGAAGATGAATACAAACTGGTGCGGGATACAAGGGATGGCGCGGTATACATGGTGCAGCCACACACAAACAGGAAGTCCACTGACGAGTACGTCTGTTACCATGCCAGCAGGAAGTTTGGATGGGAACGGGTAAAGGTGCCGCTTTACTTCGAAAGCGGAAATGTGCTGGTCGGAGACAACTTCTTTCTTATAGGTGCAGATCATGCCGTAGATACCTTCCTGGATTTGAATGAGCTGGTGCCGCAAACAAAAACACTGTCTGCCGGCAAGGCGCTCATAGAGCCCTTTCAGCGGTACCTTGACCAGGAGCGGGCCTTGTTCTTTATTGGCAGCGCCTTACAGATTCCCGCAGAGAGCAGAAGAACCTTTTGCCTGAATGGAGAAAAATGGACGGAGGTGATTTATCACCGGAATAAGGAAGGAACCGCCCAGCCCTTGTCGTACCTGAACTTATTTCTGTCGCTGGCCGGCCGCAACGGGGACGGCAGGTACCGGGTGTTAGTTGGCGATCCGCAGCTGGCATCGGATATGCTGGGGAACCTCACTACAGAGTTGGCTACGCCTGAGGTGTTTGACAACATTGCAGAAATTCTGGAACGCCTTGGTTTTGATGTGATTCGCAATCCCCTCCCGTTAATTTACGTGGACGATGAAGAGGAGCGCATACGGAAGTGGTATTTCGCCTCTTACAATAGTGCGCTTGTGGAGATAAAGGGGGAGCAGGATAAAACAGTATGGCTGCCCACTTATGGTCACGGAAACTGGCTGGAACTGGAAGTAACTGATAGCGAGAACGAAGCCATTTGGCAGCGCCTGGGCTTCCGGGTCTTCAGATTAGCAGACCATCATCCTTTTGCTGCTTATCCAGGCGCTGTGCAGTTTATCAACAGGTTTCTCCGGATATAAGGAATTATGATTTTCCTTTGACTCAGGCAAGAAAGAACCGGCCAAATCTTAACTGGCAAAAACATCCTGTACCTCCAGCAGTGGAAGTTGGTACCTGGGCGGGGCTATATCGTTGAAGATTCTGATAGGCTCATTTAGCCGGCTTCTGTCAATGAGGTTTTCAATGTTCTTGTCAGCGTCATAAACTACTGCCAGGGCATGTTTGGATATGACATCCTCGTACGCATTGTAAGGGCTCTGGTGCAGCAGGTTGTAGAAGCATTTCAACAACCGCATGTTAATTTGCAAATCTCCCTTGCCATACGTTCTGATCGGGCTCAGGTACCGGTGCAGCAACTCATCCAGGGAGATGTTCTTTTCTATTACCCGCAGGTTCTCTTCCTCATCCAGCAGGCAGTTGCGGTCCTCGCACTTAACCCGGAAAATGAACAGGAGTGACAGAAAGTCGATGGCTTTTAGAGCGGTGCCCGGATCATTAATGCCCGGACTCAATGCCTTTACCGCCACCTCAGATAGCTGCTTAACCCCCTGCTCGAAGTCTTCCATGATAACCTCTTTCTCGTGCAGGGAAAAACAATCCTGCAACTGCTGTGTCAGCCCTTCATACTGCTTCGGGTCAGCAGAAAGGCGTAGCAGGGGGGTGCCTTCCACTGTAAAAGCACCTACTTCCGCCAGTATTTCTATCTGCAGATCGTGTTGCCTGGCAAGTTGCTGCAGTTCCTGCAGGTGTATGCGTTTCAAATAGCCGTTTGCATCATTTTTCACAGTATGGGTAAGCGCTCTGACATTGTCTAGTTTTGTGCTTTTTGTTTTGTTGGCAATTTCTCTTTCACTGTGCAGCGCCTCTTTTGCCTTCTGAAAAACACTGTTCATGATGTTATCCACCTGTATGGCTCTGGAGATGGAATGAATAAAGTAAACAAAAAGAACAAGGCAGATAATAGCAAAGGCCATCGCCAGCAGAATAGCAATGGCCGGTATATCTTGATCTTTTCCCCTCATGCTTTCAAAGTTGAGCAGCAGGAGAAGCGTATAGATGATGGTGCCTATGTAAAAGCCAAGTACCACCTGGTGGTACTTGACAGTTGTCAGGCCCGGAATTACCCTCGGCGATTGATTATTCGATGCCTGGCTCAGCACGATCATCACCATAGAGAAACTGAAGACAGTTAAGGAGATAATGCCACTGGCAATCGTGCTGAGTATGACGCGGGCATTCTCTTCCTGCGGCACCAGCAGAGAGGGCAGCCTGCGCTCTATCTCCAAAGCAAGGGGCAGTGACTCGAAGTACATTGTGCCTACTGCCAGAAGAAGAAAGGCGGTTGCAATAACAGACGGAAGAAAGGCGATGCTGCTGGTAATAGTCGCCTCTTTCTTATAAGACGATGAAGTAAGTTTGCTAAACATGTTTAGTGGCTGTTTCTTGTTCAGGATAGGGAACGCTGGCTTCTAGGTGTTGTCTCCTTTCCAGACAGCCACAAATGGTTCCTCTCCCTCTACACGATACGCTCTTTTCATCTGGTTGGTATTAAAAGCAATAGCAACTTCTCCGGTGGGGGATACAGCGATGATACCTTTGTCGCCCTGCAACTTATCATCATCTACTTTAACTGCCTCAGAGCAGGCCTGCTGCAGCGAGTTTCCGGCATATTTAATGCGGGCACATACTTCGTGCGCCAGTACGCCTTTCATAATAGGCTCGCCCTCTCCGGTGCAGGAAACAGCGCAATAGGCGTTGTGCGCGTACGTGCCGCCCCCAATAATGGGGCTGTCACCCACGCGCCCTTTGTGCATATAGGCGAGCCCACCTGTAGAAGTGGCTGCCGCTACGTTACCGTTTTTGTCCACGGCTACAGCACCTACCGTGTCATGCTGCCCGGTCAGTTCTTCCTCCTGCTTCTCTTTCCACTTTTTCTCTCTCTCCTCTGTTATGAAGTAGGCAGAATCCTCCATCTCAAGCCCCTGGTCTTTAGCAAATTCCTCAGCGCCTTCTCCTGACAATAGTACATGTTTGCTTTCCTCCATAACGGCCCTGGCAAGTGTAATGGGGTGCTTTACATGATGGATGCTGCACACAGCGCCCGCTTTCAGTTCTTTTCCATCCATGATGGCGGCATCGAACATGGGGTCTCCCTGCTCGTTGAGGTTTGCACCTTTACCAGCATTAAAAAGCGGAAAATCCTCCATGCTCTTTACGGCTGCCTCCACGGCATCCATCGCGCTGCCGCCCCGCTCCAGTATCTCGTAACCCGCCTGCAGCGCCTGCTTCAGACCCTCTTTATACTTTTTCTCTTTCTCTGGGCCCACCGTCTCTGGTTTTACGGTTTCTGCGCCTGCATGTATCACTATGGCGTATTTACTCATAGCTCGTGTTGTTTATGTGAAGTAAGTTGGAAGGTGTGGGACCTACTGTAAAGGGTGAAGCGCCTCTGTCTGGTCAATAAAAACGAAAGCATCGTAGCGCTCGGGCAGCACAGAAGGAACATAGTTTCCTGACTCAGCACCAGGGTTGTAAGTTACGCCAATGGCCCGGTGCCCGATTCGCTTCATGAATTTTTCATGCTGCCTCAGTTCGTTCAGGAGTATGATTTTGTCTTTCGGATCCTGCCGGTGCAACATCCACTCCCAACTGTTCTGTTGTGCCTGTGGCACCGTCATAGTTTGTGTGGCACTGCCCCAGCTCTGGGCTGCAGTCACTGTCCCGCTATACGTGCCAAACCCTACAATGTACACATTCTCTTCCCCATGCTCATCCCGCGCCAACTGGCCCACGTTTACCATACCGGCATCTGCCATGGTGGTAGCTCGTGCGTCGCCAACATGTGTGTTGTGTTCCCATACTATAATTTTTGCGTCCGGTCCATACTGTCCCAGTAGCCTGTTAACGGTGCCAATCATGTGCTGGTCCCGGATGTTCCAGGACTGCGCATTACTCACAGCGGAAGCGCGATAGTAGCGTTCTGCGTTCACGGCCACCAAAACATTCTGTAGTGCATTGAAAGTTGCCTCATCCCCCGGAGACTCAGCTTCAACTTGCCTTTGCACCGCTTCCAGCAGCGCGGCCAGTTCATCGCTGCAGTTCTCGGATGAGGTGCGGGTAGCGGTGATGTAGGCTGATTCATCCTGGTTGTAAGGGGCGAAGCAGAGCATCGCGTCACGGGCGGCCTGGGCGGCGGCAGGGTCTTTGTCCTGCAGGTAAGCATTCACTTCCTCCATTGATTCCCACATGCCGTACACATCCACACCATAGAAGCCAACCTGCTCGTCTGCGGCTTTTCCAGTATTATAGGTTTTCAGCCAACCTGCCAGGTCAGCTATCTCTTCGTTTGCCCACATCCAAGTAGGCCAGCGGTCGAAGCCCTGCAGGAGAGCCTGTTCTGCTGTGGTGGCATTGCTGTTGCCCCTGATGTAGTTATTCAGCACGTAAGCATCTGTCCAGTCCCCTTCCACGGCAATAATATCGAAACCCTTTTCCTCAATCAGCCTTCTGCTGATGGCTGCGCGCCAGGTATAAAACTCTGAAGTACCGTGTGAAGCTTCCCCCAACAGCACCACCTGGTCATCGCCAATCTCATTCAGAAGTACATCCAGGTCCTCTTCCGTTTGCAGGGCATGCACAGCCTCGGCAGGCAGTTCTCCTGTATTTGTTGTCGTGTTATCTTGCTCCTCCTTTTCACAAGAGAACAGGAAGATGCTTATCAATAACAATAGTGGTTTTATTCTTTTCATCCTAATTGTCCTTTCATTTAAAAAATCTCCCCTCATAAAAGCAGTACAATTCAGGTGCTGACACCTTTATGCAGCATGTATCTCCCTTAGCAAAACATTGCTAAAGCACACTTGCAGCGGTGTAAGTTCTATTTTACTTTTTTAATAAAACGAAGTTGAAGCGGAATGCTCACTGAACTAATAATTGGTGTTTTATGCTATATTAATACAGTTTAATACGGAGGAGGTATTGTGAACCGGGTTTGAAAAAATATAACTAATCCTGTATTTGATTGTAGGGTGAAACACTTGCTTTGTGAAGTGGGAGGTGTTCAGCTATTTGAATGAATTCTTCTTTGTTGAAGGAATAAAAGGCAGGTAGTAAAACATATAACTCTCTTACAGAATTGTGTAATAGTGCGAGGGAGTAGGAGTGGTATCTTTGTTGATAATAGTTCACAGTCAAAAAACCAGCTGAATTCCTCTGCAGCATGATGTAAAGGCCCCCTTTTAGCGGAAGCGAAAGGAAATACGTACAATTTAACAGAGGACTTTGAGAGGGAAGAAAAGATAATTATGAAGAACGATAAAGCAGATATAGAAACAGAATTTAAACCATTAGAGATTACATCACCCAGAACAGCTACGGCACCGGGTCCGCAGGTGGAGGATAGCTGCTGCTCCGGAGGGGCATGCAGTGTGTCGGCAGGGCAGATGGCAGAGGCACAGGAAGAGGCAAAAGAATCGTATCTGCCTACTATCCTCAGTTTTTTGCTCCTGGCAGGTGGTATCGCGCTGGATTATTTTGATGTGGCCTGGTTTACAAGTTGGCTTAGATTTCTGACCTTTGGCTTGGCTTATGTGCTGGTGGGATGGCGCGTGGTGTGGCATGCCATCACCAGCATGCGAAGCAGCTTTTTTAATGAATTTTTGTTGATGACGGTGGCCACGCTGGGTGCCTTTTATTTAGGTGAGTATGCGGAGGGCGTAGCGGTGATGCTATTTTATGTGGTAGGAGAGCACTTTCAGGAAGCAGCCGTTATCCGCTCCAGAAGGTCTATCAGGAACCTCATCGATAACCGACCGGACATGGTAAACCTGCAGACAGCTGCAGGTGTGACCAGTGTGCCAGCCAAAGAGGTAAGAGTAGGAGATACCATTCTGGTACGGCCAGGGGAAAAGGTAGCACTTGACGGAGACTTGCAGACAACAGCAGCCTCCTTCGACACAGCAGCATTAACAGGCGAGTCGAAGCCCGATACAAAGCGTGAAGGCGATAAAGTGCTGGCAGGCATGATTAACCTGAATACAGCCGCCACCCTGCGTGTGACGGCTGCTTACGAAGAAAGTGCCTTGTCTAAAATATTGCAACTGATTGAGCAGGCCAGTGGCCGTAAGGCCAAAACGCAGAAGTTTATTACGCGCTTTGCCAAAGTATACACTCCTATAGTCTTTTTCCTGGCGTTGGCCATTACGCTGCTACCTTACTTTTTTGTAGAAACCTATGTGTTCGGCGACTGGTTCTACAGGGCTCTGGTGTTCCTGGTAATCTCCTGCCCCTGTGCTTTGGTGGTTTCCATTCCACTGGGCTATTTTGGTGGGATTGGAGCTGCTTCGCGGAACGGTATCCTGTTTAAAGGGGCTAACTTCCTCGACCTGGTCACACAACTGGATACGGTGGTAATGGATAAGACAGGAACCCTGACAGAAGGCGTTTTTGAAGTGCAGGAAGTGAATACGCTGTGGCCGGATGAGCAGGAATTCCTTGCTTATGTAGCGGCCGTGGAAAACTTTTCAACGCACCCGGTAGCACAGGCTGTTACAGGGTATGCCGGCAAAGTAAGTCTGCAGGCAGAGCAGGTGCAGGAAATTCCAGGCCATGGTGTGAAGGGGTTGGTAAACGGCCGCGAAGTGCTGGCAGGAAACGGAAAGCTGCTCCGGCAGTTCAGAGTGAAGTATGATATTTCCATTGATGCCGTACCGGAAACCACTGTGCTGGTAGCTGTAGACGGCAGCTATGTTGGCCATATCGTGATTGCAGATAAGTTAAAAGCTGATGCAGCAGAAGCTGTAAAAGCTTTGCGTAAACAGGGGGTAAAGCGTCTGGTAATGCTATCCGGCGACAAAGACGCTATTGTGCAGAAAGTAGCCCAGGAACTTCAGTTAGACGAAGCATATGGTGGGCTGTTGCCACAGGATAAAGTTGCCAAAGTAGAAGAGCTAAAGGCACAGCAGAGGAAGGTGGCCTTTGTGGGTGACGGTATAAACGATGCTCCTGTAATTACGCTCTCCGATGTGGGTATGGCCATGGGCGGCTTAGGCTCTGATGCAGCCATCGAAACAGCAGACGTGGTTATACAGACAGACCAGCCTTCTAAAATTGCGACTGCGATTGCAGTAGGTAAAAAGACGAAGCAGGTAGTGTGGCAAAATATCGGAATGGCTTTCGGAGTGAAAGCGGCTGTGCTGATTTTCGGTGCTGTGGGCATTGCCTCTATGTGGGAGGCCGTGTTTGCCGATGTAGGCGTTGCCTTGCTAGCCATCCTGAACGCTGTCCGGATTCAACATTCAAAGTTTTAGGAAAGTCTACATCTGCTTGGCTTTCAATGTAACGATATTTTCTTTTCGACCAGAGGGAGAAGTCCGGGGTGTTCAGCACTCCAGATTTCTCCCTTTGGATTAAATGCCATCTTAGTTTCTGGTAAATACTTATTCTTCAGATGACAGTTTGCCCACATTCACCAACGGCAGGTGCAAAGCCTGTGGGAATCGTAAACTAAAAGGTATTCAGAGAATAAGCAATTTCTCAGGTTCCTTTCTTCAGCCTCCATCCATTCAGGATTATAATAAATGTAAATGCAGACAAAACGAGCACAATCGAATGGATGCTGTAGCCCATATCCATGAAGAGACCTACTAACATTGGCCCTAGTGCTGTGCTGATAACCATCACCATAGTAAACAGGCTTCTGACAGAACCGAGCCGCTCAACGCCATACATCTCAGCAATCAGCGCTGACTTCACAGGGCTGCTCAGTCCGGAGGCCACGCCAATCATCAACAGAAAAAAAGCAGCACCAATCAGGCCCGGTATCAGGGCCAGGCCTATCAGGCTGAACAGAAGTGGCAGCAGGTGATAAATGAAGACCCTACGGGCTGAAAAGGTGTCTATCCAGCTACCTCCAATCAATGAAAAGCAGAACTTGGTGAAGGCGTAGCCTACAAAGAAAAGGGAGTATGTTTCATAGGGCCACCCCCGTTCTTTCGCTATGACTAATTGAAAGAAGAAAAGGCTCGTTACGATAAAACCAAGAGCCATGGAGGCAGGTCCCAGAATCCAGAATACCTTGTCGCGCAGCAGGGCACCATATTCTGCCAGGGATACTCCTTTCGGTGCTTTCTTCAAATCTTCTTCCTGCTGGTCCAATTCTTCCAGGTTCAGTTTGAACAGTATAGGCACCAGCACCAACAGCAGCATGACTCCTGATGCCGCTGCTGCCCAGCGCCAGCCGAAGGACAAAAGAAGCGACGTGATGAGCACCGGGAATACAGCCTCACCTACCGAGTAGCCAAGGGAGGACAGGCTTAACGCCTTGCCACGGTCTTTGTCGTAGTAGCGGGAGATGATGGTGAGGCTGATGTGGCTCATCATGCCCTGCCCCGTCAGGCGCAACCCTGTGAGCGCAATCACCAAAAGGATGGGGTGGAAGGACAAACCCAGCAAAATGGTAGAAGCAGCAAGGCCGAAGATCGTGAAATAGGTAACCAACCGGACAGGCTTGAAGTCAACGTAAGGGCCATAGCGCAGCATAATAACAGAGGCAGCCACCGTGCATAGGGCGTACATCGTGCCAAACGCACCATTTGTTAAATTAAATGTGCTGAGTATGTCGGGAACGTAGAGTGATATCAGGAATGTCTGGCCAAAACTGGAGAAAAATGTAGTGAGCCATCCGAATCCAACGTAAGGCACGTTGTCCTTAAGAAACAAATAATATGCTTTCATGTAATGTATTGGATGCTTGTGAAGCAATTGTCTACAGCAACAGCCAGAGCTACATAAGCTAAATCATATATTAATTTTTGCGACTGATAAGGTACTAAGTAATACCAAATCGCCTAAAATGTATTCCTTAGGAATGTTGATTTTTTTTTCTGTCTGAGCTGCCGTAGCTGTAGTTCATCCAGCGGCATCAACCTGCTGTTCTGTAGTTTTGCTCTTTACTCTCCCGGCTGGGAGCCTTCTTGGGCATCGCGCTGGGAATTTTTCTGCGCTATGGCGCTGCCGCTCCAGCGGCACCTAAAAATCTCCAAAGAGAGGACCCCTACCCCCAGTCGCTCAACCCATAGACTGGAAACTCATTCACTCTGTTCGGACATATAAAAGTGACCTGGCTTTATGGAAGGAGGTTTTTGTGAATGGGTATAAGATGTCATGTAAACGCTAGGCCGGCTATAGAAGTTTCCAGTCGTCTTTGGGTTTGTGTATACCCCTTGCCCTTTAATTTGTTCTGCTTCTTCATTAAACCAGCAGGAACCTTTATTTTTTGCGAAGAATAGTCACCCGGTTGTTGTCTGTGAATAAAATCACAAAGTTAAACTGGCTGCATATTTTCCGGAAAGTGTGCTGGTGGTAAAACGAGACATGGGTCGGGTCACGCACATAATACCAGTGCGCGAAAGTTTCTTCCTTCTTCCACTGCTCCGTCATGATAACAAGCAGACCTTCTTTGTTTAGCAGCATGCTCAGTCGCTGCAGGTCTTGTTTTGGATTAAAGAAATGTTCGAAGGACTCGGTAGAGAAAATAAAGTCATACTTCTTTTGCGCATCCAATTCAGGAAAGAAGAAAGGGTCGTAATTATCCAGGGTATAGCCTTCTTTCTTTAGCAGCAACGAAATTGCAGGAGCGGAGCCACAGCCATAATCGAGGCCCTGCATACCCGGTCTTAAGTAGGGAAGGGCCGGGTGAACGGCTTTGTTCAGAAAATCAATGTAGCCCTGGTGCTGTATGCCGTTCTCATGGTTGAGGTAGTGCTTTACCTCTTCCTCTTTTGAAGGAAGCCAGCGCCTGTCAGCAAATATAAGGTAGCAGGTGCTACATAGGTAATAGTCCTTGCCATCCGGACCTTCCAATTCCCTGAATGGTGGAGGCTGCTCGCATAAAGGGCACACAATAGTTTGTGTCATTCATGAGCATACGATATGTGCTGGTTGTTGGCTAAAATGTAAATGCTGCGTTACACTTTCACACATCACATTCATCATACCCTCTATGTATTTGAGGGTGTTCACAACTTATGCTAGTTTACATAAAACGCTTTTGTCATCCACAGGTGTAATCATCTTCCACACCCCTTTCAAAAGATAGGGTGGTTACATTCTAGCATTGCCTCGCTCTCGTCCCGCGAGTGTGCGGGATACTTGGGCCTCTGGTCAGTCGGGTTACAAACCCGATATTATTTTTAGACACAATTTCGAAAACTTACGCCAGAAAAACGGAGAATAAAACATCCCTGCCTCAAAGGGAGACTTATGGGCGTAGTATTCTTTCTGGTTAGCTATCGTTGTCTAATATACCTCTGTGGCAGCATCAAACTTAAAGTCTGAAGTAAAGTGGAATTTCAGGGCAGGGTACGATTCCTGCACTGACCGCAACACCCAGGCTGTGTCGGCGAAGAACACCGGGTTTTCGTCTTTATCGTAGGCAATGCTGCTGCCTTTGAAGGAGATGAACCGGGCTAATGCCTCTTTGTCATCTGACGTTATCCAACAGGCTTTGTAGTAGTTGAGGTTATGCAAATCGGCGGTAGCGCCATACTCCTGCAGCAGGCGGAATTTAATTACGTCGAACTGCAGTTCGCCCACCGTACCGATGATTTTGCGGGAACCCGGCTGCTGCACAAATAGCTGCGCCACGCCTTCGTCTGTCAGCTGGCGTATGCCTTTCTCCAACTGTTTTGTCTTGAAAGGATCCCTGTTCACTACTTCTTTGAAAATCTCAGGCGAAAAGCTCGGCAGGCCTTTGTACTGCAGCATTTCGCCTTCTGTGAGAGTGTCGCCGATTTTAAAAGAACCTGTATCATAAAGGCCTACTACGTCGCCGGGCCATGCCTCCTCCAGCAGGCTCTTCTCGTTGGCCATAAAGCTGGTAGGGCTGGAGAAGCGAAGCTTCTTGTCGAGGCGCGTGTGGTAGTAAAATTTGTTACGCTCAAACTTGCCAGAGCACACCCTGCAGAAAGCAATGCGGTCGCGGTGGTTCGGGTCCAGGTTGGCGTGAATTTTAAAGATAAAGCCGCTGAAGGTATCCTCCTCCGGCCGTACTTCGCGCTGCGATGCCTCCCGTGGTTGCGGGAAAGGAGCTATCTTTACAAAAGTATCCAGCAGTTCACCCACACCAAAGTTATTGATGGCACTTCCGAAGAAGACAGGCGCCAGGTACGCTTCCCTGTATAGGCCCAGGTCAAAGTCCTCGTAATATCCTTCCAGAAAATCCACGTCCTCCCGCAGCTGTGCTGCAAAGGCTGGCCCTATGAGCTGGTCTACCTGTGCATCAGTTATATCCTCAATCTCAACCACATCCTTCGCCATCTTGGTTTTGTTTACCGAGAAGAGGCGGAGTTCTTTCTCATAGATGTTATATACGCCCTTGAACCGGGCTCCCATCCCAATTGGCCAGCTCAGTGGGCGCACATGTATGTTCAGCTCCCGCTCCAGTTCATCCAGCAGTTCGTAAGGGTCGCGTCCCTCCCGGTCCATTTTGTTGATGAAGATGATCACAGGTGTGTTGCGCATGCGGCAAACCTGCATCAGCTTTCTTGTTTGCTCCTCCACGCCTTTCACACTATCTACCACCAGAATTACACTGTCCACAGCAGACAGCGTACGGTATGTGTCTTCTGCGAAGTCGCGGTGGCCGGGAGTATCCAGTATATTCACTTTGTAGCCCGCATATTCAAAACCCATGACAGAGGTGGCCACTGAGATACCACGTTGTTTCTCTATCTCAAGAAAGTCGGAAGTGGCAGTTTTATTGATTTTATTGCTCTTTACAGCTCCGGCGGTATTGATAGCGCCTCCGAAAAGAAGCAGTTTTTCAGTAAGCGTGGTCTTGCCAGCATCAGGGTGGCTTATAATCGCGAACGTCCTTCTTTTAAGGATTTCTTCAGTTGTCATCAGGTCAGGTGTTCTCTGGCTTGCTCTGCCAGGTAAAGCATTTAATTATAATTCAGAAAGTACAGGTCCAGTTGTCCTGCTTGTTCAGGAGAAGGATGAGCACATAAAGGACTGTTGGCGTGTTGTTTTTACTGTAGCCATTCTTAAAGATGTAAAAGTACAAAAACCTGACTATGCAAACAATAAAGAAGGCAAAGAGCTGCAGGAAGTGTGAGGTTGATGGCGTTGCCGCGGCAAAAGTTCTTATCGAGAAAGGGCGCGAACAGAAACAGAGGCAAAAAAAAGGGCAACCGCGGGGTTGCCCTTGTAGACCGTTGATGTTTTCAGATTTCTACAGGTTGTCTACTTCGAAAGAAATTTTCGCATTCACTCCGTAAGACACTATTTTATTGTCGGTTACGTTTGCGGTCATTTCCTTGATGTAAATGGACTTTATGTTTTTAACGGATTTAGCTGCTTCTGCGAGCGCATTGCGTGTTGCATCATCAAAACTTTTTTCTGAACCTGCGATTACCTCTATAACTTTAACTATTGGCATGACTATAAAATTTAAGTGAAAAAATATTTTATTATCAATTTTTTTACGCGACAGCAAACTTATAGTTAGACTAACTGTCGCTTCACTAGATTATTTATGCCAAGGGTAAAGTATTTTGAAAATGTGTCTGCTCCTGAAAAAAGTTATAAAGTTCTGCGAATACGGTGCTTTAGAAAAGTTTTTGACTTGGGTTACTTTTCTACTGAGAACAAAAAAGGCTGAAAATAGGCCGTACTGGTGTTGAGTCTTCTACCTGGTACTACTTTCATATCAGATACTATAGAAAGGGTTTGCTTAATTAAAATTGTTGTCCTTGTTTCTTAAAAAACAGTAAGAAGGGGATGAATACTAAAGTGTGCCGCAACTTCCAGAAGATCAGCTATCTGGCAGCAACGCTTCAAAATATTATTCCTCATCTTTGCAGTCGAGGCCAACCCTAATATAAAATGTGCCGTAAGATTCAGGGTTTTGAATAAATAAAAAGAACGAACCTTTCTGGTATCAAGCACAAAATACGATCTACCTCCTTTCCATGTCTGGCTATTTGTTTCTGCAGTAACTCCTTATAAATAAATTACTTATTGATTTTTCTGCTGACATCTGCTATGTTAGAGAGGATATATGTTAAATAAAACAATGCAAAGTGTTGTCCTGAAGTTACTCTACCTTGTGGCTTCTCTCAAGTATCCAAAAATCGAGAAAGATTATCGGTATTTTATCAGAGATAATTATTTCTGCAGGATCAATCAGACCAAGTATCTTTTCCGTGATTATATTAAAAAAGATAAATATAAGGTTATCTCCTATAAAGGTGAATTTGATCAGGAATTACGCTATGTCATACCATTTGCCTACTGGCACTACTTGAACGGCACCTTAAAAAAAACTATCTCTTGCAGGAATACTAAAGAACTCTATTTCTTTAGCGATAACCACGAAGAAAGATTTGAGGAGCGGGACTGGGAATTCTCTTATAGCAACTATGAGTTCCCAAACATGACTCACAGTAATTCCTTCAGCTTCTCAAAGTGGAAAAGAGTTCCGTACAAACAGCACTTCAAGAATGATGTCTTTGTATATGAGAAACCTCTTTTAGTTATTTCTAACAAGTTTAACATTGAATGGGACAGTGCACCCCTGAACTTTTTAGGAATTGAAGATCTGGAGAAAATAATATCCCTTTACAGATCTAAGTATCAAATTGTCTATAACCGGCCTCTTCCCACTCAGATTATAACAGATAATAGTGAAACCCTTGATTTGAATGAATACAGTTGGTTAAGGGAGAATCACCCTGAAGTTCTTTTAGTGAATGATCTGTATGAGCAGCACAGGTCAATTGTAAATAATTTTAATCATCTACAACTGATGGTTTATTCTAACTGCAACCATTTTATATCCATGCATGGTGGTACCGCGGCCCTCGCGAGTTGTTTTGGAGGAGTTAATTTTATACTATCCAAAGGAAATCCCAAGGAAGTGCACCTGAATGAATTCTCCACCATTTTCCCTGCCTTATCGGGAGCAAGGATTATACATGCCAGCAGCACTGATTCTTTGTTCGAGCAACTCGAGAAAGTATTGTAAATACAAACAGCTAAGCAATAATAGCGTTATCACTGTTTTTGGGTTTCTCTTTAACTGCTACAATACAGGTGCTTAGTTGCGCTTTGAAAGCATATAAAGAAGAAGCATTTTGATGCTTTAAGCAAAATGGCTACCTTTGCAGCCACAATGAATTCAACAGTCCTACATACATTCATTACTCCAGACTGATTTAGTCTGATACAGGCAGCAGGCAATCCCATGCTATAAGCTGTCCTTTCCCTGATCTTCCTGATCCATGAAGCATACTGCCCATACAAGGCAGACGGGGCTTGCATTTAACTTCTGGAGCATCAGGGTAGATTCAAAATTCAGGTACATCTGAGGTATGGACCTACAGCCAAAGACATTCAATTAAATAAATCATTACAAATCACTTTTATGGATCAAAACAATACACCGCTACCCGGAGAGGTAAAGAGCGGGATGTTCTCACATGTAAAAACAGACATACCGTCGGGCCTTGTTGTTTTTCTAATTGCACTCCCTTTATGTTTGGGTATTTCCCTGGCGTCCGGTGCTCCTCTCTTTTCCGGAATTATTGCCGGTATCGTTGGGGGCATTGTGGTGGGCTTAGTTAGTGGGGCTAAAATTAATGTTAGTGGTCCGGCAGCAAGCGTAGCCCTTATTGTGTTTACGGCTATACAATCGTATTCGTTCGAGGTTGTACTGAGTGCCACCATCATCGCTGGTATATTCCAGATCATACTGGGCTACATAAGAGCAGGAACTATCGCCTACTTTTTTCCTTCTTCGATGATCAAGGGCATCCTGGCTTCTATCGGTCTTATACTTATTATTAACCAGATTCCGCATGCCTTCGGGTACAGAGGCGAAGACTTATTTGGTGGTATGGAAGACGGTTTTGTAGAAGGCATTTTTGCTGTCATCAACAACATTGTGGAGTATATCAGCCTGGGAGCAACAATTATAACGTTAGTTTCGCTTGCTATTATCTTTGCATGGGACCAGCCTGCCCTCAAACGGTTTCCTTTTTTTAAGTTTGTTCCATCCGCTCTGGTGGCAGTTATCGTGAGTATTGGGATTAACCTCCTGTACAAAACTTATTTCCCGGAACTGGCACTGGCACAAAACCACCTGGTGCAGCTTCCGGCGGCAGACGGAATAGTGGATTTCTTTTCCTTCTTTACATTTCCTGACTTCTCCCAGATTACGAATCCGGAACTGTATACCATAGCCCTTAGTATTACCTTTATCGCCAGCCTGGAGTCTTTGCTAAGTACCGAGGCTGGAGATAAACTGGACCCGTACAAGCGCAAAACCTCTACTAACCGGGAGTTGAAAGCCCAGGGAATAGGAAACATCGTGTCTGGGTTTATAGGTGGTTTACCTGTAACAGCTGTTATTGTGCGTACTTCTGCCAACGTTACAGCAGGAGGTAGAACACCGCTTTCCACCATTACGCACGGTACTATTATGCTGATCTGCGTGATGGCTATTCCCCGGATACTGAATATGATTCCGTTGGCGTCTTTGTCAGCAATTCTGTTTGTAGTGGGCTACAGGCTGACCTCTTTTACGCTTTACAGGAATATGTTCAGGGCGGGTAAGAGGCAGTTCATACCTTTTTTCGCCACTGTCCTAGCCGTAATGTTCACCGACCTGATTACGGGTATCATGATTGGGGGCGCAGTATCTGTGTTTGTTATATTGCGCGACAACTATAAAACACCTTTCTTTTTCGATAAGGAGAGCCATCATGAGGGGGAGAAAGTAGAACTGGTGCTTTCGCAGGATGTTACATTCCTGAATAAAGCCAGCATGATGCTGACGCTCGATCATGTGGCCAGAAACTCTGAGGTAGTGATTGACGCCTCCCGTTCTGTGAACATAGATGATGATGTGCTGGAGATAATTGAAGAGTTCAAGAACACAGCCGCCTATAAAAATATCAGCCTGACTTTGATTGGTTTGGATAAATTTGGAATCACTGCTTAAAAGGAAATATGTAAAGGGTACTTATACCTCTACCCCCACGACGAGGCCACTCGGCTGGAGCACAGCGCAATAGCTATAGAACAGTAGGTCTGATGCCACTGGATGAACCGTTACTACGGAAGCTTAGACAGAAGAAAGCTCTCATGCCTATGGAATACACTTTATGTGATTTGGTATTACACGGTAGCTACTGTTACCTTTAAGTAAGCCTGCTGCTTGGCTGCAGGTAGAAAAGCTGTGCGGGAATTTCCTGCACAGCTTTTCTTATGGCTGTGGCTAATGCGTTTCCGTCGCTTGTGAAATATAACTTTATTCTTATATTTAGGCTTCTGTTAAATCTATTCACAGATTACAGCATAAACCTAGCTCTCAGGAGTGGCTTTACCGGCACCTATAAATGGAAGATACAAAACAGCCTGCATCACTGAAAAGGCTTTACCTCACGATAGATGATTTTCCTACAGCAGCATCTGAGGATATGCTGGATTTTCTGGTGCAAAAGGATATCCAGCCCTTGATTTTTTGTATCGGGAACACCCTGCAACACCAGAAGCGGCTGGCGGTAAAAGCGCTTTCCATGGGTTTTATACTAGGCAACCATTCGTTTGCGCACCAGCATTTTTCAAAGCTCTCTACAAAAGAAGCACTCGATGATATAGCCATAGCCGACGGGCTTTTAGAAGAAATCCATGCCGAGGCAGGAGTGGTGTGGGAAAAGAAGTTTTTCCGTTTTCCGTACGGAGACAAAGGGGATGGCCGACGGGGCAGAATTTTTACACGCAGCTTTTTCCCCTGGAAAAAAATAAAGAAAAACGCTATCCAGGAAAGGCTGGCAGAACTCGGTTATGCCGTTCCGGAGTTGCCAAGTATTACGTATGCCTACTATAACCAGAAACTACTGCAGGACAAAGACCTGCATTGGACAATGGATGTGATGGAATGGTGCCTGAAGAGTGACGAAGGCATGTTTGGTATACGCACTGAAGGAGATGTGCTGCAAAGGCTTTTTTCCCGAAACCCTTTCGATTGCAGGGGTGCTGTTCCGGAAGCACAGTACGGCATGCTTTATTCAGACTCGGGTGAGATTGTGCTGATGCACGATTGTGAAAAGACCTTCGCCACCTTTAAGGAGGTGATAAATGAAATCCATTCCGAAGGGTATACTTTCTCCGGATTTTGAGAAATTCAGCTCTCCAGCAACTGGTAAGTTTCCAGATACGCAGCGGCTACCTTTTCATTTGAAAAATGCGCTCTTGCCGTTTCTGCGATTTGGTCCCCGGGCAGTTCATTACATAATTTCCTGAAGTCCATGCCCTCCACGGGAGTCTGAACAACATCCAGGTCCCCCAAACCGAGGTCTACTACTCTGCCCGTATTGTTCTGCTGCACATAACTGGCAGCACTGCGCACATTACTGTTTACCAGCACCGGCAAACCTACTGCGTTATACTCCACTATTTTGGTTCCGAGGGCTATTTTTTCTTTCCTTAAAAACATTAAACCGTAATCTGCTGCTGATAACAGCTTCGGAACCTCATCATAATCCGGCGACAGCAACAGGTATTCACTTTCGCTGATGCCGCTGTCAAGAAAAACTTTCTCTGTAAAATGCCGGGCGCCCTGCGGTATCAGGAACAGGAACAGGTGCCTGTTAGCAATTAACCGAAAGCGCAATATCAGTTCCGCATAAACCAGTGGGTCATGCCAGGTGCCAGCGCCTAAAGTGCCCAGGTAGCAGAACACCACCTTACCGTTCAGTTTATACCTGTCTCTGTAGCGGTTTCTGTATTCCGCGTCAAACTTAAAATCATAACAGCATACATTATTAGGAATCACTCTGAAAGCAAACCCCGGACTGATTTTCTGGTAATGCTGGTGGTATTGATCAGAGATGCACACGGTAACAGAGGACTTTTCTAAAAGCTCCTTCTCTTGTCTTTTCCAGAATCGGAAAGGCGCGCTTTCTCTTTTCCATGAGTTCTGTATAAGGTTTTCCTCCGGATAATCGGAACGTGGATCAAATATCAGTTTGATACGGCCACTTAGCTTCTTAAAAGCTAGCACGGTAGCAGCTGCCCGGTAACTCCTGCAATGAAAGATTGAAAAACCATCTACAAGAAAATATTTGTAGAGCAATGGCAGCATCAGCAGTTTTAGCACCCATAGAAAAGTGCCGGTGTGGGCTTCATGCGGCCTGAAGCCCAGCCCCTTTTTATAGACAGGAAAAAAGTAAGGCAACGGAAACGGGAAAGGAACCGGCAGAAATTTCAGCTCAACCGGGTGTGCAGTGAATTCTTTTTTGAAGTTTTCGAAATGGCTCTTTTTGGTATATTGCCAGAACCAGGGGTAGATGTACAAAAGCCGTATCTTCAGGCGCTTGTCTAATCCGGCCACTGTTTGTAGCAACTCCAGCACCTGCCTTTTAAGCAAGGGGCTCCATATCTCCTCCCCATAAATAACATAACAAACTTTAAGTTGACGCATGTAAGCAGGCAATGAAGAATTACTTTGATTTAAGTTTCAGATTAGTGAGAGTTGGAAAGAGCCCGATCTTTGTTCTGATTCTCAAAATTTAAAAAATGAGGAATTTTGCATATAAAGGTACTTTATGTCTGTACTTTTCTCCATATCTGGTTTTACCTGCGGTTCCGGGAAGGCACTGTTTTGCGCCTTGAGGAGTATTTGTGCCTGACCTTTCAGGCCGGTGCTTTTGTTAAGCCAGTCGTGATGAGTAAACCTTTCCCCATTTTCAAACACATCCTGTGCTACAATCACGCTGAATTGATTTAAGGAAATTTTCTCATCCTCAAACTGTAGAATCCGGAGAGGTACCTTCCCATAAAAGGAGGCCCACATAGAGAAAGTACTTGGAACTCCTATAATATAATCTGTTAAGCTCAAAGCATACAAGTCCTCTACATCCACAGAGTTGGAAATCTGGAAGGTGTTCAGCCCTTTGAAATGGGATTGATTTAATTTCTCGTCAGAGCTAAGTAAAAAGGAAACACTTTTTCCGGCTGCCTGCAGCTCTGTCTCCAGTGCTGCCATGTAATTGTAATAGGTAGAGTCTTGGAAGTAGTAGGCGCCTCTTTTAAACCAGCGGTAGTCGCTCCGGCGGATGTGTACGCCCACTACAACCTGATGCTTTGTGCGTTGTTCCTCTAGCTGCTGCGCTATCTTATATATAATCGCCTGCCTGGGCCTGAATAACAGGCGTACTTTCTCGTGGTGTTCAGGTAGAAAAAGGCTTTTTTGCAGGTGTTCCACTCCGCTTTTAAAGTATATATGTGTTTTATGAGCAGGCAAAGCAGAACTCCAGCGTTCGTTTTCCCAGAAGTCTTTGTCAGAATAAATATTCGTAAATCGAAGTGCAGGCTCCGGTAGCTTCGGGATAACACGGTGCAGCAGCCTGCTGCCCAGGGTGAGTTTCCCTGCAGTATGGTGTTTCTGCAGCCGAATACCGGGTACAGCCTCCAGGTCGTCAAACAAATCGTAATATCTATCGAAATGAAGTATAAGCAGCTCCTGCCCGTGTTTCAGGCAGAAAGAAATAAAGGGCACATAAGACCACAATCTGTTACACAGCCTCCCGGGGTGATCCCTTAGAACAATCATTGAAGCAGGGTTTAAATGCTGAAGGTAAAAACAACTATACGTACAAAACAACTTTAAATATAAAAATAACAAAATATTATTATATTGTATAACCCCGCCTCCTGAATATTCAGTTGTTGCTATGATTAATTGTGTATAATATAGTAACAGGGAGTCTAAAAATTTTTTGTATTACAGCAGGGGTAAGCTGCATTTTGCGCTCCTTTCTGCTTTGCTTTCTTCAGAAGAGACAAAAACTTCTGTACAGAAGAAACTTTTTTAATTTAAAACCATACATGATTAAACGTAAGCAGGAAAATGCCACATGCATGTTTTCACTGCTGCCAATGCTTGCCGCTTTTGCTGTTTTCGCAGCAGCTTTACCTGAAATGTGAATCCGGGGCGGCTTGTAAAATTGCGCCTAACTACTACCCTCTGGTGATACTGGCAGTTCAGTTACCTTCTGCTGTTATCGCTGCTGGCTTTAACTGCCCTTCACCTCTTTTCTACCTTAACTTCCTTTGTAGCCATTTCATTCTCAGTTAAGGAGTTTTACCTGCCTGGTTTGTAATCTAAAATATTTCATTTTCTGGCGTATGATTTCTCCCGTACTTTCACTTTTAACTGGAATGCCTTGTTTCCGCCAGCTTTTTCCTTACTTTTTTATTATCATTTGCCTGGTGCGCTGCATTCCTTCTCTTGCCCAAAACGTGACGGAGGAATGGGTCCGGCTCCACGATGGTGAAGGGCCGGGGGATGAATACTTCCAGGCCTCGGCCATAGACGCGGAAGGGAATATATATTTAACAAGTACCAGTTTCACTGCACCTGCTTACAGTTTTGGCTCGTTGCAGAACCACGGAGAAATCCTGACGGTGAAGTACTCCCCATCCGGGGAAGTACTCTGGGCTTCAAGGTTTGTAGAAGAAAGCGGCAGGAGCATTTCGCAGTTTAGTGATGAAGCCCGTGCCATAGTCCTTGATGGGTTGGGTGGCGTTTATGTGACCGGTGTCAGGCAGACGGAGACTGCTCCCTTCATAATAAAACAGGATATTATTCTGTTTAAACTTAATGTAGAAAACGGAGAGAAAATTTGGGATTCAGAATTCGCTGAAGGGGATGAAGATAAAGAAGTACATGCTGTCACAATAGATGAGTCTGCTAACCTATACCTGACAGGAACAAGCATAGCGAGTTCTACTTTGCAAAATTACCTAACGCTAAAATACAATGGTATGAACGGAGACTTGCTTTGGGACAGGCAGTATGATGGGGTTGGTAAAGGGAATGATAAGGCTTCTGCTATCGCAGTGGATAAAGAGGGAGGGGTTGTCGTGACAGGCAAAAGCTTTAGAGAAGTTATATCCTTTCCAGGACATGGCCCGAGCTATCAAGTATATGATATCGCCACCATCAGGTATGATGCTGATAATGGAGAAGAACTGTGGAGCGCTGCCTATACCGGTGACACTCTTGTAGACGTTGGGGGCTCACTGCAGTTTCAGCCCATTAATACATTTCTTGCAATAGACGATGAAGGTGATGTATACGTGGCAGCGAAATATAGAAGTATGTTCGGTACTGGTGGGGTTAGCGCTGGCGTGGTTACCATGAAGTATAACAGCGAGAATGGAAACCAGGTATGGGAATCCCGCTACAACAGTAATTCTGCAACGGACCCTTCCATCGCGCTGGATGGTTCGGGAGGGGTTTATGTGGCAGGTCATTTCGGATTAAGTAATGCCCAAAGGACGTTCTATACTATAAAATACGAGTCTGCTAGTGGAGAGGGGCTTTGGGAAGAAACATTTACCGGGGTTACTGGAAATTTCCTTTCTGCACCTCAGGTTCATGTCGGGAATGCCGATGATGTGTACCTGACCAGCATAAGCGATTCTGTAGGTATAGATAACGGTATTGCAACGCTTCGTATCAACAGCATGAACGGTAGCCTCATCTGGAATAAGTTTTATAGGGCCAGCCTTACTTCGCTTAGGCCTTTTAGGAGCTTAACGTCTACCCCTCATATCGCGCTACTCGTGGATGAATCTGGGATCCCCTATGTGATGGGTTCAGCATATACTACAGATAACAGGATAAACAGTAACCTTTTTATAGTTTCGTATAGTGTGGAGAGGGGTGCTGTTTTATGGAATGAACAATATGAAGCAACAGGTCATCTACATGATTTTGTTAGAGCTTCAGCAGTGGATGCAGCGGGAAACATTTACGTTGCCGGGATAAGCACTGGTTTTGGTATTGGGAACGACATCAGGGTTGTAAAATACTCTAATTCGGGAGAGGAGCTATGGGTAAGAACCTATGATGGTGGCGTACATGACAGGTTAGAAGCCATTGCGTTGGATGGCGCTGGTGGTGTGTACTTGGCAGGTACCTCCGGCCTTGCTGTTAGAAGTGACTTCCTGACTTTAAAATTAAACGCATCAGATGGTGCGGTAGTTTGAGAGGCTCTTTTCGATGGTGGGGATAATAATACTGATGGGGCTTATGCAATTGCATTGGATGAGGAAGACGGAGTGTATGTAACTGGCCAGAGTTACAGTTCTAATCCTTCTTTCAACAGTGACTTTGCTACCGTAAAATACAATGCCACGAACGGAGAGCAGGTGTGGGTAAGGCGCTATGATGGCGGCTATAACCTCAGCGATGAGGCACATGCCATTGCAGTGGATAACGCAGGTGGTGTTTATGTGACAGGTGGTGCAACATACAGTTCAGATGATTATAATGGAAAAGATTTTGTAACATTTAAATATAGGGCCTCAGATGGCGAGCAAGTTTGGATGGCCCGATACGATGGTGGATATGGATACGATGCTGCAATTGCGCTTGTTCTTGATAGGGAGAATGGAGTATACGTTGCGGGCTATAGCACTGGAGAATATAACAAAGTATCATTTTCTACCATCAAATATGATAGCCAAAATGGGAGCCAATTGTGGGCAAAAAGATTCGATAACCCAAGCGGCATAAGCGGTATGGCAGTAGACTATGCTGGCGGAGTATACATATCTGGATACAGTTCTTTAATGTCCTCTGATCAGGAGTTTCAGGCAAAATTTTTAACTGTAAAATATGAAGCTTCAGACGGTGAGCAAGCCTGGGCACAAACCTATGGGGAAGGTCTTTCTGTGTCACGGGCCTATGACATTACAACAGACAGTGTGGGAGGAGTATACGTGACCGGGCAAACTATAACAGGTGCAGGTAATGAAGGAGCAGGGGCTGTGGCAACGCTGAAGTACAATAGTTCAGATGGGGCAATATTGTGGGAGGTGCTGAAAGAGGGAATTGATGAAGAAGGCCGTACAATTAGTTTAGATGAACTGGGCAATGTATACGTGTCCGGCTCCAGTTTCTCAAACAGGACGTATGGCGATTTCCTGACAATCAAGTATAGCCAGAACGGCGGCTGTACTCCTGTTGTAGCACAAGGAATCACAGGGCCTTCAACAGTGCGTGCCGGCACCCAGGATGCCAGCTATACTTTGGCCGGTACAGGGGCTGATACTTTTAACTGGACTGTCAGCGGAGAACAAACTGTACCCATCTCTGGGCAGGGTACCGGGCAGGTTATGTTGGACTGGCCTACTGAAGCAGGTATGTATGAGGTAAGGGCATCTTACAGTGCCGGAGAAGCCTGCCTAGCTCAGGACACCACACTGACGGTAGCCGTATTCGATCCCAATGCTGGCTTCGTGATTGGCGCCGGCTGGTTTGACTCTCCTGTAAATCCTGCGCTGCCTTACATGCAGGTGGGTGGCAGGTTGCATTTTGCCTTTGCCTCGTGGTATGCCAAAGACGCCCGGACCGTTCCCGGCTACACCGTCTTCCGCTTCAGTAGCGGTGGCCTTGATTTTCGCAGTGCTGCCCATACACCCATGCGCCTAGTTATCTCTGGCGACATGGCCAATTACACAGGCCTTGGTATAGTAAACGGGATGGAAGGTTATGGCTTTCTGGTAGCTGCTGTGGACGGAGATGTTGGGCAGGGTCATCAGCGGGACCGGCTGCGCCTGAAGATATGGGAAATAGCATCTGGTCGTGTCGTGTATGACAACCAGGCAGGAGCAGGAGAGGGTGCCGTCGCCTCAACAGCCATAGAGGGAGGCCAGATTGTTATTCACCGGCCACTGGGTCGGTCGCTGGAAAATTTAGCTGCTCTGGCAGAGGGAATGAGCGAGGGTTCTGTACCTGAGAAGCACGTCCTACAGGCGTATCCAACTATATTCTCAGGAAAAGCGACCGTCACCTTTACCCTGGACCAGGAGCAGGAGTATACCTTAGGGCTGTATGACATGAACGGAACACTTGTGAGAAACGTCGGAAGCGGCAGGGCAGGGGCTGGCAGGCAATACGAGTTCGTTGTTAACGAAGAGAGGCTCTCTAACGGACTCTACTTTGTGCGGTTGATAGCAGGTGCCGAGGTACAGACAGTGAAGCTACTGCTGAGCAGGTAAAAAGCATACTGCATTGATCTGTCATCCGGAGGGACTATCAGCAGGTAGCTCTCCGGATGCTTTGACATTACAGACAGTTGCTAGGAAAGGAATCTGAGTCCCGCAATCCTGTTTGATTCTAAAAAATATCAATACGCCTTTCGAAGCATATCCGCGTACTTATTTGGAAGCAGGCTTTGTTCTACAGCTTTTGCTGCTTTCTCCACATCGTACGCAAACCGGACGAACTCCACTTTTATACTCTCACTTACGGCTTCACGCGCATTTTCATCTAGGGTTATAATGGCATAGCAGCCCCTGCTGTCGCCATCTTTCGGTTTACCTACAGAACCAATGTTGATCGCGTGGCGGTAGCGGCTAGAGGCTTGATCATCCTGTGGCAGCACACGGTGAAATGGCTTATGCGTGTGGCCGAAGCACATAATGTCAGCATCAGCGTCCTGCATAATGCGGCGCAGGCTTTTCTCCTCCCGGTCCTCAAACAGGTACTCATTTATTTTGCGCGGGCTGCCATGCACCAGCAAGAGGTTTAGTTGGTCGTTGTTTAGCTGGTATTCAACCCGGATGTGGGCGGGCAGGGTGCGCAGGTACTGGCGCTCAGTCTGCTGCACTACCTCGTTAGTGTAGGAGATGGATACCTTACCCATGGCCTTGTCCTCGTCTGTCTTATAGGCGCAACCGCACTCGTTGCTGTTTCTGCCGATGCCATAGTCGTAGTTGCCTGCGATGGTGGGGATGTTGCGTTTTCGTATTTCATTGATAACCTCGTTTGGCCAGATGTTATACCCCACCAGGTCCCCGAGGCAATAGGTGGCATCTATGTCGCGGGTTTCCATGTCTGAAAACATGGCTTGCAGGGCCGGAAGGTTGGCATGTATATCCGAGAAAAGAGCGATTTTCATGTTTTTTGCTTTAGATGATGAACTTCAGGTAAATAAAGCCAGGTATAGGGTTTTAGCTGCAGGTAAAGGAAGTTAAGCTTCCTGCCGGAGCCTGTTGCAGTGGTGAATCAGGGAAGTACTTTCTCCTGAACCACACAGCCACATTTACCCGGACAAGGCCAATTTGAATCAGGCCTGTCATGTATTCAGTGTAGTCGCGCAGAAACGTAATGGCCAGCACGAACATCAGCAGTGGCCCGAGGACCCAGTTCAGCAGCAGCGAGAAGCTGATGACTTCAACATTTCCGAACACCTTTGGCAGTAGCCGATAATTAACTTTTGCCAGTGGCGGGTACATCATCAGGATAAGACCTATGGCTATCGGGATGTTGGTTGTGCCGCTGGAGAGCGCGTTAACGTAGCCGGAGCTTTCAGGTAGAAATTTGCCAGTGGCAACCCTAGCCAGCATCGCCAGGAAAATCCAGAGGGTAAGGTAGCGGTTCAAATAGCCGAGGCCAATTTGGTTATGTGCGGGAGCGCAGTGTTCCATAGTCTGTAAAAGCTTTTCCCGCACAGGTATAAATCTATGCGGGGGCTTTTGAATTGAAGGGTTTTAGCAGCAGCCTGCGCCGGGGGCACAGCAAGCCGAACCGGCAGGCTTGTCGCCATACACGGTGATGCTGAAGATGCCAGTGTTGCTCTCGCGGAAAGAGCGGAGGCCTGCTTCATCGAGGTAATCCTTCAGGATCTCGTCTGGTACCTGAATAGCCTTTTCTTTTTGCACCACCACGTTATCGAATCCAGCTTCCCGGATTATTTGCAGGTATTCTTCCTTCTGGATGGCACCCGACACACAACCGGCATAAAGTTCGCTGGCTTTCACCAGTCCTTCCGGCAACTCGCCTGCCAATACCACATCAGAGATGCTGAAATGTCCGCCCGGCTTCAGCACACGGAATGTTTCGGCAAAGGCCTTGCGTTTATCTGGCACCAGGTTCAGCACACAGTTGCTGATAACCACGTCCGCCCGGTTAGCCGCAATGGGCAGGTCCTCAATCTCGCCCTGGCGGAACTCCACGTTGTGGAAACCGAGCTTTTCAGCATTGTCACGTGCTTTCGCAATCATCGCTTCTGTCATATCCACACCCAGCACTTTGCCTGTTTCGCCTACTATGGCACGGGCTACAAAGCAGTCGTTGCCAGCACCGGAGCCAAGGTCAATCACCACATCTCCGGGTTTTATCTGCGCAAATTCTGTTGGCACACCACATCCCAATCCCAGGTCTGCGTCTGGGTTATAGCCTTCCAGTTGCGTATAATTATCAGCGAAAATAGCATAGTCTACAGTGCAGCAGCCGGTGGCCCCGCAGCAGGAGGCTTCGTTCTGCTCTTTGCTTTGCAGGGCTATCTCGCCATACTTCTCTTTTACCAGTTGTTTTAGTTCTTCTGCGTTGTTTATCTTTTCCATTGTTTTATCGGTTTATTACGATTAATCAGATTAAATTTTTTTAGCAGCAACTGCTATTGCAAGAAACGTAACCAGAGAAGAAGACCTGCAGCATTTGTTGTGCCTCTTTCCAGGATTGCGCATCAATGCAATAACAAACTTTCTTGCCGTCTATGTCTCCTTTTATGAGTCCTGCTTCTTTCAGCTCTTTCAGGTGCTGCGACACAGTAGACTGCGACAGCGGCAGTTCTTCCACAATATCGCCACAGATGCACGACTGTCGCTCCAGCAAAATACGCAGGATGGCCACCCGGGCAGGATGCGCCAGCGCCTTTGCATATTTCGCCAGCACCAGGTCCGTATTTGTGAATGCTTCTGTTTTAGTTACTCCCATAGAAATGCTTTATCATCGTAAAGTTACGATAATAACCGAAACAGCCAAAAAAGGTTCAGACATTTTTTAGAAAGGGTTTTTCATTATTTTGACTGGATTCTACGGAGGTTATAATAGTCACGCTTTGCAGATTATCTACCTGCTGCTTTTTTCTGCTCTGTAATCATGATGCACAACAACATATTGTTAACGCATTTACAACCCTTATTCTCTTCTGTAAGTAAAAATGAAGCTTGTCTGAGTATAAAGAAAATGAAAACGGTCACTGTAAAACCGGCAGGGGTTGATTTAAGTATCACATAAAACGGGGATCATAGAAAGAAATGGAGTGTAGACGAGCCAAAGAAGACAACCGTGCCATAGTTTAATGCATACATGAAGAGTTAATCGCACAGATCGGCAGGCTCTTTCTTAATCAGGAAAAAACTTACCAATGATCCATAAACTCTTAGGTCTGCATCACATAACCGCTATTGCAGGAGATGCCAGGCGCAACCTGAACTTCTATACCAACGTGCTGGGGCTGCGGCTTTTAAAAAAGACCGTAAACTTCGATGACCCTAAAACTTACCACTTTTATTATGGAGATGAGGTAGGTTCCCCAGGGACCATTCTGACGTTTTTCCCCTGGGGAGAAATAGTACCGGGCAGAAGAGGACCTGCTATGGCAACAGAAATAGGCTTTTCAGTGCCGAAAGGCAGCTTTGACTTCTGGTTAAAACGCTTTGAGCAGTACAACGTGACCTACAACAAACCGGCAGAAAAATTTGGGGAGCGCTACCTGACCTTCCTCGATCCGGACGGGTTAAAGCTGGAACTGATTGAATCTGTGAGTCCGGACAGCAGAAAGCCATGGGAAACACCGGAGGTGCGCGCGGAAGTGGCCACCAAAGGTTTTCATAACGTTACGCTGACGCTGAATGACGTAAAAGCGACGGCAGAAATTCTGACGGATGTTTTAGGCTATAAGCAGACTGACAAGCACGTAAACCGCTACAGGTTCAGCACAGATGCAGTAGAAAATGCCGCCATTGTGGACATAGTGGAAGTGCCTCACGAGATGCGCGGCCATCTGGCAGGTGGTACAGTGCATCATGTGGCTTTTCGGGTAGAAAATGAACAGGTGTTGATGGAGTACCGAAACCAGATTGCTGCAAAGGGGCTGGAGGTAACCGAGCAGATAGACCGCAACTACTTTTACTCTGTTTATTTCAGGGAGCCAGGCGGCGTGCTATTCGAGATTGCCACCGACAACCCCGGTTTTACAGCTGATGAGCCTTTGGATAGTTTAGGCACAAGCCTGAAACTACCGGAGCGTTATGAACACAGAAGGGAAGAACTGGAGCAGGTGCTTCCGAAACTGGATTAAGTAACTTTCGCTGTTTACGTTGTCTTCAACTACTGGCACTCATTGTATTAAAAGATACAGGATGTAAAGTCAGCCTTTGCAGCTTTAGCCAAAACCTCAAGGCAAATAGTTGTTTCGAGGGAATCTTTTTTTGCTAAAAATTATGTATATACATTAAATGTATATACATTTGTTTTGTTGTTCACTCAGCAGAATATTCTCTTAATAAAAACCTGAAAAAATGGCTAAAGTAAAATGGGCAGTTGACCCGACACACAGCGAAGTACAGTTTAAAGTAAAGCACCTCATGATCACTACCGTTACGGGTTACTTCCAGAATTTTAATGTGGAAGCTGAAACGGAAGATGAGCAGTTCTCGAACCCTGCCAACGTGGTGTTCACGGCAGATGTAAACTCTATCAGCACCAACAATGAGCAGCGTGATACGCACCTAAGGTCTGCTGACTTCTTTGATGCGGCGGAGCACGAAGAGATACGCTTTGAAGGCACCAACTATGAGAACGCAGGTGGCGACGATTATAAACTACACGGTAACCTGACAATCAAAGGCAATACAAAACCTGTTACAGTTAATGTGGAATTCGGCGGAATTGTTGTAGACCCTTACGGACAGACAAAAGCAGGATTCACCCTGACAGGTAAAATCAGCCGCAAAGCGTTTGGCCTGACCTGGGATGCTGTAACAGAGGCCGGTAGCGTAGTGGTTAGCGATGAGATCAAGCTTCAAGCTGAGATTCAGTTGGTTAAGCAAGCTTAGGCAGTTGTACGAGACGTATGGCACAGGACAATAAACGAGCAGTAATATCCTGTGTCATACGTCTTACCTTTTGTTTTAAAACGTATTGAACGTATTGCGCCTGGTGGTGGCGGCAGAACCGTTATTCATCACAACATCAGAAACTATGAAACATAAGAAATTCAAGTCCGGTGAGCGCGGTCTCAAAGACATTGGCTGGCTGAAAAGTAATTTAACGTTCAGCTTCAACAGCCACTATGAACCGGTTCGTACTGGTTTCGGTCTGCTTCGCGTATTTAATGATGATTTTGTAGCGCCTGAAAATGGCTTCGGCCTGCACGCTCATAGTAACATTGAGATTATTTCCGTTATGCTGGCTGGCTCCATGAATCACATTGACTCCCTGGGCTACAAAGAGGTAGTGCACAAAGACTGGGTACAGATTATGAGTGCCGGCACAGGCCTGCGCCATGAAGAACACAACGTTGGAAACGATGAAGTGAACTTCCTGCAGATCTGGATTGAGCCGAAGCTGCAGAACATCACCCCCCGTTACCAGCGCCGGTATTTCCCGGAAGAGAACCGTTTAAATAAGTTAGTAACAATTGTCAGTAACGAGGAAGGGCAGGGGCACTGTTGGATAAACCAGAATGCAAAGTTACTGATAGGGAGTTTCGAAAGAGACAAGGAAGTAAGGTATCAGCTGAACCCGGTGAACAAGGCGGTGTATGTCTTTAATATCAGCGGGAGTTTGTTGATAAATAACGAAGAGCCACTCGAGCAGCGGGACGCCATAGGTGTATGGGAAACAGACCATCTGCACATTACCTGTTTAACCGACAGCAAATTTCTCGTAATAGAAGTACCCGTTAACCATTAAAGACCAACTATGGAAGACAGAATTTTAGGCTTGCACCACATTACGGCGATAGCCGACAGAGCCAAACAGAATTTGGATTTTTACACTAAGGTCCTGGGTCTTCGCCTGCTAAAGAAGACTGTAAATTTTGACGACCCTGGCACCTATCACTTATATTACGGCGACGAAGTGGGTAGTCCGGGTACTATTCTTACCTTCTTCCCATATGAGGGATCGCGTCGTGGCCGGGTAGGTACCGGCATGGCGTCACATATTGGCTACTCAGTGCCCGAGGGCAGCTTCGATTTTTGGATCAAGCGCCTGCAGGAGCATGATGTTACTTTCAGCCAGCCTGCAGAAAAGTTTGGGGAGCAGTACATCTCTTTTAAAGACCCGGACGGATTGCAGCTGGAACTGGTGATTCCGAAAAACAACGATACCCGAAAGCCCTGGGAAACAGGTGAAGTGAAGGCAAACGTGGCTACCAGAGGTTTCCACAGCGTCACCCTCACCCTGCGAAGTGTGAAGCAGACGGCAGAAGTACTAACGGAGCTGTTAGGCTTTAAACTGCTGGAGCAAAACGGTAACTATCACCGCTACATGACAGATGCCGTTGATAACGCCGCCATTATCGATCTGATAGAGGAGCCTACTGCAAATCGTGGGGATGGCGGTGCCGGTACAAATCATCACATCGCTTTTCGGGTGAAGGATGAGGAAACACTGATGAGATTCAGGGAAAGGATAGCCGGCAGGGGCCTGAACATCACAGATAAAATAGACCGTAACTACTTTTACTCGCTCTACTTTAGGGAGCCGGGTGGCGTACTGTTCGAAATTGCCACCGATAACCCTGGCTTTGCTATTGATGAGCCCGTTGACAAACTCGGAAGCAGCCTTCTGCTGCCGCCGCAGTACGAAGCGCACAGAGCCAGGATAGAAGCAGTGCTGCCGAAACTTGATTGAGTTTCTTTCCTGGATGCTGCTTTAAAACAGAGACTTTGCTCAGTTAGGGGAACCTGCCCCTCCGAGGAAGGGAATATTTTATTCAAGCTGAAATTCCCCTCCTTGGAGGGGTAGGGGTGGGTTAATGCTATCAGCATAATTCAACTTTAACAGGCACTATAATTCCGTTTTTGTTACACTGAAAGATGCGTGGAGAGGTAGCGCTTTTCTTCATCTGCAAATTACATCGTTTATGTACACACACGAACAAACCATAATTACCCACGGTCAGCCGCTGGAGAAAACAGGTAAAGCCCTTATTTTGATACACGGGCGGGGAGCTACAGCAGAAAGTATACTGTCGTTGAGTGCGCATTTATATGCCTCTGATTTCTCTCTTTTTGCACCACAGGCCACTAACCAAAGCTGGTACCCCTATTCCTTTATGGCCCCTGCTTCGCAAAACCAGCCGGCATTGGATTCTGCCCTGGAACTGATCCACAAAACTGTTACTTCCATAAAAGAACAGGGAATTGAGAGTAGAGACATCTTCCTGCTTGGCTTTTCACAGGGTGCCTGCCTGACTGCAGAGTATGCCACCCGGAACGCACAGCGCTTTGGGGGGCTGCTCATTTTTACAGGAGGTCTTATTGGTCAGCAACTGGATACCAGCAACTATAAAGGCAGCTTTGATGGTACCCCCGTTCTCATCACCACCGGCGATCCGGACCCGCATGTACCGGTAAGCAGAGTAGACGAAACGGTGAAGATAATGGAGGAAAAAGGAGCAGAAGTGACAAAGAAGATATACCAGGGAAGATCACATACCATCCTGCAGGAGGAGATAGACCTGGCAAAGAAGATCCTGATTAACAAGTAGCTGCTCCCAGATTAGGGTGCTGGTTTAAAGGAAGTGAGGAGGATGTAGATGCAGTGTCCGTACTTCATCTTTATACCTCACTTACCCGCTGCCCAACGCTTTATCTTCTGAAAAATGTTGCTGTTGTCATCCTTGTCACCAATGTCCTCATCGCCGAACAAATACCCTAGCGGTTGAAGCGCCGGAATATTGTCGCAAACAACTTTGGCTATGCCAAGGGCTGGTATGGCCACGAGCATACCGATTATACCCCACACTGCACCACCCAGTACCACCGCCAGGATAGTAAAAATAGGGTTGATGCTTACCTTATCGCCGACAATGTACGGCTCCAGAATATAGCTTTCCACAAACTGCGTCACTGCAAAAGTAGCCGTGACCCCCAATGCTCCTGTAACGCCGCTACCCGAAAGAAAAGCCATGGCTATAGCTAAAGCATAGCCAATCATGTTCCCGATGTAGGGAATAAGGGTAAGTACGGCTGCCAGTATGGAAATAAAGATAGCCTGCCGGACACCAGACAAAGAAAGCCCGACAGAGTAGATGACAGCCAGAATAATAATGAGAATCAACCTGCCAAAAAGGTATCCGTGCGCCACCTTTACTGAACCGGAGATTATGTTCTCAACTGCCCCTTTTCTCTCTTCCGGAGCCATTTTAATGAAGGACCTTCTGAACTTGTTCCTGTAAAGCAGCAAGAAAAAGATATAGACAAAGGTGAGCAGAAATGTTCCAAGGAATGCAAGGAACCGCATCATATAACTTCCTGCCGAGGACATAACTCCGCCGTTGGACGGCTGACTTGCCGGGCCGTATACAGCCGAGCTTTGGTTTCCCTGTAGTTGGGTTGAGGAACTGTTTTTCACCTGCCCATCTGTTCCGAAGTCGCTGCCCAGAATCGGCAAGCTTCTGTTCTGCTGCTCCACAGATATGCCTGTTTTCTCTGCTATGTATTCCTGCAGGTCATGGACTTTCGGGACAATCCTTTCTTTTATCTTTGGCCAGTCCTGCGAAAAGCTGTTTACCTGATAGCCAATGACGCCAGCTATCGACACAAAGAAGAACAGGATGAACAGGTCTGAGAACAAAGAAGCCCAGGCCCTACTCAGGCCCTTATTCTCCATCCAACGGGCAACAGGCAGCACTACCATGGCAAGCAAGGCTGCCACAGAAAGGGGAGCCAGAAAAACCTTTGCCTTTACAAGGCCATAGAATAAGAAAAACAGGCCAACAACAATCAGTACAAAATAAGCAAGAATAGTTTTCGCTCTGTTTTCCATAGATTATCTTTAGAATAAAAAACGTAAATAGAGGGACGAAAGGTTTTTGAACCCCGTATACTCAGCCTTTAGGTGCTTTTTGAGCCAGACTGCTCCTTTTGCTCCACCACCTCAAACCTCTCTTACCCCTTAACAGAGCCAGTTGAACACATGCTTTTCGGGCTTTTTATCTGTCTGTTCAGTTAGGAGTCTTCATTTTGTTTGTTCAGGGGAAAGGCCTGCAGCTAATTTGAACAAACTCTATGGCTTTTACAGTCCTGTGTAGGAGCAGGAAAAGCAGGGGCAGCGAGGAGGCTCATATCTTTATTTCACTCGGCAGAAAACCGAAGTGTTTTTTAAAGGCTGCTGTAAAGTGTGCCGCGTTTTTATAGCCTACCTGGTAGGCAACGTCTCCAATGCTTTGCTGTGCTTGCGTTAGCAGTTGCCTCGCTTTCTCCATCCGGAGCCACACCACATACCCATGTATGGTATAGCTGTAGCTCGCCTTGAAGCCTTGTTTCAGCTTAGTTTCGTTCAGGTAAACGAGGCGTGCCAACTCCTGTATGGTAGGAGGGTTGTGGTAGCTTTCTTCCAGAATGGCCCTGGCCTCAGCTATGCGCTGTGCATCGTTTCCCCGCAACATACTGTTTACTGGGTGTTGCTCCTGCAACTGCTGCCATTGCTCCATCTGGAGCATCAGCAACTCCATTACCTTCGCTTCGAGGTAAAGCCTTTTTAAAGGGCCTTTGCGCTGGCAGTTACGGATATCATTCAGCACCCACTTCATTTCCGGCGTTATTTCCAATGGCTCTTTGCTGAGGTAGGTATGGTGGCCCTGCAGCACATGCTCTGCAAAGTCCTGGTGAAGCTCGCTTTGCTGGTGCAGTAACCGGAAGTAAAATTCTTTTGATAAGATGACTAGGAAATACCGGTGCAGCTTGTGCGGCGGCATCCGGAATTCGGCCTTAAAAGCAGGGGTATAGCAGATGTAGTGGATGTTAGCCGGATTAACTGATTGCTTTAATAAGCCGGTTATTTCTGAAGAAGCTTCCCCTTCCAGGTAGAAACCCATTATGATGCTCTCGCCGGATACCTCAAATTTATCGCACACTGGCTGGTTAAAAGCTAACTGTGTGTCTATAATGAAAAGACCGCTTGCACAAATCTGTGTGCTGCGAAGAACAGCAATGGCCGGATCCTGAAGCACCACTTCCTTTTCCTGTGGCAGACAGCAATTGTCGTAGGCTGGGGCAAGTTCCTCATGGCATATCCAGGCGTCCACAGCGTTTACTTTGGAGGTGATCTTCATAATATTTCTTTTCGCGATATTTTTAATTCCATTTTCGATAACCGCCCCCCGTTGCTTCACTTACTTTTGCCAAAGTTAGTTATTTATAATAAGACTAAATAAACATAATGAATAAAAGTAATACGCTTCTCATGCTCTGCATTCTCTTTACACAACTGGTGTGGGCGCAGCATCGCCATGCAGGCATCAAAGGCCATGTACTGCAGGAAAACGGTGAGGCCATAGCGGCAGCCAGTGTTGTATTGGAGGATACCCGCTTTGGCACCATCACCAACGAGAATGGCTTTTTCGATATGCACAAACTGTCCGAAGGAAGATACCTGGTGCGGGCCATTTCTATAGGCTTTGAGAGTAAGACAATTCAAGTGCAGTTGGAGAGAGGCGAAACAGAAGAAGTAACATTAAGATTAACTGTTAAGACAAATGCAGTAGCGGAGATAGAAGTGTTCGGGGAGCGCGATAAACAACCTGAGAAACTGGATGCCATTACGCGCCTGCCGCTCAAGCCGAGCGAGCAGATTCAGAGCATCTCTGTTATTTCGGAGCGGCTGATTGAGCAGCAGGGAGCTTTAACTGTTATAGAAGGAGTACGCAATGTGCCGGGCGTGTATACCTACGCTACCTTTGGTGGTGTGCGGGAAAGTATCTCCTCCAGGGGGTTTCGCGGTATTCCGACGCTAAAAAACGGGGTGCGGGTGATGACGGATTTCCGCGGTGGCGGTTTCTCCACGGACATGCAGGGTGTGGAAAGCATACAGGTGTTGAAGGGAGCCAGTTCCATTACGATGGGTGCGGCAACTGACCTGGGTGGGCCGGGCGGTATTGTGAACATCGTGACCAAAACGCCGAAGTTCGAGAACGGAGGTACTGTATCGCTGCGTGCGGGAAGCTGGGGCCTTGTTCGCCCTGCTTTTGATGTGCAGCGCGTGGTAAATGATTCAAAAACACTGTCGGTGCGCTTAAACGGTTCCTATGAAAACGGGGGTAAGTTCCGTAACCACATGCGCAATGAGTCGTTCTACATCAATCCCTCTATAGAGTGGCGCCCGAATGCCAGGAGTACCCTGACCCTGGAAATGGATTATTTTGATGAGGAGCAAAGCATTGATGTTGGTACGGTAAACCTTTCGGTGGGTAACCTGAAGAATGAAATCTATGACCTGCCCTCCAATCGCTTCCTTGGGTTCGAGTCTGACCTGACGGATGTGCGGCATAGCACCTACGCTGCCCGCTTCAGGCATAACCTGAACAACAATTTATATATACGTGCAGCCGCTTTTCACTCAGACTATGATGCAGATGCTATCAAGAGTAACCTCTCTGCTGTAAAGCAGGACGTTGCCAACGACATCAATGGAAACCAGGTGAACTGGTACAACCGCTCCATCGCCCATAACTCCACCCGCGATGACAAGAGTACGGTGCTGCAGTTTGATTTAATTGGGCGGAAAGTAAAAACCGGAAGCATACTGCATACTTTCCAAGCTGGTGTCGATTACCGTTACATAGACCTTTACCAGCCAAGCTACAACTCCATCGCCATAGACAGGATTAATGTGTTTGACCCGGCCACTGTATCGAACTCTCTTCCGGAGGGTGTGCCTGCTTTTGAGCTGACAAGAGAAAACCAATCCTACGACCACCGTTTTGGCGCCACTTTTCAGGATGTTATACAGCTGACAAAATGGGCAAGAGTGTACGGTGGCGTGCGGTACAGCACAAACAAAACAAGTGCGGGCGGAGAGACCAGCGAGTCGTCTGATTTCTGGAATCCATTGGCGGGTGTCATGTTCATGGTAAAAGACAACATCAATATTTTCGGCTCTTATACCAACAGTTCCAATCCGCGCTCTGCGGCAGTTGTAGATGTTAACAGGAAAGCCCTTGGCGCCGAACGCATCGATCAGCTAGAGGCAGGACTTAAGACAGAATGGTTTAATAACAGGCTGCGCTTTAACCTGACGCTCTTCCAGATTAATAACAAAGACATGAACCTGGAGGTGTTCAGGGTAGATGATACGGGTGCGGTGGTAGCTGCAGGTTATTACACCAAAGGCGGTAACGACGAGCGAAAAGGGGTGGAAGTGGAGCTGACCGGGCGGTTACTGAAGAACCTAGAGCTAGTAACAGGGTACGCATACATCGACGCGCAATATAAGGAACATACTACTTTCGTACAGGGCTCAGCACCTAACAATACGCCAAAGCATACCTTCAATGCGTGGGCCAACTATTCCTTTAAAGAAGGAATAGCGCGTTGGCTGAACCTTGGTTTGGGAGCTTACTATCTGGGAGAGCGCCCCTATAATGACTGGACTCTGGATGGGGTGCAGTACCATGCAATAGCGCCAGATACTGCTCCCTGGTACAACAAGGCTTACACTATTTTGAATGCACAGGTAGGCTATGAGTTTGAGAAGCACTGGGGAGTAAGGGTGCTGTTGAACAACATTCTGGACGAGATGGGTTATGATGCCTACCGCTCTAACTTCATAGACAGAATACAGCCTAGAAATTTCTCTGGCGTGGTGACTTATAGATTATAACTATTGATTTGGAAATTTTCTAAATTTGTAAAACAGCTGTTGCTGTACTTTACCAGCAGCTTGTTGCCTCTCAAGGACTAACAGAAAGTATCAACAAAACCAAAATATGAATTACTCCTTCCGCAAACTCTTCAACGACATCCACCTGTGGCTGGGCATAGCCAGTGGTCTCGTGCTCTTTATTGTCTGCCTGAGCGGTACCATCTATACCTTTCATTCTGAGATTGAGGCGCTGGTAGAGCCAACAAAGTATGAAGTGGAGGTTGATGCGCAGGCAAAACCTATCTCCGTGGATGTACTGACAAAGCAACTGGGGCAGGAGCTAAACGGAAAAGTAGTTGCCATCGAAATTCCGCAGGACAGGGAAAGCACGTACCGGGTAAGTGTTGCAGCCAAGCCAGAAGGCGAGGCAGCGCATGCAGGTCCCGGGGGCGGACATGGCGGCGGCCGACCTACAACCTATTTTGTGAACCCTTATACTGCTGAGGTACTGGGTACAACAGACGGCCCTGCCACTGAGTTCTTCCGTACCGTGATGCAGCTGCACCGCTGGCTGTTGATTGAGGGAGGCGTCGGTAAATTGATTGTCGGCATTGCCACCATCATCTTTATTTTTCTGATACTTTCCGGCCTTGTGCTGTGGTTCCCGGTAAAGCTGAAGAACTGGAAGCAGGGATTCAAGGTAAAAACGGATGCCAACTGGAAGCGCGTAAACCACGACCTGCATAACACACTGGGCTTCTATTCCTTTTTATTGTTGCTGATCATGAGCATCACTGGCCTTTGCTGGTCCTTTGAGTGGTACAAAGAGGGCTTGGGCGAACTAATGGGAGCCGAGGTCTTTAAAGGCAGGGGAGAGAAACCACTTGCATCCATACCACCTGCAGCTGATGCAGTTCCTTTGCCTGTTTCTGACTTTCTGGCCAGAGCAAAAGCTATCATGCCCGAAGAAGGTAACTTTCGGATCGCGCTATCGGAAGATGATTCGACCGCAGTGGTCGTATCTAAAACAGCCGCAGGTTTCTTTGCTTTCTCTGCCCCGGATAAGGTGCAGCTGGACCAGTACTCCGGGCAGCCCCTGAAGGTAGAGCTCTTCGCTGATAAGCCATTGAATGTGCAGATAGTGTCGCTGATTAAGCCGCTGCACCTGGGCGAGGTATATGGTACTTTCTCAAAGATTCTCTACTTTATTTCCTGTCTTGTAGCTACCAGTTTACCTATAACCGGTACGCTTATCTGGGTGAACAAGCTGAGGAAAAAGAAGCCAAAGAGAAGAGTAGCTGCTGCAGCTTAAGCAAAGTTAGGCGCTGCGAGTATTAAGGCTTAAGAACAGCAAAGCGGCTGGGAAGATATTTCCTCAGCCGCTTCGCTGTTTACGTCAGTGTCAATTCGACCGAAGTGAGTAATCTGTCATTTTGCAGAGTCATGAAATAACTCAGATTTCTCACTTTGTTCGAAATGACAGATTAATATGAAAATACTAGTGGATTCTATTATTCATATCGTGTTACCTGATACGAATATCATGATACGAGCTTTACTTTCGCGGCTTCGCCCGCTCGTACTGCACCGGCCACGGCACATCTTCCCCTAGCTCTATGGCGGCATGAAGCGGAAAATAAGGGTCCCGCAGCAGCTCACGTGCCAGCAGTACAATATCGGCTTTGCCCTCCGAGATGAGGCTTTCAGCTTCCTGGGCAGTCGTTATCATTCCGACGGCGCCGGTTTTGATGCCGGTTTCTTTCCTGATGCTCGCTGCAAACTGCGCCTGGTACAGGGGGCCAACCGGAATACTTGCCTTTGGTACATTACCGCCGGTGGAGCAGTCAATTAAATCCACGCCTTTAGATTTCAGCACCCTCGCCAGCTCTATAGAGTCTTCTCCTGTCCAGCCGCCTTCGGCCCAGTCGGTGGCAGAGATGCGCACCAGCAGCGGAAAATCCGAAGGCCATACTTCCTGTACAGCTTCCGTCACTTCCAGGAGCAGGCGCACCCGGTTTTCAAAAGAACCTCCGTAGCTGTCGGTGCGGTGGTTGCTGAGCGGTGAGTAGAATTCGTGCAGCAGGTAACCGTGGGCGGCGTGTATCTCCACTACTTTAAACCCTGCCCTGCGTGCCCGCTCTGCTGCGGCGCGGTAATCATCCACTACTTTCCGGATACCTGCTTCATCCAGCGCTGTGGGGACGGGTTCATCTGGTGTGAAGGGCAGGGCGCTTGGTGCTACCGTTTGCCAGCCTGACTCTTCGGAAGGGGCAATGGAGGTGCCGACTTTCCAGGGGCTTCTATGGCTGGCTTTTCTACCGGCATGTGCCAGCTGCACGCCGGGCACAGCACCCTGGCTTACTAAAAAGGTATTGATGCGCTGCAGGCCTGCTATATGCTCCTCCTCCCAGATGCCCACATCATCCGGCGTGATGCGTCCTTCCGGTGATACAGCCGTGGCTTCTACAATGACAAGGCCTGCGCCTCCAACAGCCCTGCTTCCCAGGTGCACGAGATGCCAGTCGGTGGTAAAGCCATCTTCGCTGGAATACTGGCACATAGGCGAAACGGCTATCCTGTTTCTTAACGTAATGCTTTTTATTGTCAATGGTGTAAAGAGTTGTGCTATAGCCATGCTGGTTAATTTGCTTTGTATCAGGATAAGGTACAGCTTTAGCCTGATTTTGTTTTCTAAAGCTGAAATCAGCACTACATATAAATACAAAAGCCGCTTGACTATACATCAAGCGGCTTTTGCTTTGGAGGATTGTTATACTTATGCAAGCATGAAACTCCAATCAGAGTTGTTCTGACTGCTTACTGCTACTTTTTACCTTTCGCCTTGCCTTTGCCCATGCCCATACCTTTTCCGTTGTTCATAGGCTTTATTTCACCACATGCAACCGGGAGGGTAGCAACATATACTCCGTCTACTGTCATGCCATGCAAAACGATAACATCATTCTGTAATGGAAGCAGTGCTGGCATATCGCTGATGTCGAATGTCTCTTTGTAATCAATCGTACCATCTGGTGCTACCGGGAAAGGCTGGAGTGGAAGTAGTACCGGGCCATAGAAAGGTAGGCCTTCGCCCAGTTCCACTAGTCCGTCACCATCCATGTCAGCTGACATTGGCGGGCACTTTGCGTTTTTGTTATTTTCCATAAAACCGTGTATGTGCTGTGGGTGCACCATGCCTGGTTCTAAGCCACTAGCCATAATATGTACCGTCAGCATGTCTCCCTCAAGCATCAGTGTGGCCGTACCCATTACACCAGAGTTGTTAAGTGACATGATATCAGCAGTATAGGTCTTATGGAGGTTCATAGACTTACTACTTCGAGCCTCCTCTATATTCTGAGCAGACAAGTCCTGTGGAGCTACATCGTCTTCGCTACAAGCGGTGAACATAAACATGGCACAAGCTGCCATAATAGAAGTAGGTTTCAAGAATAAATTTTTCATAAATTTTGTATTGTTTGTGTATGGCATTAGGTACGGCAGGAGTGGATAAATACGTAACTATTTATCTAATAAAGAATGTGAGTGGTCACTTTTTATATTTAAGTAGCCTAATTTAGTAAGTTAATGTTTGCTGTCGTGTCACTAAGTATGTGCTGAACGTAAAAACCTATCTTACATGATTATTGTATATTTTCTGTATGTGGCAGCACCCTTCGCCTTTGCTGCTGCTATCCATAGTCAGGTTTAACAGAAACAAATAACCCGGAGTACCTGCCGTTGCTGGTCTACTTCATATAAGTTCTGGTATATCCATTATGTTAAGATAGGCTGCCTTGCCTCGGGCTAGTATGCGCATGCTATGATAAGATCTTTATGTAAGGCAGTTGCAGGCAGCATCAAATAGACTATTCTTGCCTATATTATAAAAATAAAAAGCATAGCTGTTCACTTAAAACAAAGAGGCGGCCCATACTATATGGACCGCCTCTTTGTGCATTGCTATAATCTCAATCTCAGTGCCTGCTCAAGCTAATAAAATGGAGGCTTACTTGTTGTACTTGGTCAGTAACTTGATCATAGTACCTTTTTCTACTGGATCATCCAGAAACAGGCCATTCAAAATCGCCAGCTCTTCCATGCGCTCCTGGGGCACCTGGTACCTCTGGAATATCTGCCTCAGGTTTGCTGTTTCTTTTACTGTTTCAATCTTGATGCGCGTGGGTTGTCTGTTGAGCTTATCAGGCTCCGTAAGCGGCGCAAAGTTTTGCATCGTGGACGCGAATGTCGGGGCATAGCTATCGAAAGTGGTAGGGCTGGTTACGCCAATCATCGCGTAGATATTACCCCCATACTTAATCAGGTAGATAAGGGTGCGAACAGGCTGTTGCTGCTGTTGCCCCTGCTGTGCCTGCTGGTCCGCCACAATGGCAAGTGCAGGTAAGCCGTTTACCGTTACACTTTTAGACTCAAGCGGTTGCAAACCATAATTCTTGAGCAGCTGTTGCGCAGCCCCTTCCAGGGATTCTCCAGGAGCGAGTGTCAGCAGCATCATTGCCTTACCGTCAGGCGCTACCATCTGGAACTGCTGCGGAGAGTTCATGTGCTGCCACTGCTGCGGTATCGGAAATCTGAACTTCAGCTCTGGATGGTAAAACGTGTTGTTTTCCACAAATCCCTGCTTCGGGTCCTCCCCGTAAACCAAGCCGTCGATTAACTGTAAATAGCTGTTCCTGTCTACCTGCGCGCGTGTCAGGTTCAGCTTCTGCTTCCATTCAAAGGCCAGCTTGTTCACTGTCTCGTAGCGGTCTTCGGGGTTAGGGTGCGTAGACAGAAAAGAGGGAATGGCAGCACCATTCTGCTCCTGCGTTCGCTGCAGGGTAATAAAAAAGTCAGCCATTTCCTCGGCATCATACCCAATCTTAGAAGAGTATTCAACGCCCAGCCTGTCTGACTCCCGTTCGTCGTCGCGGCCAAACTTCAGAAACAAAAGGCCCAGGCTTTGTGAAGCGGCATTCCCCAACTGCTGAGCTACCTGTGGCGCTAAAATAGAGCCCAAAATAAGTCCTCCCTGTGCCAGTACTGTTTTACTTTGCTGCTGGGCAGAGTGGCGAGCCGTAATATGACCTATCTCGTGGCCCAGCACCCCTGCAAACTGAGCTTCGTTGTTGAAGTGCGCCATAATACCGCGGGTGAAGTATACATAGCCACCAGGCACAGCAAAGGCGTTTATCACCGGGGAGTCTACTATCTTGAAAGAGTAATTCAGGTTGCTGCGGTGCGAGATAGCTGCCATTGCCTGCCCCTTCTGTTCAATAAAGCGCTGTAACTCCGGATTCTCATATAACCCGAACTGCGCTACAATAGCTGGGTCAGCCTGCTGGCCCATGGCAACTTCCTGTTCCTCCGATATCAGGATAACGTCTCTCTTGCCTGTTACCGGATTCTTGACACAGGAGTTAAAGAGGAGAAGTATAGCCGTTGTAAAACAGGATATGGTGAATTTTTTCATGTTTTCGTTTTTAGTGCCTCCTTTTGTTGAACCTCAAAAATATTATATATAGGAGGCGGTTAATTTCATATATGGAACGATGATGTAAAATGATAAGTTACAAGAAGCTGCTGCTGCTGGCAATGCAGCACGAACCTGCAGCGAAGTACGCTCGGCCTTGTATCGGTTCTTCTCCCTTTGCTAAATCCAAAACTGTGCCGATGGAGCAGAGCTAGTAAAAGAATTACCGTATGCAGGAATTCCTGTAACCCTGAACTGGCTTACGGAGAAGCAGTTTTTACATGAAGAGCAACCGAACAAGGGAGCTGCCCTGGAAAGATAAAAACAGAATAACTAAATTGGGCACATGTATAAAAAAGAAGAAGCGTCACAACTCCGGCAGGCTTTCTGGACGACGCTGGGGCAGTACATAGCACCACTTCCGTCTGCGGAGGGTGTAAAAGTGAACTGGCTTAATTATAAGACAGGGCTGAAGCATGTTTATTTCAGGATGCAGGCCGATAAGAAGGCAGCTTCCATAGGCATTGAAATCACCCATCCTGATATAGAACTGCAGCAGCTGTTTTTTGAGCAGTTTGCAGAGCTCCGGTTTGTACTGCACGAATCTGAAGGGGAGGAGTGGGAATGGGCGCTGCACACCACCGACGAGAACGGGAAAATTATCAGCAGGATTTACAAAGAAATAGCACCGGTCGATGTGTTCAACCGCGACGACTGGCCGCAGCTGATTTCTTTTTTTAAGCCCCGCATCATAGCGTTGGATGAATTCTGGAGCAACGCCAGGTATTCCTTTGACAGCCTGATGTAGAGCGCTTTTACGGTACGGAGTGAGGGCTACAGGAACCTTCTTGTATCGGCTTGTACAGCCTGAGCCCGAAGCGTAGCAAGGGATAAGACTGGGCTGGGTTTGGGTAAGTTGTTATTACTAATTCTTCAAAATGTCTCTGGTCTCCATCAAAGCAAAGCCTAACAAGTTAAGTCCTTCCCATTTTTCTGGGTTTGCTGCTCTTTCGTCGTCCGCTGCCAGGCCTATACCCCAAATGCAGTCAACTGGGCTTGCTTCCACTAATACTCATTCTTTAGTGTTCAACAGAAAATCTCTTAAGCCAGAATTCTGTCTAAACTTTGCCAGGCTTCCATTCACAACTAACTCAAATCTCTTTTCTTCCCAAGTGTTCTGATTAAAGTTCTTTACCTCTCTTCCAACAGCTTTGGCTTCACCTGGCGATTGACTATTGTGTAATAGGCTTCTTTGTCTCTAAACAGAAGGGCCTTTTGAGCCATCATCCAATGTTCGGCAGTTTTATAAATAATGCCACCTACAACAAAGGGAGCTTCCCACCATTGGCTAAAGCATGAAGAAGAAATATGCCCATTCCTGTTTGGCTGATGGCCCCAGAAGAAAAGGAATTTGAGATTCTTTGCTTCTTCCATACTTTGGATAAGCCATTTACAGCTATACTTCATCTTTTTCTTTTTACACTAACTGAATAGCATCTGCATTGATACAATACCGGACTTTTGTAGGAGTCAGGGAATGGTCGAAAAGGTAGCCTAGGTGCAGCCCGCAGACATTGCACACGAGCTGTATTCTTAACCGGCCGTAAGTGTTGAGCCTTTGTTGTCTGACATTCTCCCCAATATGCGACCAAAAGCTAGGGAAGACCAAGCACATCAAATATCGAACAATCTCTTTGATGATTTAACTGCCATCGCTGATTTTTACCCTACTAACAAGTGACTGGGGATTAGCAAAAGAGGAGCAATAGTTTGATGGATTACAGCTCCTCTTTTGCTAATTTAGCCTTGGCTGATAAGTATGTTTATATAATGTAGAACACCTTTCCTATGACAATAAAGCAAAACAGAGAAAAGACAGTCTCTATATTACAGGCTCTATATTTACATCTTGCTTTGTTAAGCACCATGTCGGCTGTTCTTGGGAAGGGAAGCATCATCACATATCGCCGAAAGTGTCTTTGTAGCCCCTGCCAATGGGAATAAACACCCCATTCACCTCAACTTCCTCGGCAGAGTAGGATTCTATTTTGTTCAATGAAACGATGAAAGACCGGTGAATCCGTTTGAAGAGCTTGGCGGGCAAGAGCTCCTCGACTTCATGCGTGCTCATCTTGGGTAGGTAGGTATTCTTCGTGGTAACAATCTTAGTGTACTCCCGCTGGCTTTCAATGTAAACGATATCCGAGAATACAATCTTCACTTTCTTCTTTTGCACGTTCAGGAAAAGATAATCTTTTTCAAGGCTATCTTTTCCTGATTGTTTTTCTCTTTGAGCCGCTTTTACCTTATTCACGGCTACCAGAAAACGCTCAAAATCAAACGGCTTTAACAAATAGTCTGTCACATTCAAAGTAAAACCCTCCACCGCATACTGATGGTAAGCGGTGGTGACGATGATCGCGGGTGGGCTTACAAGCGTTTTCAAGAAAGCCATCCCCTTCAGCTTAGGCAAATGGATATCCAGGAAGATTAGGTCGACGGGTTGCTCCCGCAGGTGGTCTGTGGCCAGAATGGCATCTTTGAACGCTCCCTGTAATTCCAGGAACGGCACCTGGGAAACATAATCTGACAGAACCTTTACGGCCAGGGGCTCATCTTCTATGATAATGCACTTGATGTTAGACATGGCTTGAGAGGTTGATTTTTAACGTTGCTGTAAACACAGTCTCAGCCTGATGGACAGAGAGGCTGTAATCTTTGTAAAGCAGTTCCAGTTGCCGTCTCAGGTTGGAGAGTCCGATATTCTCTTTTACATGGCGCTCCGCTAGGACTGTCTCCGTAGAATTTTTTACATAAAACTCTAACTGCCGCTGCTTCAAGGAAAGATGAATATCCAGGAAGGGCTGATTTCTTGTTTCAGAGACACCATGTTTGAATGCATTTTCCACTAAGGGGACCAGCAGAAGTGGCGGCAAGGCTTGCCTAATGTCTTCCACGTCATAGTTGAAGCTAACGTGTAAAGACGTGTCGTAGCGCAACTGCTCCAGAGCGATATAGTCACTGATAATCTTCAGCTCCTGCTCTATGGCTATATACGCTCCGCCGGCCTCATACAGCATAAAGCGCAATATTTTTGACAGGCGCAAAATGGATTCCGGAGCCAGCTCCGACTTGTCCCGCGCCAGGACATAGATATTATTCAGGGTATTGAACAGGAAGTGCGGGTTTGTTTGAGACTTGAGGTAATTCAGCTCCGCTTCCTGCTTCTCAATACGCAGCAATTGCGCTGCTTCTTTCAACTTCCTGTAATCATAGATATGCTTTATAATTCCGAAAAATAAAACGGAGAATACACCAGCCCCAAATTGGTCGCCCACTCCTTCAGGGAAGGAAGAGTATGTTTTGAAGGCAGTGTGTACCCCTAACTGGATACCCAAATATCTCCAGCCATACAAGCCAAAAGAATAGAGAAAGAACTGGCCCAGAGCAAGGAAAGCAGACCTGAAGATTCTTTTCCTGCTAAGCCTAGGCAGGGTGTACTCGAAAAACAGAATATTGACAATGACAATGTAAAGAGCCCGCCAGAATTCATTTGAAGCCCACAGCCGAAATGCCTCAGGATGACTTACCAGGTCAACAAACAGCCATAAAGAAAGGTAAGCGGCCCCGACTCCGAGGTAAAACCTAAACCGCTTTATATCGAGTGCTAGCTTCATCTGTCTGAAAAGTCTATAGGTATCCTCCTTTACATTCCGCTGGTTATAGAAACGACTTTGCGGCAAGCTATCAGCCTGAAAAATTAGTCAAAGAATGAAAAGGTGTTATCCATACAGTAGAATACGGCCTTTTATCTGTTCCTGCTGTTTCTGTGATTGCCCTAACTCCGCAGTTTGTAGACCATCGCCTGCAGTCTGTTGACAGCTGCATTTCCCTCTATTTTTATTACCTATAATTACACAATAACCCACAGGTTTAGGGTTGAATCAATCTATTTAATCTGAAATAACAAACATACTTGATTTGCAAATGGTGACGATATGCTTACTTAACCTCTACAACAATGAATATGAAAAATTATCTAAATCAAATTCGACTGCTTTGTCTATTATTGATTTCATCGACTGTAGCTATTAATACTTGCTTTTCACAGGCTGCCAATTATGAAGCCAGCAAGTGGAAGACAATGCTGCTCGATAACCCACAGGGAATAAGAATTGATGCTCCTCCGGGAAGTGCCGCTACTAAAGCAGAGTTAAAAAATATCAAGCAGCGAATGGGTGTGCTTAGCCAGCAAGAGTTATCCCAGATAAGGTACTGGAACGCAGGAGCCCCGGCTTATCGCTGGAACCAGTTGGCTACCAGACTGTTCCCTCAAAAGTACACTTCTAAGCTCCGCATGCCGGGGGCCTGGATGAATATAGCAATATATGATGCCACCGTTTTAGCATGGCAGGAAAAAGTCAGGTATAAGAGACAGCGCCCATCGGTAAAAGACTATTCGTTAATTACAGTGATTGCTTCTCCGCTTACTTATTCCTATCCGTGTGAACATTCGGTGACGGCAGCTGCGGCGGCACATGTACTGGCCTATTTTTTACCAGAGAAAGCCGATTCTATTTTGCAGCTTGCACGAGCTGCATCACAGACGCGTATTGATGCAGGTGTACAGTATCCAAGTGATGTAGAAGCAGGCTGGAAACTGGGTGAGCAGGTAGCCAGGCAAATTATCCAGAAGGCAGAGAATGATGGATCTGCAACAGCCTGGAATGGGGAGTTGAACAAAGACCCAAAAAAATGGACAGGGTCTTTCCCGATGGGCATATCGCTCGCTGCCTTCACTCCAATGGTTATGAAGTCTACAGATCAATTCAGGCCATTGCCGCCGCCGGATTTTGAAGCTGACATGAAAGAGCTCAAAGAATTCAAGCCGACCTTCAAGACAAATGCACTTGCTTATTACTGGGCTAGTACCGCTGACATATGGATCGATCTGGCAAACGAGAAAATGTTCGAATACGGCATGTCGCATGATGCACCAGCTTTGGCGCGCGTATATGCTGTGCTGTCTTCAGCTGCCTATGATGCAGCAATTGCCATAATGGATGCGAAATATGCTTATTGGGGAATCAGGCCGGACCAGTATGACAAAACTTATAAACCGCTGATTTCTACGCCACCCTTTCCAGGATATCCTTCCGGTCATGCGGCAGGTGCGGCAACATCCAGCGCTGTTTTGGAATACTTTTTTCCAGATGATGCGGAGCAATTCCAACAGTTGGCGAAGGATTGTGCGGATTCAAGGTTTTACGCTGGCATACACTTTCGGACAGATAATGAAGTAGCGCTTAAAATGGGTAAAGAACTCGGAAGATATGTTGTTGAAACCTGGATGAAAGAAACACTCCCTGGTAGTAACGGTTTGAGCAGCAGGAATAATAGATATAGATAAAAATTACATATTCAGCCACGAACAAGGCAACCTATAGCTTTGGTATCCACTGAAAAGGGAAGAAATCATCAACCAAAAAAGCCGCTCCAGTTTTAAGTAGAGCGGCTTTTTTTACTGTATCTTACCAAAGGAGTGAATTACTGAACCTTTTACACGTTGATTTCGCGGCTATGGACGAGTATAGCAGGTGGGAGAGTGAAACGTTTATATCTGTTTTACTCGCCCAGCTTATTAAATGATCCTACAAAAGCAACAAACCATAAAGGCCCACACCAAGAAGAGCCTTTCTTGTTCTATAACGAAGGTTATGTTCACCAGGACCGACTGTAGTGCAAGTTAACGTCCAAGGTAAATGTTGGCTGGGTTTGATAATCATATTTCACCTTGGCTTGCATTTACTTCTTGTTAGATGCTGAGTTATCAAATATCCATTCGAGTACATTACCATCTTCATCGTCGTATACAGTTCCGATGGATTCGAATCCATTTCTTTCTAATATCTTTATAGATGCTCTGTTCTCTGGTAACGTTCTTGCTGTTACACTTATAGAGGGTTCTGTCTGCAGAGCTAAGGACACTAATTGTTGACAAATCCTTGTGCCGATTCCCTGTCCTTCAAACTTCTTAAAGGTGCCGTATGATATCTCCACTCTACCATTTTTTGGTTCTCCTTTAAATCCGCCACCGCCAATGATTTCACCCTTGTCGTTGCTTGCAAAATAAGCTATCCATGGCTTTTGGAAACCTACTTTCTTGTAATGCTCTTGAAACACATTAAGTATTACTACACATTCTGGGTTATCATTGAAATTTGCGTTAAGAACGTCATCCATTTCTATAGGTATTAATTTCATCTATTATTGTGTTTTAGCTTTGCATCTAACGGCCGCGTGTATGCTTAGCCCGCTGCGCAGCAAGAGTTGAGTATACATTTTGTGTGCGCCCAGTATGGGCACCTGATACTAAAGGTATCAATTTATTCCAGAGGGTGAAAGTCCCTTGCAGGCGAGTTGGTGAAGCCTGTTAGCAAGCCGCAAGCTGGTTCGTCGCGAGGCGTG
>NZ_JBHUOX010000009.1:0-207155 GCF_042686245.1 Pontibacter toksunensis | reverse complement strand
CAGGAGTATAACCAATTCCGGCCCCATAGCTCATTGGGCGACAAGACGCCGGAAGAGTGGGTGGAATGTAATATAGTAGAACCCGAATTCTCTACTTTTCACATGTCCTAAAAATGGGAGGAGCTCAATATCTATACTGCCTGTCGTGTTGCCGTTCCTGCTCCAGGTGAGGGTGCCGCTTTGGTAGTTGTTTGGCATCAGGTAGCCCCATTCTTTTAGTTTAGTGGTGGAAACGGCTATTGCATCATCATATAAGGTTGGGATGGTGGAGTGTCGGGGCATCGTTTTTTCTGAAATTGAAACCTAAATCCCTAGGGAATATACATCTAAATATAGCTATTTTTTGCCTGTAAAACGAGCTTTTATAGCTGCTATATATTGATTTACAGCACTATACAGGCTTTGATTTTATATTCCCTAAGTTACCTATAGTGTGAGTTTGTGAGATAGGTATAAAGCTCAATATACCTGCTTCTTTTCACTGTTATTCCACTGTTTTTTATAGGTTCGGCAGTATCGGCAAACACGCCATTTATGGACTGAAAAAACTAAGTTTTACTAAGTCCCTGCACAAGTGAGGATGTTAAGTTTTTACAAGTTCAGCCTTTCTCCTACACACGCGTGAAACCTTAACATTTCTTAACATGCTTAGCTTCTTTATGTACCTGCCTTATAGGGCATGCTTGATTAGCCAAGTGCAGCAAGAGCCTTATCCCCTTTGGCTTTTTCTTGGCAGTGAGAGAAAATTGCTGTCATACGGTGTAGGCTTTTATATAGTTCAGAGGATTTGTAGGCCCCTCCCCCCTTAGCTAATTATGGCAGTAGGCAAAAGATAATGTCAAGCGGTCGGAATTTGGTCCTGTGTTGGCTTTTGTTATTGTCTCCCTCTATACACGCGAGGAAGTAAGGTTAAATAGGTTTAAAACAACTCTCAACGGCATAATAAAACAAGTTAAACTCTAGATAAGTTATAATTTTTATTATTATATTCACATATACTCATGACATTTTCATGCTATCACACTTAAAAACATTTTCAATGGACTTTATTAATGTTATCAAGCCTGCAGATGAGAGAACAAGTCGCATGAAAACTAGAAATGCAACTTTAAAAAGTCTATCAGATTTAGCACCTAACGAGTTATTAAGTTTATATGATAACCTGGACTTGAGCGTTAGATGCATTTTAAATTCCATAGGTGTTCTAATTGCTTTAGCTCAGGTATTTTATATTGTTAAAGTTCCAATAGCGGTATTAGTAGGAGGTTATCATATTAGTGTTGTAGATGTTATCACAGGTATCATCATAGACATAGGAGTGATTATCATTCCACCAATAGTCTATTGGGGAACAATATTCTTTGCCTTATGGATTAATGAAGAGCTTGATACAAAAAAGAAAGCCGTTTAATTATCTCTTCATTAAGGTTTATTTAGTTTTGAGACTCGCAAGGCTCTTCCCTTTTTCTTTCACAGTTGCATGTGCATGTTAGGCCTTACCAAGCGGTCAGGCTTTAGCAATGCTTCAGAGATTTACCTCCCCCTCCCCTCTCTGAAGTGACACAGACTTTTTTTTGATATATCAGCGGTCGGACTTCTGGACCTTTGACAAGGTTTATATAGCCTACCCCTCAAAAGTTTAAGAATGTGAGGTTTTACCAGGTCCAGAAGTTCAAACAGTATAATTTCTGTCATCTCTATCTACAGCGTTTTATTGTACTAAAGAAGTGAACAAATTTTGAGAATCAGGCTTAAAAGGCTTCTCTTACTATGGTTAATTTAATAACACCAAGTGTATATTTGCAGTCCATTTAAGCCCTAAATAGATGATTCTGTTTCATAACAGTATTCTTAAGTTAGATTACAGTCCTGCTACTGACATATTAGATGTCGGCTACCCTGATTTACATGATTACATGCTCTCTGAAATCAAGCATAGTATAGATATACTAATAGATACTGTTAAGAACTATGATGTAAAAAAGGTAATACTGGACTCCTCAAGAACTGTCTCCTCTGTATCCAGTGAGGAAAGTAGGGAGATTGCTGTGTATTTAGCCAGTGGTTTGATGAAAACACGTGTTCAGAAAGTGGCTCGTGTGCAGTCTCCAAGCTCTGATATAGAGGAAAGAGCACAAGGCAATATCAGACACATCAACGAATCAATACAACTCCCTTTTCAGCTACAAAATTTTACAAGCAAAGAAGTAGCTATAGAGTGGCTAAAAGCATAGCAAAACTAAAACGCCTTTAAGTTTACCTGTAGTTTTCTTTTGCCCTGGCTACTTTCCTGTTCAGTTCCTCTAAGAGTTCAGGCGTTTCTACATGTTTAGTACTGCTTATTATCTTCCTGACTTTCTTCTTAAGATGGGAGTAGTATTCAGGATGCTTGTATACTTTTTGCTCTTTCAACACATCAATCTGATGCAGCACAGCATCCAGGCCTTTCTCCTGAATAGAGAGAATAAGTAACTGGTCTAAAAAGTCCTTTTCTGTTTTGATTTTAGTTGTGTCCATCTTTGCTACTCCTACTTTTTGTATGACTTCATATTCTTTAAACCAACGGTCATACATCTCCATATAGAACCGCTCATTAGTTAGTACATCTGGTGTTATGACAGGCTGATTGAACTGCTTTGGCAGGCGCTGCATATAGCATAGCTCATACCTTAACAGGTTCTTGTCTTTATACACATCAGGTATTGCCACATTATACTTTTTGCTTTCAGCTATCTTGTTGTAGAACTTCTTTCTTCTCATGCTGTTCTCATACCTGATGCTCTTAGGCTGCATGAATCGCTCATACTTGCTACTTGGTCCTAGATAAGGATAGTAAAGTTCTGGCTTATAGTCTGTCATCAGGTTTACCCCTATATCCACTCTTGAAACGGTTGCTCTTTGTATAGGAAGGTGCAGGGTGTCGGCCATCATCTCAAAGGCCCGCCTGCTGTCTGACCTGTTCAGGGAGTGCAGGTTTGTGCCTAAATAGAACTTAGCCAGACTGCCTTCAATGTTAATCCCATACTCTGACACTCCTACTCTTAAATTACCAGCATGGCCTGCAAGATAAGTTTGCCCTGTGTTCTGTTTATAGATTTCTGAAAGGTTGGTGAGGAATGGCAGGCAGTCCATTACAGAACCGCCTGCCTGCTCCATGCTTAAGAATAGCTTTGTAGTACAGTACATTGCTTTTGATAAAATCTATCAAAAGCAATCAATGTGTACCACTTACTACAAAGCATTTCCATAGTCAAAGAACGGCTGTGCCTGCTCTCTGAGCTGTTCAATCTCCTGGTCCAGTTTAACATCTATCAGCCGTTGATAATATGCCCCTACAAGGTTCCTGCCTTCAGCTATAACCAGTACCTCAATCAGGCTAAGGTCTTTGTTAGTAAGAAACAGATAGCAGTCATTCCTGTACAGGAACAGCGGGTTAGCATCTCCATTACTCTTTAACCTGTTAGCGTTAGGATACCCATAGCCATACTCAGGAAAGTCTGTGTCCTCTATGTAAATACTGGAGAGGTTCAGGCTCCCGTTGGTGAGGCTCCATTCTGCCAGCCTCCTGGTGTTGGCTTTTATAAACCCATTGGCAGGAATCCTGAACAGGTACATCTGTCCTTTGTGATTGATAAAATCTATCAATACTTTATAGCCTGTCGGGTTGGAATGAACGGTGCAGTCTAATCTGGCTTTGCTCCTGATTTTATGCTTTGCCTTTACATCATCTGGCAGAACCTCAAACCTGTAGTAAGCTGCTAACATGCCGCTATACTTAACCTTTACTGCCTCAGGCAAAGGGGAAAACCTATAGTTAGTTGTTCTTAGCATCTTACACCTCCCATCTTCTTAAGCGTGATGTAAGTTGCTGCCTGCTCCTCTATGGCAGCTTCATTTACAGGCCGTGTAGGGTTCCTTTGTAGCCACTGGTCTACTTCTGCCTTGTTAAAGTAGATGTGTTTGCCCTGGGGCTTGAAATGCGGTATTTGTGCCGCTGAGGTTAGCTTATACAGGTAGCTCTTAGATAAGCCTGTATAACTTGCTGCCTCATCAAAGTTCAATACTGTCTTTTGGGAAAGGAGCAATATTTCAATGCTCCTTAACCTTTGCTCTAAATTTTGTGTTTCCATTTCTGGCTTTTTAAAAGTTGTAGAAATGGGTTAGCGCTATTCCCTTGTTCGTTATAACAAGAGCAAAGATTGCAAAGGCAGGAAAGAAAAAACCTTCACTTTTGGTGAAGGTTAAGGTAAAGGTAAAGGTTAAAGTATTAGCAAAAATGGCTTATGAGTTTGTCTATAGCTTCTTGCTTCTCAGAAGATAGATCATGTTTTACATTCTGCTTTACAACTTTAAAATCCGTTTTGAATAGTTCTCCATTTGGTTTAGCAAAACAAGCTTTGAACTTCTTATAATCCATCCTTTTAGTGCTTCCATCTATGTTGCCTGAATCTGTTAACTGCATGATAAAATAAAGCAACTCATGAGCATTAGCATCATGTCATTTAACAGGAACAAGATTTTCAATAGGCTTCGCTGTAAACGCAGCTTTGAATTGCTTTAGCGTTGTGTGCTTATGCAGGTATTTATCCTTCATTAACTTGTATAACTTAGGAAGCTCCTCTTTATGGTCATCCTGCCATATGTAGCTAACAAGTTCTCCTTTAGAGTTCTCATTAGAATTGGGTTGCTCATGAGTGATGACACTCAATGTTTTTACTGCCTGTTCAGTCATAAGCCCTACTACTCGTTCTTTAATAAATGGCAGATTAAAAAGCTCCTTAACATACTTATCTGCTCTTTCACTATCTAATTTCCTAAACCTGTCAAGTCGTTGACGGCTTCTTTCAAACCCTTTTCTGAACTCTTCACTAAATGCCTGAAAGGAGGGTTCAGTATCTTCTTTGCCATCTTCTTTCAGCCATTTTAGCCATCTATAGAAGTTTGACTTAGTATAATAAGAAATATGAGTAGGCAGTATTTCTTCTAGTTCATCAATAAAAGAGCTGTTTATTAGGTAATGTGGGATGAATGGAGGAGTTAACCTATATCTATTGTCTATACCATTTATAGCTTCCCAATAAACAACTGGATTGCTGTCTTTGAAACTCTGTAAATCTTCTTCAGCAGCCTTTACCTGTTGATTTAGTAGCTCTTCTTTTGCAAATGAATGTTCATATCTTTGATAGAAAGCAATCTTCATCATTTGCAGGTGCATAGCTATATGATTTGAGTAAGCAAACTCTTGATCTGATCTTACTCTTTTCAAGTCATCTTCACCTAAATACTTCTGCTTGACTAAATCTTCTAAATCTTCATTATGGATTTCTCCTTTCAGCCAATCCTCATAAGTGTACTTATATGTCTCCATTCCTAAAAGTTTAAGTCAGGTAAAGCGTTTACAGCTTGTGCTTTGCGTTCGTCTGCAATGTTGAGGTACTTCTGAGTGTGTTGTATGGAAGTGTGGCCTAAAAGCTGTGAGAGTGTTTTAATGTCATACCCTAACAGCAGGATGTTGGTAGCAAAGGATGGCGGGCACTGTGCCATGTAATACGCTTATCTATGCCTGCCCTGGCTACCCAGTTATTTATTGTTTTAGCTGAGCCGTTGAAGGATGGCAGGTTAAATACCAGTTCATCTGCCTTGCCCCGTTCTCCTATCAGCTTCAGCGCGTTCTGGTTCAGCCTGAGGCGGTGTACCTCCTTCTTACTTTGCTTGATGGCAAGCTCTACCCCGCTTATATCCTGCCATTTCAGGGCCTTTATGTCCCCAAATCTTAAACCTGTATTGCAGGCAAAGAGAAAGGCCCGCTTTATCGTGTCGCTGCCACAATGGGTTCTAGCCAACAGGCTCACCTCCTCCAGGCTCAGCAAACCTGTGTTCATGCCCCCGCCTTTAAACTTCACGTTCTCAGGCAGCGGGTGCTGAGGAAACAGGTTCTCCCTGATGCCACATGCTTCACCACCTTCTTAAAGCGGCTGTAGTAGGTCGGTGGCCCTTCTCCTGTCAGCTTTGACTCTAAGTAGTCTTTGAAGCCTAAAACAAGCTTAGGAGTAACATCTTTAAAGGCTAAGCGCTCAGTGCCATATGCCTCCTGCAGGTAAGCCTTAAACTTACTCAGGCTGGCAGAGAGCACCCTCTGGTCCTTCTTAGTGTAGGAGGTAAAGTAGGCTTGGTAGTAGGCTACAAAGTTTGCTGTTCCCTTGTTCTTGGATGGCAGATCAAAAGTCTCTGTCAGCACCTCCTCAGTTCGCTTTGCCTTTATCCTGAGGGCAAGCTCCAGGGTAGTCTGGTTAGACTGTTTGTCTAAGGCGGTCTTAGGTTTGTCTATCAGGTAAAGCTTCAGAAACTCATACTGCCTCTCCCCTGCATGTAGTAATCCAGGTACAGGCTGATGTTGCCGTTGCTCAGTTTCTTCTCCCTAAGCCTTACAGGTTCTTTTTGGGCCTTCTTTTTCACATGTTGCGCTTATGTATTCCTTTGTTATCCAATATAATAAAAAGTATTGAAGCGAGTAACAAACTGGTAACAAACTGGTAACAAAAGTCAGCTAAACAAGAGAAAAGGAGCAGTATATTAGAGAATGGGTATAAAAGCAAAAACCCGCTTAAACAGTGTTCAAAGCGGGTTCTTCTGTTGATTAAGTTTCTCCTATATAGGGAGTGCTGTACCAGGAGCGGGAATCGAACCATCGGCTGCATACCCCAAAATACGCTGAATGCGCCCAATTAGACAATATTTTGTTAGTGTCGCGAAGTGTCGCGAGCTTTTGCTGTTGCTAGTGTCGCGGATTCTGTCGCAGAATTCTTAGACTTTATAGACATGAATCCTAAATTTCTATCATCTAAAAATTAACCATCACTTAATTTTTCTGTTACCACTAATAAAATTAATTATACCTCTATTTTATTGAAACTTTTTAACACAAAAACGTTATTACTATAATAAATATATTAAAATTATGACAAAATAGGCAAATATGTTAAACGTACTTGAAGACAAAGGCAATGAGTTTGGAAAGGGCAACAAAGGAACATGTAAAAAGGGTATTAGGTAAACGAATACGGCATTTTACTGATCCTGAAATAGAAGGCTTATTGCATATCTTCATAGAGGCTGGAGAAATGGCGGTTTTAGCCCATGTAGGCTCTCCCGTTGAAACTGCCGAGTCTATGGAATACTCCAGAAATTTGCTTCGAACTGCAAGGACTCAGCAGGCTGCAACCACACCAACAGGCTCTCCCGATAGAATATTACCCCAAGAATGGCAGAAAGCAGATCAAATAGGCAGAGATAATGCTCATTGGCTACTGAGAATGCCAGGTGTTATTGGAATGGGACCTGCCTATAAAATAAAAAACGGTAATGTCTCCGGGGATGTATGCTTAGCAATTTATGTCGCGGAGAAGCTACCCAATTACTTACTAAAGAATAGGCTCTCTATCCCTTCCTTATTGTATGGACAAAATATAGGGCCTATAAGAACAGATGTCGTTGCCCTTGGATCATTTTCAGAAATGTCTTCAGTCATGATCGGTGATAGTATAGGCCCTAATAACTTAAGAAAGCGTGGAACAATAGGTGCATTAGCTACAGACCTTAGTTCTAATCAACCTGTAGCTATCACGGCTATGCACGTAACCGGTCTAAAAAGAGACTATCCAGAAGACTACGTCAATTCTCCCTCAATACAATTTTCTGCGCCTTCTCAAGAATATCATGACCATGAGCTATTAGGTTATTTGATAACAGGTAGATCAAGACATACAGACTCAGGAGTGGACGCTTCATCTATTAGTATCGAGAATAATAGACAGTCTGATTTTTATCACCCCAGAATAGGTAAAATAAATGGTTGGAGACCTATAAGTAGCTCAGATTTATATTTACCTGTGCAGATGTTTGGTGATACTTCAAAATATCAAACAGGTAAAATAATTGTCCCCACAACAAGTCTTACGCATATAGGATTAGAGTCTGTTATTCTTGTAGACATCTTAACAAATGATGGAGATTCTGGAGCGGCATTGGTGGACAATGACGGATTTGTTCTTGGTATATTATCAGGAAGAATTAACGCAACCGATTTATACTTCGATACAATGGGTATACGGGACTTAGCTGTTTTTTGTACAATAGGATATGTTCTTCAAGAATTGTATTGTGACATAATCTAAAAATAAGTAAAGCTATGAAAAAAATCTTACTCATCTCATTTTGCTCAATACTTCTCATTAGCAGCAGTATGGCACAGATTACAACTCAAACCATTAAATTGGAAAGGTCCGAATCGAATGGTAAGTATGTACTTGCTGAAGATGCACCGAAAGAGGTTCAATTTAGTAATAGAGTAGAGGTACATGTGCCTAAGCCAAATATTCCTTCCTTCGTTCCTAAAAGATTTAAGCTATATGCGGGCGAATCAATAGCACTGTTTCCAATCGAAACAAAACAAGATCAACTTGTATACCGCTTTAGGGTTAGAAGAGTTGTTAACTCCGAAGACAAACAACTTAAACTAAAGGTAGTTTATGATTATGAAGATAAGGGTGAAGTCCCAATAGGTGAGGTATCAGTGGGAATAGCAAACTCTTCTAATAGAGTTGTAGTCAACACAGATGAAGTCAGAACGTTCTATAACTTGACATCAGCATTAAATAATGCTGTTAGTGCAGCAAAGACAACAGTAGGTCAAACATTATATTCTAAAGAAAATAATTCCGCAGCTTTTGTAGTTGACCAATTCGGAACCATCTATGCAAGTCCGGAGGACCAAATTGATGACAATGACAAAGTCTATGTATACACAATAAAACCACAATCAATGAGGTTGAAGATTTCGCTTACTTCGCCATTAAGAAACCCTTTAGATAGGTTTGTGTTAGGTCAAGAGGAGTTTGATGAAGAGTCAGATGATGTAATTGTATACAATTATGAAAGATCAGCAGAAATAAAAGATTTTAAGTACGGAGAAGTTATTGTTTCTATAAGACAGATAGTTGATGAAAATTCATTGAAAGACATTGGATCATTTCAATTTGTTGCCAACAGACTTTATTATGGAGCTTATCATTTTGGACCTATTTTTACTTTTCTTGAAGATCAAGAATTTGGATTAGTTGAAACCGAAAGTGGAAATAAGATTTATGTCAAAGATGAACAATCTCCTCGGATACACTATATCATCGGATTCTCACCATTCATTTTTGGAAAAAAAGATATAGAGAAAGATGTAATTAGTCTTGACCCCTTCATTGGGGCAACTCTAAATGACCTTGGTGATAATGCTCTGTTAGGTGTAAGCTTAGGTAGACCTGGATTCTTTTACCTGCTTGGTGGCGTACACGTAGGTAAAGTAACTAGGTTAGAAGATACATCGGGACTGAAAGAAGGTAGTCCATTCGACAAACAGGAAAATGAAATTCCTACCGAAGATAGATGGAAATCAGATTTTTTTATAGGTGCCTCTTTTGATTTACAAGCAGCTTTAAGAATATTTCGTTCAATTATCAACAGGTGATTGTTATCAATTACTTAAATTAATGTTAGTAAAAAAGCAACAAAAACTACTTCCTTTAAATACTACTTGCAGGTTGTGTTGAGTATTTGTGGGGGATAAACAAATAAGCCCTTATAAATCAAATGATTTATAAGGGCTTACATCATCAAAATAGTGCCAGAAGCGGGAATCGAACCATCGGCTGCACACCCCAAAATACGTTGAATGCGCCCAATTAGACAATATTTTGTTAGTGTCGCGAAGTGTCGCGAGCTATTGCTGTTGCTAGTGTCGCGGATTCTGTCGCAGAAATTGCCATCTCCTTTAACATTAGACATAGTCACGACCTTCTCAAATTTCAATGAAATTCAGCCATCTTAAAAGGTGCATTTCAGGCTTAAGCTATTTGTAAATAACACAGATAGTGAACTAACTACAGGTAAAACTGTCCCTCATATACTGGCAAGTTGCCATTGATTTCATGGTATATGTTTGCCTGAAAGTTGTTCCTGATTATCTTGAAAACATCGGAATCAGCTGCCTGTTTATTAAGGCACTGAAGGATGTTAATCAGCCTAAGCAGCAAAAGATCATCTGCCTCTGGCTCTTCAATAGTCACCTCCCCTACTATAGCTTCTACCAGCACCGAAAGCTCTGGATACTGATTTATATAGGTATCATGCGTAGCCGCAAGTTTAGCAATAGCCTGAATTACCTTCAGTGCGTCTAGCTCTCCATATCCAGGAATAGCATCATCGAATACTTTATCTGCTACCATCGCTAATTTGCTTTTTAAGCATCTCGTTTATTTCATCTTGCAACTGTATTGTACGGTCTTTTTCAGCAATTAATGCTTTCTGAACCGTTACTAGCTCGCTCATGCAGTCATAATAAGTACCTATTACCTGTACATTACCTTGACCACCCTTTTGAGTAGGTCTGTTATACGTCGAATTTCCGTCTATCAGCACGCTTTCCATAGGGAAAAATTCATTCCTTTCAACATTAAAAATCTCACAGGCCTTCTTTATGATATCCTCTTTCAGCTTTTCTTCTTTAAATAAAAGCCGAAAACCTGCCCGAGAATATTTGAAAGCCTTTGCGGCGTCCTCCTGCGTCAGTCCAGACTCTTTTGTAAGGTCTTTAAGTACCCTCCCCTGGTGCATAGCCAATTGTTTTTTTTTTTATCTGACAATCAAGTATTTAAAACAGCTATATAAAGTTTGTCTAATCAATACTTGTAAATGATTAGCCATTTTATAACATTTGTGTAGTCATTTTAGACTAATAACTAGCCAAATATAACAAAATTTTAGCCATAATGGAAAAGTTAATCCTGTTTTATATGAAGCTTTAAAGGGCTGCAAGACATGTAACAGCGACAAATATTACTTTAAATATAGTTCTGACTCTACTATCACGGTCCCACAATCAACATTCAAAACTATACCTAACATTTTATAGAATGGAAGAATACAAGTACAACCTCAACAAGCTAATCCTAGCTACAGAAAAAGGGCTTCCGATTAAAACAATTGAGAAGATGCTGGAGGACAACTATGAAATCCCTATAAACACCTTTCGCAAGCACAGAGCTATTAAGAAAAAGGATGAAAGAACTATCCGAGAGGATCATCTGGCTATTTATGCCGCCTTTTTCAACACCACAACAGAAGCTCTCCGGAACTATGATTTGAAAACTGATAAAACGCTTAGACAGCTCAAAACTCAAACGAAAAAGGACATCAAATCAGAGTTAAAAACTGTCTTAGGAATTAAGCGACGAACAAAATTTTGAAAAATGAGCTTCCGGATCAATGAATGATATAAAGAAGAGACAAAACATAGTTAAACCTTTTAGCTCCTAGTTCAATGGATTTAATAAGAAAAACTTGGCTGCTACAGTCAGACAGCTACATCAGGCTTATAACAGAGAAGGAAAAGTACCTGGCACAAATGAAACAAGAGCGAGCACCGGCTTATCGAATAAAGGCTGTTGATGATGAAATAAAATTCCTCATTGACTTCTATAACCAAACTGAGAAGATGATGGAGGTTCAGGAGTACCAAAGGCTTCAACTTATGCTTGAGAAAATGCTCCTAAGCAACGAGATCAGGCTTATGATTAGGATGCTTACACAGATGCGTAACCTATCCACTGACCCAGAAGCATTTATGGTTCTTGTTTCGAAAGTGCATGATTCAGCGAGTGAAGTGATGGATGATAACACACTACTGCGACCTGACAAAGCTTATCAACGAGAAATTGATAAGTACTATAAGCAAGTGATGAAAAACAGAAAAGACAAACAAGACTATGCCAATACAAAGAACGCCAGTTAAACTCCCCAAAGAGCCTGTAAAACAGCCTGCCCCTATTATAGAAAAGTCAGCAAAGCAGGATCCGGAGGAAGAGTTAGTAGAGCTGGAGGATAGTATAAAGTTCTTTTCTGAAAAACTAGATGCAGATGGTAACTTCAAAGACATCAACATAAACTATGTAAAACTGATAAATTTCTACAAAAGCCTTGGTTTTGCACGCTATGACATTGAAAGAGGTCGATCTATTCTAATCCTCATCGAAAACAGGGTGATATCAGAGGTCACTACAAATGAGATAACTGATAAGGTAATCAGCTTCTTATATAAGCTGGATTATAACAATTATGAACGGCTTAACTCAGAGCTCCTAGTTAATAAGTTCTATAAAGCCTTGGGCAGCTACTTTTCTACTGATAAGCTTAATCGCATGGTGCTGGACCATTACATTGATATTAACCAAGACTCTAAAGCAGAAGCTTTCTTTTACTATAGCAACGGCTATGTGCGCTGTACAAAGGATGGTTGGGATCTGAAAGAGTACAGCAAGCTCCAAAATTACCTTTGGAAAGATCAGATTTTAAGCCGCAACTTCAAACACATTGATGTGCAAAAAGAGGAGCACTACAAAAAGTGTGGAGTGTTTGCTGACTTTATCGGCAAAGTCAGCAATGAAGACGAAGAACGCTTTAAAAGTTTGTGCAGCATTATTGGGTACAACCTCCACACATACACCGAAAACAAGCTTAAGGCTACCATTCTTACTGATAGTAGAATAAGTGACGTGGCAGACGGCAGAACAGGTAAAACCCTTTTCTGTAAGAGCCTTGGGCACATGCGAAATTACTGCGAAATCAATGGTAAAGATTTTGATCCAGTAAGAGACCAGTTTAAGTATCAGGAGGTAAACTTTGATACGCAAATCGTCCACCTCAATGATGTGCGAAAGTACTTTAACATGGAGCTACTGTTCAACGACATCACTGAAGGCATCAAAGTAAACAAGAAAGGTTTACAGCCATTTACAGTGAAGCTCAAGATGATCATCTCCACTAATCAAACTATTCAAATAGAGGGTGCATCGGCTCGTGATCGGTCCATAGAGTTTGAGTTTTCAGACTACTTCTCTGACAAGCGCAGCCCACAAGATGAGTACAAGCACTGGTTTTTCACTGATTGGGATGCTGAAGAATGGGCGAAATACGATAATTTTATGATGTACTGCACTTCTGTATACCTGCGGATAGGCCTATATCAAACTAGAAGCATTAACCTGGAGGCACGTAAGCTCCGTGATCAGACTAACCCAGAGTTTATTGAATTCATGACTGACCTTAAAGTTATTCCTGATGAGCAGTACGATAAGAAAAAGCTTTTTCAAGACTTCAAGAGCAGGTTTAACGACTACGATGATGGAAAGTTAAAGCAGCGCAGGTTTACGGAATGGCTCCGCAAGTATGCAGACTTGTCCCCTCATTTTAAGAAGATAAACAAGGAACAGGACGAAACCAGGAGTAACAGTAACGACTACATCATTTTTAGAAGCAACAAACCAGCACAATCATGATAATTACAATTAATACAGAGTTACTACGGCCTCTAATGATCACAGCTTTTAAGTTTGGTATTGAGGTAAATGAGCCAAGAGACACAGAAAGAGACGGGCAATTAGAGATAGAGCTTCCGGAGAGCTGGAGCAGCAATCATTGGTTTGAGTTCGGACTACAAGCTGGTCTAGACTTACAATTCAAAAGTACTCTTATCCTTAACGATTAGTAAAATTTAATAGTTAATGTGTATTCTAAAAGCTGTGTGCTATTGGTACTATTCAGCAGGACGTAAGCAAACAGTAGTTTTCATAAAACCTGACTTTCACAACTTAATATTCTTCTTCCGCATCTCCTCTCGCTCAAGTACACAAGAGTTGCGAAAGAAGAATAGTCTTTAAAATTCTTGTGGCGTCCTCCGGTGTTCTGATTCACATTAAAAATTATAAAGTTAACAAGCGTAATTGATGCATTTACGCATAAATTATAGGCATTGATAATTGAAAATTATTTACTAATTACTAAATAATATAAGAATCGTATAGTATCAAAATGGTCTCTAGAATTAATAGAGACTTTTATAACCTATTTAACAAATCTTATTATGATAGAATAATACTTAGCATTGCAGTGAAATAAATACGCCTCTCTTCTATTGGATCCCTTAGATTCAAGGTCCCTCAGATTCCTCTTGATAATGGTAGTTGATGATCGCGGCTACTCCTTAAGATCATTTATTTGCCTTCCTCCTTGTTACCCTAAACTTGCAAGGGTATTTCCATACAGCTTTTTCTTTTCCAAAACTAGCTTAACACGTTTATATGATAGCGAATAAGAAGTATCTCTTTATCGTGGCCTTCGTTTTTTTTGTAACTACACAAGCATTTTCCAGTTCTTTGTCACAGACACAAACCGCTGTTGAAGATTCACTGGCTCTTGTTGATTTTTACAATAGCACCAATGGTCCTAAGTGGAGAAATAATTCCGGCTGGCTAAAGGGGCCAGTAGCGACTTGGCACGGATTAAGTGTTTCAGTAAAGTATTATGATGGAAAAGTATTCTTAAGGGTTTGGAAAATAGATCTTGTAAGTAACAATTTGTCGGGTGCTATCCCTTCTTCATTTGGCAATTTAAGTTACCTATTAGATATTGATTTTGAAGGAAATAACCTAACAGGAGAAATACCAGCTACTATTGGTAATTTAAAAGATTTAGATATTTTATATCTGAGGGGTAACAAATTAACAGGATCTATACCTTCACAGATAGGCAGTTTAAAAAAGTTAGCCATTCTAGACTTAGGTAGTAACCAGTTTACTGGGAGCATTCCAAGTTCTATTGGGAATTTAACAGAGCTAGAAGAGTTGTATCTACAAGGCAACCAGTTATCAGGTTCTATACCTGAATCAATCGGTAAGTTAGAAAAGCTATTATATCTAAATTTCAATGCTAATAAATTGACAGGAAACATTCCTGCATCAATTGGTAATTTGAGAGATTTAGAGCTATTAAGTCTATTCTATAATCAACTTAATGGTGTAATACCTTCTTCTATTGGTAAGTTAAATAACTTGAAATATTTAGATTTAGGGTGGAACAAGTTAACGGAAATACCCTCTTCAATTGGAGATTTAGTAAATCTTAGTACGTTACGTTTAGGGGGAAACCAATTTATCAAAGTTCCATCTACAATTGAAAACCTTGCTAAATTAAGAGTGCTCTATTTAGGTAATAACCCGCTGAAAGCAATTCCTTCTTCGATTGGTAAGTTGTTGAACCTTAATGACTTGAATCTGGAATCAACTAATCTAACAGAAGTTCCTCCAATTGATAATTTGGTTAATTTAGGTAGTTTACATCTAGCGAGGAATAGTCTAACTACAATTCCATCTTATATTTCAAATTTTGTTAATCTTAGATATTTGTATTTATATGGGAACCAGCTTAGAGAAATTCCTTCTTCATTTGCAACTTTGAAAAAGTTAGAAATATTTAATATTTATGACAACAAACTATCTGGTCCCATTCCTTCTTTTATTGGGGATATAACTACGTTGAGGCACTTAGGTTTAGCCAATAATGAATTAAGCGGTAATATTCCAACTCCCATTCTTAAGCTTAATCTTGTTGGTTTATCAATTAATAATAACCATTTTACTTTTGATGGAACAGAAGAAGTTGCGAAAACATACAGCTTTGCCCAATACGCACCACAGGCCAATCTTCGAATACTTATTGATAACAAGCAATTATCCTTAGCAGTAGGTGGCACAAGTAAGAATAATACTTTTACATGGTATAAGGATGGTAAGCAGATTGCAGTTGTAAAAGAGAACAACACTTATAAACCAAGCTCATCCGGAAAATATTGGGTTATTGCCACTAATTCAGTTGCTACAAAGCTCTCCTTGTATAGTGATACTGTCGATTTTGTTGCTTCAGATTCTTGGGAAGTAGTTGTTGTAAATCCAAACCCTACTATGATAGTAGAAGATTGGTTTATTTCAGATCCATTCGAAATTGATGTTACGAAAACAGCGGTTGGAGCTGCAACAGACGGTGTAACAAAGCTGCTATTAGTTGCTGAGACTGATAAGACTCTGAAATTTGAAATCAAAGGGGAAAAACAGGGTACATTTAGTACGTTTGATGGGAAGCTTATCGAGCAAAAAACCCTTGAGGTTAAACCCTTCAAAAAGGATGGTAGTGGGAACAGTCTTGTCGTAGCTGTATATACAGTACCTGATGGTTATGGATCAGAGTTCAAAAAACCTGAAGGTAGAGATGCAATTATCACAGTAAGCGAACTTGGAGAATCAGCCGCAACAAAAGAAGTGAAAATAAAATTATTTACACCACCCGTTGTGTTAGTTCATGGGATGTGGTCTAGTAAACATGCATGGATAGGTCCGGGAAGTCTAGGGTTGAGGCTGGCCGAGGAAGGATTTATTAACATCAATGTTGCGGACTATTCAGATAATAATTATTCAACATTTCATCCAGACGAGACCGGCTCTGGAGTTAACGCTGTTTATAGAGCGGCCGTTGAGGGAATTAATAAATACACAGATTCTAAAATTGCGTGTACTCAGGTTGATGTTGTTGGTCACAGCTTAGGGGGACTAATGACAAGAAGCTTTATTCATCAAGACTATTACAAGAATACAATTAATTACAAAAAAGGCTATGTTCATAAACTAATTACCATAGGTACTCCTCACAAAGGTTCACCTTTTGGACCACTCTTATTCGAAAACCAGGGTAATTTGATTCATTTAAGAGGTAAGGTGGCTCCTAGCTTAATGAAAATTGCATGGGTATTTTGGTTAATGAACCAGCCGATAGGTACTTGTCACCGTGACTTCAAACCTGGTTCAGATGCTTATCAAAAGCTGGGAAAAACTGAAGTCAAAGCTCATGCCATAAACGCTACCTATGAACCATCAAACACACTATTTAAAAACGCCCTTAATTCTGCGTTATTTATGCTGTTTTATACTACACATACGAAAGCATTTAAAGGAGAATCCAATGATGTGATTGTAGGACTCGATAGCCAAAAAGGAGGGTTGATAGAGTCTTTACAACCAACTTTATTAAACACAACACACTCAGGTCCACTTAGTAGTTTGACAGAAACCAATTCCCCTGAAGTGCATAGTAGAGTTGTGCCCCTTTTAATTGCAGATAAAGAAGATAGTGACCATAAAAATTATTTCGAAGAATATTTTCCTGCATACACACCTTCTGGAGGGCGGTTAAATACGAATAATGACACAGAACAGGTCGCTGAACAAGGAGATATTCTAACAAAGAAGGAATTGAAAGGTACAGAATCAATTATAATAACTTCTCCGACAAGAGGTAAAACTTATACACATGATGCCTCTACAGAGGTAGTGCTAGAATTTGAAGCTAAGGGTGGTGCAATGCCAACAAATTCAATGTTTATGGTACAGGATGTGGGATACTTTGATGTGCCTAAGCATCCACCTTATGCTGTAAGTTTTACTATTCCCAAAGAAGCACCAATTGGCAAAATTAATGTTGTAGCTTTAGCCAGAGATACTTCTGATATCCTTTTAGGAGATACGACACATATCTATCTAACTATGGATGCTCCAATCTCTGATTTCTCAGTCTCACCAGCAACTTTTATGTTAGATTCACTTTTTCGGGTCATGCCCCTTTATACATCTGGTACTTTCATTACAGGTCTAGATACAACTTATGTCAATCTGTCTAGCAGTAGTACCGGAACTAAATACACAACAAAAAAAGGCGAAAGTATTATTAGAGTTAATGCAAGTGGTGTGGTTACTGCAGTTAGCCCTGGTACGGACATAGTAGAAGTTATGTATAAAGGCCGTACTATAGCAGTTCCTGTAACAGTGTCTCCGAATTTTGCTGTGGCAACTTATAAGAACAACATCATTAACTTTGAACCTATTCCTGATAAATCTATTGAAGATTCATTGTTTGTGCTGACTGCTTCTTCCACCTCTGGTGAACCGGTTGTATTTAGCATTGTGTCTGGTCCTGCAACAGTTTTTGATGATGTTCTTAGAATAAATGGAGTTGGTAAAGTGACGGTAAAAGCTTCTCAAGCAGGAAATATTTATTTTGGTGCGGCTCCGGATGTCCAGACTACTTTCAACGTATATGAAGCTAAACAGAGCCAATCTATTGACTTCCCAAATCTTTCAAATAAAACTTTTGGCGATTCCGCATTTACTCTTAGTGCAAGTTCCACATCAAACCTACAAGTAAGCTTTAGCGTCGTTTCAGGTCCAGCAGTTGTTTCAGGTTCCACCCTCACCATTACCGGCGAGGGAACTGTTACTATCAAGGCATCACAGGAAGGAAATGTCACATATAGTGCTGCCCCTGATGTGAATAGGAGCTTTTGTGTGGTTCCAGCAAAACCAACCATTGTACTTTCAGATAGTTTACTGACTTCTAGTAGCGCAGATGGTAATAAGTGGTATAAGAATGGGGAGATTGTTGAAGGTGCTACATCAAATACATATGTAGTTCAAGAATCAGGACTCTATTCCGTAAAAGTAGAAGGCAGTTGTGGGACAAGTGAAATGTCAGATGCTGTTACATACAATGTCACTTCTATCGAAGATGAACTTCTTAAATCTTTTATAGTATATCCGAACCCTGCACATGATAAATTAACAGTTTCAGTCCTTAATAGCATAGGTTGGAGTAAGCTTATTATGTATTCTACACAAGGAAAAGTAGTGAAAGATATTGAAGGAAATGGTATCGTCACTATCGGCATTGATATCAAAAATCTTGCTAAAGGGTTATACATACTTCAAATACAAACTGATAAAGGATTAATCTACAAGAAAATTGTTTTCGAGTAACCCTTCTGATGTTAGTATTGAACGTTGGCTAAACGGGTTTTGGAGTTGCTACCTTTGCTCGACTTTAGCATTTTTACAGATAAGGAAAAACGGTCTCAATAGTTTAATAGGCCACTGTTTAAATAATGTATATCGTGAAAGTGATTCGATATGCATTATTAAATTTCAAATAAGCCTAAAATGCTCAGCTTAGCTGTTTTCAATGCATGTAAATGCTAAAGTTGAGCATTGACTGGAAAGCTTTCAATAGGCAGATTTAGGTAAATGACTAAATCTGCCTATTATGACTAAACGTATATTTTATTCCTCCTTCAAGCGAACGTCTATCGATCTCTCCTATGTAAGAGGAGCGGTCAAAGAAGTGGCAGATGAGACGGGCGTAGATCAAGGCAGGCAGCAAGTGGCACCAAAGGAGACCTCTTCGTTGAGCGGCAGGGAGGAAAAGCCGCTCTTGCTGGCTACACCATAGCTTGCAAGTGCTGCACTTTAAACCTGAAATCGCTGATGAGTTCCTGCTTAGCTTCTGGAAGAAGGTACCGTAGTAGACAGATAGTGTATCAAATTAATCCCTCTTAGACTTACAAGCCAAAAAGCCTGTTTAGGCTGCTTCTTTGCCAGGCGCATTTCTACAAAAGTGTAGCACGGAAACCAAATGATTTTATTGACACAATATGGCTGAAGTAGCAATAAAAATAACTAGAATTGAAGTACTGCTCAGAATGGTATGGCCAAGGTATAGCACTTTTACCTAAGATGAAGATTGCTCAATAGTCTTCAAAAGGCAGAATGTAGCCAAACCTACACTCTGCCTTTTTTGTTTCTCCCTAAATGATTGGGTAAATAATAGACCTACTTTTCAAGGTTTATTTCCTCTGCCTTCTCGTATTTGGCACTCGCTCCTTCTTTGTCTCCCAAGGCATTCAATGCATCTCCCCAGCGGTTATATGCGTAGACAGATTTAGGGTCGAGCTCTAGAGCCTTGCTGTACTTGGCAATGGCTCCTTCGTAGTCTTTCTGTTTGTGCAGCACATCTCCCCAGTTGCTGTAGGCATCGGTATATTTAGGGTCGAGCTCTACAGCCTTGCTGTACCTGGCAATGGCTCCTTCGTAGTCTCCCTTGTTGTCCAGCGCGATTCCCCAGCCGTTGTAGGCATAGACAGATCTAGGGTCGAGCTCTAGAGCCTTGTTGTACTTGACAATGGCTCCTTCGTAATCTCCCAAGGCGTTCAATGCATCTCCCCAGCCGTTGTAGGCATAGACAGATTTAGAGTTGAGCTCTAGAGCCTTGCTGTACTTGGCAATGGCTCCTTCGTAGTCTTTCTGTTTGTACAGTACATCTCCCCAGCCGTTGTAGGCATAGGCAAATTCAGGGTCGAGCTCTACAGCCTTGCTGTACTTAGCAATGGCTCCTTTGTAGTCTTTCTGGTTGTACAGCGCGATCCCCCAGCCGTTGTAGGCATAGACAGATCTAGGGTCGAGCTCTAGAGCCTTACTGTACTTGGCAATGGCTCCTTCGTAGTCTCCCTTGTTGTCCAGCGCGATTCCCCAGTTGCTGTAGGCGCGGACAAGTTTAGGGTCGAGCTCTACAGCCTTGCTGTACTTGACAATGGCTCCTTCGTAGTCCTTCTGTTTGTACAGCACATCTCCCCAGTTGCTGTAGGCATCGGTATATTTAGGGTCGAGCTCTACAGCCTTGCTGTACCTGGCAATGGCTCCTTCGTAGTCTCCCTTGTTGTCCAGCGCGATTCCCCAGCCGTTGTAGGCATAGACAGATCTAGGGTCGAGCTCTAGAGCCTTGCTGTACTTGACAATGGCTCCTTCGTAGTCTCCCAAGGCGTTCAATGCATCTCCCCAGTTGCTGTAGGCATAGACAAATTTAGGGTCGAGCTCTACAGCCTTGCTGTACTTGGCAATGGCTCCTTCGTAGTCTCCCTTGTTGTCCAGCGCGATTCCCCAGCCGTTGTAGGCAGGGGCATACTTTAGGTTGAGATCTAAAGCTTTCCTGTACTTGGCAATGGCTCCTTCGTAATTCTTATTATCATCTAATATAAATCCCCAAAGTAAGTATGCTTCACTGTCATCTTCTATAGGTTCAGTTGAAATAGTATTAACTATCAAATCCATACATTCTCTACAACTCTTGTCAATATTATACCGATAGTGAGCTAACAGTATTGGATGAACATATTTCACTACATTTTGTGCAATACTAGCCATTGTAAAATCTAAGGCTTTTAGTTCCGTCTGCTTAGTGATAGATGGTCTACCACTTACTCTTGTTGTTATGTAGATTTTCCCATCAACTCTATATACCTCTCCTATTACTTTGACTGGTTCTATACCAAAAGTACTTTTTAACAGATTGGATACTATACTTAATGAAATTCCAGCGCCTGGAACATCTGCTTCGATTTGCAGTTGTGACCAGTTTGGAATAATGGGTAGGACATTTGAATATTTTGCTGTCGTTCGGATTGAATCTATTTGGTCAACTAATTTATTAGCGAAAACACGCCCACTTAATCCTTCTTTAGCCAAATTTTCTGGTACTTCAAATGGTTCTATAATTATGGATTTGGTTCTAACCTCTTTAACAACATGAATTGTCAAAAACACAAGCAGAATAGTTACAGCGAAATTCAGAGCAATTGTTCGAATTGTTTCTAGAAAATGGCTTGTTCTATCAAATGAGCTTAGGTTTTCTTCCTTTAGAGGGTGATTTGAATTATTAGGGGGATTTGCATCTTGTGGATTTGGCAGGGTCTGGTTATTCTTTTTCCGCCTATACTTTAAAAGATTTATTCCCAGCTTTGCCCTTAATCTTTTGCTGAGATCCTGCTTATTTGAAGACCCATTATTTACAGCTTCAGGAGCTTTCTCATCTTCCTTTTCTTCCAACACTACGCCCATATTGCGTTCAATTAAGAAATTTAAAAACTAATAATTCATCGTCATTTTCAGTTATGGCTGAAGGGCACCCTTCTTAAGGAGTGGCAATCCAAAGAGTTAGTCTAGCAATCAGAAAAAATGCAATGGTTGTATCGTTATAATTTACATTAAAATATTAATATGGTTGCTCAAATACCTAACTATTTTTATTGTTTGTTAACAAATAATTTTATGAGCACAGATGTGCCCCATTGATCCCACCTTTCAATTGAGGAGCATATATTGCAAAGGCGGCGAATTTCCAAGCCGGCACGGATGAATTACCAACAACACCAAGTAACGATGTCAAAAACCACACACACACCGGTAGCCATTTTTGTCAGGGTATCGAAAGGTAGTCAGGACTATACTAGACAGGTGGAAGACCTGACCATTTACAGTAAAGAGAAAGGCTATGCAATTGTAGAGGTGATTGCCGAAAAGATCAGCGGGGCCAAGAAAAACGCGCAACGTCAGGCAATCAAACAACTTCTGGTGCTAGCCGAGGGCGGTACCATTCAAAAGGTACTGGTAACAGAGATCTCCCGTTTAGGTCGCAACACCTTAGAAGGCCTGAAAGTACTGGACAGGCTTCGGCAATTAGGAGTGTCCGTATTCCTGCTTAACCGCAACATCGAAAGTATAACGCCGGAAGGCAAATCAGACCCTATTGCTAAGCTATTTTTCACAATTATGCTGGAGTTTGCCGAATGGGAGCGCGAAACAATAATCGAGCGCATTCATTCCGGACTGGAGGAAGCCAGGCGAAAGGGTAAAACCCTTGGCAGGAAGAAGGGCACCACAAAAACAAATGCGCAGCTGCTGGAAGAACACAGTTTAGTTGTCCGCCACCTGAAGGCGGGACATTCCATACGGCATGTGGCCGCTATTTGTGGCGTAGGCACCGCCACAGTACAAAGAGTTAAGAAGGCGGTGCAGCAGTTAAAAGAATAACTACCAGCTTATACTATTTCAAAAAGCTTCTACGGCTTAGGTATTTACAATAGAGTAAAGTACAATAACTGAAATCTATATAATACAAGGGGTATATCTGCATTAAGTGCGCTATTATTGCTACCTCATTTTCCTATACTTTTTTATGCACTTATGCACTAATCTCTAAATAAAGAATAATAAGATAGAAAATACAGTGCACATTGCAGTGCATTTGGAGTGCACATCTAATATAAGCTATATAACATGTGCACTTAAATAGTGCACATGTTATATACTAAGTGCACATTAAAAAGCGCATGATTAGAAGGTTCTGCACTGACAAAACAAAGGAAAAAGACCCAAGAAGGCTTATTTAATATTACTTATCCAATATCAGTGCATATCTGATCCTTTTTACCACTAAAAATAAGAGGTACCTAACACAGCCTAGTGGTCTTATCACGATGAACAAAACAGTGAAGTCGAAAAACACAATTCACTACTACTCCACAGTCCGTCATTCCAAACAATATATATTTAACTATATATAGCATATTAAGCACAAGTATTATATTTATACTGCATACTGTAAAACTGCTTTGGATAATTATTAATGGCAACTAAGGGGATTCCTACTTACAATAAGTCAAGGCTTGCTGATTTATATGGTATCAATGTGAAGGCCTTGAATTCCTGGTTTCAGGATGAAGATTTCCTCAGAGAATTCGGGAGGTACAGGGGAAAGGTGTTTAACCCTAGACAGGTCAAGGTAATCGTAAAGCATTTTGGACCATTTCAAGGGTACCAGCTACCAGTAGATTTGCATTAACCAAACTCATACATATGAACCATACTGAAGCGCAGTGCATAGCATTGCGCTTTTTTTATGCACTGTAAAACCTGAAATCCATTCCAAACCCTTCACAAGCACCCCTTAAACTTCCTTTATCCCCCTTTACACGGCTTACCTGATGCTGGCATGTTGAACTTTCGAAAGGTGCCCAAAACTACCTTCAGTGACTACTTTTTACCTTAATCCGCTGTAGTTTTCGATACCCTCCCGAACCTGAAAAGCCCCCAAAGCAGCCTGCTACTTTTGAAACATCGAACAACGAAACGCAAGACGTAGCAGCATGATTCTACTTTATCAGACAGTATGATTAACGGAGCTTTACCCCCAGGAAACACGCCATTGAGCATGTTATTCAACCTGGTAACATTCTTCATCGGGACATTCTTCTCACTGAGCCAGATACCGCAGAGCGTGATGGTTACAATCTCCTTCCGAGGTTCCCTTGAAGTGTGCTTTTATGGCGCCCTGGGCGGTATCGCTTCCATCATAGCCAAGCTGGCAGCAGAGTATTGTATCAAAAGGTTTGTGCCGCATTGGGACAAGCAAAACAATCAAACACAGAAATGAAGCCTATCTATTTAATCGCAGGAGGCGTTGGTTTATTCCTGTTAATGAACAAGATAAATGCCACAAAGAACGCAGTGGACGGCCTAAAAGTATTCGTCACGAATCCTGCCAAACCACGGGTATCTAATGGAATGTTGCTGATTGATGTGATGGTGAATGTGTCTAACGCTTCTTCTCAAACGCTGCCGATTCAGGCCATGCAGGTGAGCGCTTTCAGACAGTCCGGCAATGCCTGGGTAGAGTTCGCAAGCTCCACTCCAGACCTTACGAACATTGTTTTCAAGCCTTTCCAGACGACCAGGTTCCCTGTGACTATGCAGACGAGCTTACTGACGGTAGGAATGGAGGTATTTGAGATACTGATGAAGGGAGGCTCAGGAAAATTCAAGTTCTCTGTGTCCCCAACCTTCATGGGCGTGAAAATACCACCAATTACAACAGATGTCTTTGAGTTTAACGCTGGTGCTTTCATACCGAAGGGCACACAGAAGGCCTAAAAGGACAGCTATGGGTGCCAAAAAAAGAGCTACACAAAGTACTACACTGAAATACTTAGCTATTGCCGCAGCATTGGGTACAGCGGGCTATTTAATAAGCGAAAAAGACCCGCTGACACCGGAGGCGAAGCAAGAGCGATACATCGTATTCCAGAAAGAGGGCTTTTACACTGCTTTTGCAGGCCTTCCAACCGGAAAAATCAAGATTACCAACGTGCGTGTCCCAATGGTGGAATACGCGCACTACAAAACCACAGAGCTGCCGACACTCCAGCGCAAACTGGATGAGATTAAGCAGCGCTACGGCAAAACCATCTTAGCGGCAGAGGCCGTGACAAGGGTGCCCTTTGACCTGATAGTAGCGATGATGTTTATCGAGAGCGCAGGAGTAGAAAAAGCTGTATCGAGAGCTGGTGCAGTAGGCCTGATGCAGATTCTACCGGACACAGCCACTTTCATCATTGCGATGGAAAACATCAAGAAAAGGCTGTCTGACTACGAAAAAGACTGGATACGCGAGCATTTAGGCAGAAGGCTGGATGAGGGGATCCTAAAAATGCGTGACCTGGGAACTCCGGTTAAGAACAGCCTGGGCATTTTGGCCAACAGATTTGTATCGAAAGAAGACCTGTTTGACCCTGACTTAAACATCCTGGTGGGCGCTATCTACCTAGGGATCCTGCTGGACGAGAGCCGTGAGGCGGACGGCTCCTACAGGCTTGATAAGTTAGTAGTGCGCTACAATATGGGCTACTACGCGATGGGCAAAGGCAAGAAGATGGCTGGCGCTCCTAACGAGGTGGTGACAAGGATGCCAGGTGAGCCACAGGCATACATCAAAAAGCTTGTAGGTAAAAACGGGTTGCTGACCCTGGTTTAAGCCCCTTACATGCAGGCAAGTCACAAAAGACAGATAAGCTCCGGAGGCGAGTACAGCAGGTACTTTGACCTTTCGAAGCTACAGCGGAAAGACCCGATTCTAAAGAAGAGTGGCACGGGTGTGTTTGATACCATTGTGGAGATGGCACGCATTGTCCGCAAAACACTGCCAGACACAGAGAAGGTTGCCCCCGTGCTGCAAGGCGCGACACTGGAGGCAACATGCCGCAACATCTTCGACTTCGTGTACAACCACATACAGTACACGCTTGACAAGCCAGGCGTGGAGCAGCTCCGCAGGCCTCTTAGGGCATGGGCTGACCGCGTGGCAGGGGTGGACTGTGACTGCTACAGCATCTTTATTTCTTCGATTCTCACCAACCTGGGCATAGACCACTATTTCAGGATGACAAAATACAAGGCCGACTGGCAGCACATCTACATCGTGGTGCCAAAAGAGCCTGGTAAAGCACCAAAAGGCGGCAATTACTACACCATCGACTGTGTGGTAGACCGCTATGACTATGAAGTTCCATTCAGTGATAAACATGACAAAAAAATGAGCGCATTGCAGTATTTAGACGGGGTATCAGGTATCGGGAATGTATCACAGCCTGGTTTCGGTGCCGAGTTTATAGACTTCGGCAACGCTTCATTGTCTGGTTATTTGGGTGCCACTGATTCTGCCGAAGGCCTGTACTTCGACTTCCTGGAGAGGCTAAAGCTGCACCTGGAGAACACGTTGGCACAGCTGAAGGCAAACCCGAACGCACTGCCTCCCGGAAGCAAGCTGAAAACGCAGATTGAGCAGGTTTTGAAAGTCTGGTACCAGCCAGAAGAGCGCGATGCCCTCATAGATGCAATGGCAGCCGAGGAAATCGCTACGGGCTTGTCTGGAGTGGATGGCCTGGGCGGTGTATGGGACAGGATAAAGAAGGGTGTTCAGAAGGCATCCGGCTTTGTAGCGAAAAATACGACAAAAGCGGTAAAGGCAGTGGGCACAGGTGTCTCAAACGCTGCAAAATGGACAGGAAACAAAGCCTCTGATTCCTGGAAAGGCGTGAAGCAGGCTGCTGAATGGACTTTCGAGAAGGTCGTTCAGCTCAATCCCCTGTCTGTTGCGATGCGCAACGGCTTGCTGCTTGCCTTTAAGCTGAACCTTTTCCGGATGGCCGAGAGGCTTGGCTACGGCTACCTGACAGAGCAGCAGGCACTTGCAAAAGGCCTTCATGCCGGAGAGTTCAGGAAGGTGAAAGAAAAACTAAACAACGTGCACAAGCTTTGGAAAGGGCTTCAGGGGGATGAAAGCTCCCTGAGGAAAAACATACTCCAGGGCTGGGAACGTGGTGTTAAAAAGCGCGGCAACGTGTCCGGCTTTGGCTCAACTCCAGCACATAGCTCATACTTAGGGGAGGTTGTAACTGCCACAGCCGGCACTGCCGCTGCTACTCCGCTTATCGTCAAGATAGTGGACTGGCTTAAAGAGGTGAATTGGGCTGCACTGTTCCAGGGGGTGAAAGTTCTGACAGACAAGCCGCAAAACACTAGTTACGAGGGTGTGAGTGTGCCTAACGGCTATGAGCTTCCTACATCGGAAGAGGCCTTCAACGCCAAGGGTGGGACACCAGGCGAAAGCGACAACACTTTGCTTTATGCGGGACTGGGAGTTGCAGCCGTGGTAGCCATAATCGTCCTCTCAAAATAACTGAACTCGCTTACTAACACACTATATCAACCTGTAGAACTCTCTTCTATATGAAAAAATGAATTATGATTTAGGTAAGATACGCCTCTTCAAAAGGAAATCTGCCGCCACAAAAAGTGCTACACAAAGTGCCACACGGCCAGTAGTACGGCCAACGATAATGCCGAAGCTTGCCACAAGGCCTGTTACCATTAAGCAAAGAGCCCCACCGAGACAAGTGCTAGCACCAAGGCCTGTCCAAGTCCAGCGGCCAACAGCAGCAGCAAAGATAGCCCCGAAACCAGCCTTACTGCCAGCAGCAGTGGAAAGAATGGTCCCCAGGCCTGTAGCCATAAGGCCAAACCAGACAGCGGTGCAGGCTCCTTCGATTAGGACAAGGCCAACACAAGTTTTAAAGCTGTCTCCTGTAAAGCCAGTGCTCAAACCAGCCGTCCAATCAGCGCTAATGGCGCTTAAATCAGCAGTTATGCCCATAAATGCAAAGTGCAATGACGCGGGTTGCCTAACGATGCAGGTTTTGAAAAACATTACACCGAAACCGCAGCAAATTAATTCAGGCTCCGGCTCAAACCAGGTGCAGGCGCTTGCGCCGACGACCACAGCTTCGCAGGCTATCACAGCAGACCCAGCAGCGGCACCAGCGCCAGAAAAGGCCGGTATTCCGTGGCTTATGGTAGGTGTTGCAGCCGTAGTTGGCCTTTCCCTGATAAATGGAAAAGGCAGCAAAGGCAGCGGTTTGTCCGGTGTCCCATCTAAAAAAGGCGCTAAAAAAAGTGCCACGCGAAAAGTGAAGCGCATGAGCGTGTAACTCCCCTCACACTACTTCTAACCCTTAATCAATTGTTTTACACCCTTTTATCTAATTAAGAACCATGAGCTTTAATGTTAACAAAGCAAAATCTTCTGCCACAAGCACCGCAGGTGTCGTGGGCGGTATGATCGTGGGGCACGTTGCGAGTAAAGTTATTCGTGAAAAAGCGCCCGCAAACATCGCAAAGTTCGCTCCAGGCATTCTGGCAATAGCGGCTATTGCAGCACCGGCATTTGTACAGGTAAAGAGCGATGTGGTGAGCGACATGCTCACAGGCGTTGCCGCTGCCGGAACCGTGGCACAGCTCAACAGCTTCTCCAAAGACGCTTCAGGCGAAGTGGCCACTACTGGCGTGAAGGCCATGATTGCCAAGTACGTGCCGCAGCTGGGCTCTGTTGAAGAGCTTCCCACCTACACCGTGTACCAGGGAGAGCCAGCTGAAAGCCTCCTGCTTGCCGGTGGCGAGTACGAAGAGGATGCCCAAGCAATCAGCATGATGGGGCACCTGGGAAATACTGACAGTGCAGTCTCGAACCTACTTGCAGCGTAGGTTCGGGCTGCTGCCCTAACTCCCTCTCTTCCTACTCTCCAGCCCCGCCACGATAGCGGCAAAGGCTATCACTAACAAATCATTTCCAATCGTTAAACAAACCTTTTTCAATTCTTAGCCAAAATGAGAAACTCTCTATTCACAATCGGCCAGACTTACTTGATGTCTGCCCTGGGTATCAACGGTGCTACCCAAAATGTACAGTTCAATAACGGTGACTACTACCTCCGTTCTAAAATCACTGCCGGTGGTATCCTGGAGCTGATTGACTCCAACACTAAAAAGGTAGACGGTTTATCCTCTTTCGATGGTCGTTCACTGGAAGACGGTGTTAACCTCGCCCTGGAGAAAGTGCGGTTTGCTTACGGTACTTCTGCCACTGTTGGCGGTGCTACTGACCCTGTTGCCATTAAGTACTCTACGGCCTATGCCGATGTCCCTGCTGCTTTGGCAAACGCTGACCTGGTTATCAGCCAGCACGGTAAGCAAATCCTGTCTGTGCCTGTTCAGCGCTTCCTGCTGGGTGCCGCCTCTAACAGACCAGCCGGTTTGGAGGACGCTTACGAGTTGGACGCTATCCGCCTTATCAAAGAGAAGACGGAGCTTTCCATCGCTATTCGTTTCCCGAAAGGCGCAACGCTGCCTGACGCGAACCACTTCATAGAGCTGCACCTTATCGGCTCCACTACTGGCCGCAAGTCGTAGTGACCCGCCTGCAAGGGCACTAAAAATCAGCTTCCGTAACAAGGTGCGTACGGGAGCTGATTTTGATAAAACTGTTCAATTCATTTCCTAAAAAACACAATGAACGGGAGAAAAAACCAAACCGTAACGGTGGTGCTTCCTGCTGGCACACCTGCCGGAGTGCATGAAGTAACCGAGATACTGGACACCCAATACCAGCAGTGTGTGGGCGTTGCCGTGTACGAAACAAGCAATGGTGGAGTGCCAAACTACAAAATCGGCCTTCGTGACGACACCCAAACCTATCAGATGAACACGCATCGTGATGATTGGGTAAGCTCAACCGATGTTGCCCCGGACGAACGCTACAAGTCCCTTGACCTGCCAGTGAACGGCTCACGTCTTACGATTAGAACACAGTTGCAGGCAGCTCTAACCTCTGAGTTGTCTTACGATATCGTGTTCAGGCTAATCGGCAAGAAGTAAGCTTCTCAATGGCTATCAAAATCGGATTAGAGTGTAACAGAGCCGAAAAATTCAAAACGCGCATTGACAAGTGCCTTTCCTTCTGTGTGGAGAACAGAGGCACGACCATCATCTACATATCCTTTGATGATGGCGACTCTGAGATTGATGTGCAGCCTGGGGACACCTTCAGGGAGTTTGCCGGAGGCTCCGGAGAACTGTACACAGGCGAGATGAGTGTTCGCTTCGGCTCCAAACCTGCCGATGCTGACCCTGCCGAGCCTGTCATCAACAAAGTGAACGTGATCAAAAACCTTTTTTACTGCAATAACTAAGATGGCTTCAGGTGGAATGCGCAAAATGCGTTCAGATGGCGGAAAGCTCCGCATTGACGTGACAGGCAGAAATTTTGCCTATCCGACACAGTTTAACCAGCAACACAAGTACAGAAATGTACAGGAGTTCGTTCAGGCCTTCCTCGTCGTTGAGCTTCCTCCTCTAGCCTCTATTGCAGGGCACTTTAGGCTGAATGGCAGCACAACGTTTGTGGCCTTCGGCACGATTGAGCGCGGTACCATCGTCAGCGAGGTACGCATAACAGCCAGGGGCCAGAGCCAGGTAAACAGCCCTGACCTTGCCGAGATTATGATTAACGGTGGTGCCTCTCCAGCCAGCACCCTCTTAGAAGCCGGTATTAGGGATTCAACCGTTTACGGTTCCGACACTGCATTACTTCTCAATACGCCTAAGTCCTACAATGTTCGGGCAAAAGACGTGAAGGGAGTGCTCTCGAACAACCCTTCCGCTACCTGGGGCACAGGCGTTAAGGCCTACTATGGCTTTGGCAACGTGACAGGCACAGGCATTACCGAAACTTGGGTTCGCACGAACCTCACCAAACACGCAAACTTCAATCAGCACATGGGTAAGGTAACGGTTACTCCTGGACCTGATGACTACATACTTTATCTGGCGCCTACAGCCTGGGGAGAGCGGGTTTTCGAGTTCTTGGGTTCCGACCAGACAAACCCCGAAAGCCTTACGAGGGTGAAGGTCCGCACCGATGCGGAGATAGCCAACGGCATCCTACAGGCAGATGCCACGGAATACTTTGTAATACGCTCATTGGGGCAAGGTTTGGGCAACGGCTCACCTTACTCCTTTGACATAGGCACCATAGGCTAAGATGGCTCTCATAACAGAAGTAGTGCAGGGAACAAACTTCCCTGCCTCCATTGGTCTAACACCTGACCAGAAATCGAAAGGCGTGGCGCTTACGCAGGGAAACCAGATACAGGGAAGCCCGAAGTTCTACGCGACCCTCACTGACTTGCAGGCCTGCCCTACTGGATGGCTCATGCCAGGCAACGAGGGCACCGTTTACAACGATGCCATTGCCGCAAACAACGGACTGTACACGGTATCAGCGGACCTGCTTACCTGGACAAAGTATGACGGAGGGGGAAAAGTGGACTCGGTGAACAGTGTGGGGCCGACAGCAGGCACAAAGAACGTGGCACTGACGACCGACCATATTCCGGAGGGAGCAAGCCTGTTCTTCACCAACGCCAGGGCCATAGGCGCTGTGCTTACCGGTTACGCAAAGGCCACACTTGCCAGCGCCATTGCCGCAACAGATTCTATTCTGGCTGCTTTCGGGAAGCTGGAGTTTAAGATGGACCTGAAGGCCGACAAAACTTACGTTGACGGCTCGCTAAGCACGAAAGCTGACCTTGTAAGCGGTAAGGTGCCCACGACACAGCTACCCGACAGCATCTTAGGGCAACTGGAGTACAAGGGCACCTACGATGCGGCAACCAACGCGCCAGCACTGCCAGATGCCACTACGGTAAAAGGCCATTACTACGTGGTGAGCGTGGCCGGTACCTCCATTGTCAACAACAAAGCCTATGATGTGGGCGATTGGGCTGTGTCTGACGGTGTGGTTTGGGACAAAGTGGACAACACGGACCAGGTAACACTGGTGTTTGGCCGCAAGGGGGCAATCACAGCGCAAGCCGGTGACTACAACTCTGACCAGATAACAGAGGCAGCTAATAACAAATACTTCACCAACGCCAGGGCAATTGCCGCTGTGCTCACCGGTTACGCGAAGGCCACGATATCAAGCGCACTTGCCGCAACGGATTCCATCGCTGCCGCTTTCGGGAAACTGGAATTCAGGATAGATGAGTTTGTAACGGCTCTTTCCAATAAGCAGGACAAGTTGACATTTGACAGTGCCCCCACGGCAAACAGCTCCAACCCTGTAAGCTCCGGAGGCCTGTTCACAGCCGCACGGGCAATGGCGCACGAGGAACTTGCTGTTATCGGTGTGGTGGGCACAGACACAGAGCTGGCGGTAGACTGGGACTGCAAAAACAGGAAAGACGACAATAAGAAGCTGACGATAACCAACACAGCCACGGCTACAAACCTGAACGTCAACTTCCTAAACATGGACGATGGTTCAACGGCACTGATGGTGTTCTTCAAGAACGGCGGCGGTGACATTACCATCAAGCCTTCTGTCAACTTGCCGCTCGGGTCTCGCTTCCTGGTGCCGGACGGTGCCACGAAGATTACTATCACGGGCACTAACACGCTCATTATCTCTGTGCACAGGAAGGCCAATGACTATTTCTTTAACCTAAGCGGAGGCTTCACTGCCGCAGCATAATGGCGATGTGGTTTAGAAAGACGCTTAACTCGCAGAACTCGCTTTGGTACTCCACTGCCTCTAACCATTCTGGAAAGATCAGGCTGGGTTCTAACGCGCACAACCAGGGCTTTCAGAAGCAGCAGGGAAAGGTAGAGGTTTTCGATTCCACAGGCGCGACGCTGCTGGAGACAATCATACTGCCGCGAGAGAGTGACTATGGCGATGTGTCTCACGCTTCTGGCACAAAGAGGCTACGCGTTACCCTTGTCACTGGCTCCAGGGGCATCATGAACAACTATTACAACGGTGGGCACTTCCGCTTGACCCAGGCAGAATTTGAGGCTGTGATCAGAAACTACCTACAGGCAGGCTACCAGAGAGGCTTTTGGTCTTACCCTGCCTACGAGGCGACCTACAACATCAACTCTATCCTTAAAGTCATCCCGAGACGCGGGATGCCGACCGGCGGAACGCTGGTAACGAACGGTGGCTCTACCTACTTCAATGGGGAGCTGGTGCCGGAACTAAAGCAGTTCGAGTTCAACACGAACAGCTTAAACCATCATGGCATGTTCTTTTTAAGCAGCACCACGGGCGATATAAACAACCTGCTTGGTTCGATGAACTCCAGGGTGCTGATTCATGCCAATAACACGACAGGCATCATTGACCAGACTTACCTTAACAGGCCCAATGACTGGTGTATGCGCTTGACGGGCAGATCAGGTATGTGGCCTAACAACGTTGCTGACCTGAGCCTGATGACAAAGCTTGAATATGCGCAGTTAGGCAACGGCATTACCAGTGTCATCTGGGGCAATCTCGGATTGCTGAAGGGGGTAGACCTGAACGGAAATGACTTCTCCGGAACGCTTGACCTTTCGGGCATGACCAATGTAAACGCTGGCAACAACGTGGGTGGTGGCTACCTTGACGGAATTGCCGTGACGCACTGTAAACTGCTCTCTTCGCTCATCGTGCCGGTGGGTAACTCCGCTAACGCAAGCTGGCAATACGTGCTGAGCGTGACAGGAAGCGCACTGACCAGCATCCAGTTCCCTGTAGGCTGTAGGATTAAGAACCTAATTGGCAACGACATGACCAGTGCGACAACCTGGGCAGTGGATTTGACCAACATGAGCACTGGCTTTAGTCTTCAGATGCAGAACGCAAAGCTGCACGGTATAACCCCTCCTTCCAAAGCAGGGCTTGTCTACAATTGCTGGCTCACAAATAACATCTTCACCACAGAAGTGAATTGGGCGCAGCTGATGAATGCAGGGGGCACAAATGCTTTGTTCCGGATCGGCAGCAACTATTCACCTTATGCGGCCACTTACCCCTGGGCAATTCCGCTTGGCGTGATGAAAGGCCATTACCTATGGGATTTGGACTACCTGAAGAACTTCACCCTTCAGATGCTCTACGATTCTGTTAAAAGCCTCTACGATGCCAGAGCCTTGCTGACCTCTTCCAGCTTCAGACAACTGCTTATCCGTCACGGTGGGATGGCCACAAAGTCTACGGTTGCGCCAGCAGACTATGTCACAGGCACCTCGGATGGCACTATCACGGTGCCGGTGGATGATGCAGGCTACCAGCTTGCGGTACGCCAGATGTGCCATGTGCTTTTTAACCAGCTCAAAGACGGACTGACGGTGAAAAGCTCTAACGAAGATTTGAAGTACCGATTTACAACTTTAGCACTATAGCACGATGATTCAGATGGTAATCTACAACAAGGGGAGAGTGGAGAGCATTCAACCGGCAGAAGGAGAAGGCCTATACACGCACTCCAAATGGATTGTGGACGAGCTGGAAAAGGTAAAGCAGCGATTAGAGGGGAAGGGTGTTGACGTGACCGAGATTCTGCGCTTTCAAGGCCTTCCGTTCGACCTTTCCGTTGATGTTCCCCCGCTACAATAGCCAGCCATGCCGAAGGAACTTGTACCGCAGCTGGTGACGCTTGACACGGCCATTGCCCTCATTCACCGGATGCCAAACAGTGAGCTGTACACGCAGCTGGCTGTGCTGCACGAAGCAGGCGCAAAACCCACACCGCTAACACCGGAAGCGGAATTTGACGAGGGCAGCCTTTACGCGCAGGCACAGGCCGCTTTCAATGAATACCCCTACAGCAGCATTCAGCTGCATGTGAAGCGGAAAAACGGGCTGCTGAGGGGGGAAATCAGACTACTGACCAAAAATATTTTCACCCTCATAAAAGACAGCGCCAACATGGGAGCATTAACTATCAAAAAGTCCTATTTACCGAAAAGCGAGAGCGAGAGCGAGAATGCTTTTCTGCCAGGGATGTCGGAAACGGCGAGAATCATCGTGCAGATGAAGCAAGAGCAGTTGGAGGAATCACGCGAGCTTGTCAAGGAGCTTCGTGACCAGCACAAAATGGACCAGGACACGATTCGAAAACTGACGGATGAGAACAACAAGCTTCAGTTGGATGCCAGGATGCGTGAACGCGAGTTCGAGATTGAGAAAAGGGAACTGGAAGTCAACAAGCCGAAAGGACTTGAAGGCGTGATGCAAACCGTGCAAGGCCTTCCTGAATCGGTGACACTGGCCCTTATCAGCCGCTTCTTAGGTCCGGCACCAGCTCCGCAAATACAGATGGGCGCAGCACCGATGATGCCAGGCCTGACAGCCAACCAACAGGCGCTCATCACTGAGCTTAACAAAGAGCTTTCGCAGTGGGACGAGCAGCAGCTCACCAAGCTCTACGCAGTGGTGATTTACGCCAAGCAAGGACAAATCCATTTAGACAGAGTAATAGCGCAGGTTCAACATGCAGCATAAACAGACCATCATCATCGAGGCGAAAAACGAGCTGGAGGCACTTAGAAAGCTAAGCGCGCTTCAGGAAATCGCCAAAAACATATCATCCGATAACCTTGCGACGCTGGCAGAGAAGTCAAAGAAGGCAGGTATCAACACAAAGATCCAACTGTTCCAATCTTACATCTAACACAGTATGGCAAACCTCCCTGCTATGAATATCCAAATGCCGGAGAGCGCCATAAGCAAGGCGCTGAACGGTGTGTTCCTGGTGGCCGCTGCCGGTGGCACTTATTTTATTGTCAATAAGCTCATGCAGGATGCTAAAAGAAATGCCGCACTGAAAGAATACGGCAACCCTAACTCTGTCAATGGGATGGCCGCAACCTTCGCTACGCAGTTCTACAACGCCATGTACTCCACATGGGAATGGTGGAATGACATAATGGGTGACGGCACGGACGAGGACACTATCTACCGCACAGCCGGAGAGATGTTCCGCACCCGCATTACCCTGCATGATGTGGCGCAGAAGTACAAGGCGCTCTACAACAAAGACCTGCTGCAGGACCTGCAGCGCGAGCTTGACGCAGAAGAGCTGCAGGCCTTCAACCGCATGTTAAGCTCCGGGCTTACAGGAGTAGCCAGCCTTGCCGCTGTGCCGCACAGAATGGCCACAGCGATACGGACCACTATCCTGAACGAGCGGCTACAGCCTGTTCACCAGGTGCCGGCAAACACGATTTTGGGCGACTACGTGCCCGACCAGATTTCAGCCTATCAGCTTGCCGACGGCAGGACGATGGTGGGCTTCATGTTCAACCGAAACATGCGCTATGTGGATAGCGCTGTGATAAAACTCGTCGCCTGATGAACAGCACGAACTATCTCCCGAGAAAAAAAGCCCTGACCAAAAGCAACACTTACAAGCCAGTAAGGAAGCCAAAGCAGAACACCTACCGAAAGCCGCAAACCAGCGGCAAAGGTGGTGACAGCAAAGTGATGAAGTACCTGGTCATCGCAGCAGTGGGTGGTGCCGCTTTCGCTATCCTGAAGGATGCAGGCGCAAGCCCCCGAAATGATGATGCCGCTCCCTCTTCTGCTTCCGCTGTAACGCCAGCGCCAACACAGACGGTGGTAACAAGGCCTACACCTGCACCGACAAAGCAGCCAACGGTGTACAAGCCAGCGCCAACGACCACTTCTGCAGGCAACTATGTTTTTGTGGATTCATGGAACGGGGAGGGCATCTATGCCGAGACTTCTCCGATTTACAGCAGCATGACCGGCAACGGGCGCAAGTTCATCACCATGCTTTCCAACAAGTGCTTTGTGGGCCTGTGGACCGGAAAGAAGGCAAACAAGATGCTGGAAATCTACACCAAGACTTCGAGCGGCAGCCAATATAACTTCTGGATAGCAGCCGACCAGGTGAAGATCCTGTCCAAAGCAGGCTATGACCAGGCCATGTATTCCGGAGCCGGAAAAGGAAAGACCTCAGCAGAGCTGGCCGCTATCATCAACTACTTTAAAAAATAACCACGATGGCTAATTACGATATCAGCTACCGCATTGTCATGGGCAATGAGGGTGGTTATGCAAACAAGAGCACGGACGCTGGAGGCGAGACTTATAAAGGCATTTCCCGCAAGTGGTGGCCCAAGTGGGCAGGATGGGCCATCATAGACGCTGTGAAGGCTGTCCGTCCGATAAAGTGGAACGAGGAGATTCAGGATTATTACCTGAAAATCAACGTGAAGACCTTTTACAAGGCCTACTGGCGCAGCTTCGGCGGTGACAAGCTGGTAGACCAGGACATTGCCAACATCATGTTCGACATGTATGTGCTCACTGGTGACGATGGCGTGAAGATCGCACAGCGGGTGTGTAACGCAATGGGCTACAACCTGAAAGTAGATGGAGTGATGGGCGACCTGACAGCGGGTGCCATTAACAGCCTGAACCCCGAAGCCTTCTTCTCCAGGTACTTTACCGCAAGGGAGAAGTTTCACCGTGCCGTTGCAGCCGGAAACGCTGAAACGGGGATGCCGAACCTGGAGGGATGGCTGCGCAGGCTGTACAAATTCCACTACGTTTTCACAAAAAAAAAGAGTTTGGCCTGTTAGCCCTGCTGGTAATGGCAGCCGGAGGAATCTACCTACTCAATTCTTCATCTAAAAAGAGCGATGCACACCGAAACATTAGCACCCGGGCAAAAGACGGAAATCAGGGTAGAGCAGAAAAAGCAGATTAAGCTTATCGGCTCCACACGCAAGGTGCCAGGCCACACTATGTTTGAGCTCAACCTGGAGACACAGGAGATAAAGCAGGCCGAGTACCAGGAAGGCACCGTGTACGCCTACACCGAAAAGAGCCATGAGCACCAGCACAGGCTCAAACTGGTGGTGAAAGAGAACTGCATCTATGTGCAGGCCCTCAACAAGAAAAACGCATTTAAAAAACTAGCTAAAATCAAATGAAACCACTTCTACAAAACGTGTTAAAAGGCTGGAAAAGCACCATCATCGGCTTTATCCTGTTTGCCTGCATCATCTTGTCAGTGTTCCAAGTGGATGCTGTCACCTGGGCAGATGCCATTCTCCCGCTGATGGTGAGCTTGATGCTGATTTTCGCACCACGCGACTTTAGGAAGGCGCTGGTGAAGTTCATTACCTCCAGAGCCGGCATCATCCTATGGCTGATCGGTTTCACCGCACTGCTGATAGGCTGCAAAACCCAAAAAGAGCAGCCGCAGCAGCCTCCGGCACAGGTGCATAAGGTATGGACGCAAGCCACTGTGACGAACGCCATAGGCGCTGATTCCGCAGCCGTTACGGTGGACTTTGAGCAAATGGAGCTGGAGCGGGAATACAACGCACAGCAAGGAAGGGCCACGGCTACAGTCAGTAAGGACGCCAAAGGTGCCGTTACCGGAAAGTGCGACTGTGAGGGCAAGACCCAAACCGACACGCTAAAGCTCTACACCCGCACGGAGGTGCCGGTGCCTTACCCTGTGCGTGACCCCAAATACGAGAATAGCAGGGATGCCGCAGAAGTAGGGCCTGTCTGGTGGATGCTACGCAACATCATCACTCCGTTTTGCCTCTTAGCCCTGGGAATAGTGGGCCTGTTTCTGATAGTGATTCTCCTAAAGCACCTACTACAAAATCTCTTTAGTCCTGCCAGGAAAACAGCAAGTGAGCAATAAGAAATACGCATAGCCGGAGGAAGCGCCATAGCCGCTGTGATTTTCGATGTGTACGAGCTGAAAACAGGCAACGTGCGCGCCCAAACAGATTTCCATATCCTTAGATGGCAGTAATCATCGCCATAACCAGAAAGTTTATTCACCCTTAAAATTCATAGACCAATGCTTGACCCTATTTCATTAGGCGTAGGAGCCGCAGGAGTAATCGGCTTCAATATGCTCACAGACAAAAAGAAACCTGCTGCCAGACGCAGGAAGAAAGCCACTTCTAAAAAGAAGAGAGCTGCCCCAAAAAGAAGGAAGGCCGCTGCCCCAAAAAGGAAAGCAGCCCCTAAAAAGCGCAGCACTGCAAAAAAGAGGACTGCAAAAAAAAGAACTGCAAGTGCTAAGAAGCGCAAGTAGCAAAAACCGTAGCAGCTGCCTTACCAGGGAGCTGCTACTGCTTTAGTACAGCAGGCAGATGAGAAAGAAACCAACCGAACCGAGGAAAACGGCAGCTAAAAAGAGAACAGCCCTCTCCTTCTGGTACCATTACAACAAACCAGCCAGCCAGAAAGCCAGGAAGCCGAAAATATCGGTTCACTATGACAAGAAATGCCACATAGTTGATTCGATCGTGTGCAACGTGCCGACAGCAGGGCACCAGCGCAATACGCAGCCGCATTTCGTGGTGAAGGGCAAAGGGATAATGACTATCAAAAAAGGTATCGCTTACATCAACTAAACCGATATGGGACGCTGTGAGAACTGCAACAAGATCTTAATAAACGAAGTGGAAGAAGCCGTGGGGCTTTGCGCACGATGCGAGCGAAAACAACCTGTAGCACCTAAAGACCTGGTTGAGTTTGAGCATACTTCCGCTGCCAACACGAACCAGGAAAATGAAGCATAGGGAATTTGTAAAGGCGATTGTTCAGCGCCTAACCGAAGGCGTTAAGGATAATAAAACCTCTGTAGAGAAGCTTGCCGCTGGCTACGGGATAACAGACAAGACACTGGTAAAGGAATTCACCGAACTGGCCATTGTCCTTCGTGCCCGAGAGCTGGCACATGCCCCAGGGCGCAGCACAGAGGAACGGTTCGAAAGCATTGTGCAGCTCTACAACAACCAGGTAAACCTCTCCTTCCGGACAAACAAGAGTATGCTCATGCAGCAGTACTCCACGCCAGCGCCTATTGGCTATCTGGCAGGTGTCTACGTTGGGGCAGACAAGCCGGAAAACAGCCTCTTCGAGCCGAGCGCAGGTAATGGGCTTCTCACGATTGCGGCAAACCCGCAACGGTGCAGCGTCAATGAGCTTGACAAGGAGAGGCGCATGAACCTGGAGACGCAAGGGTACCGCGCTGTGACAGGAGAGGATGCCACACAGCCTTTCCGCTTCCTGCAGAAGCAGTTTGACTGCATCGTCACCAATCCCCCGTTCGGCAACACGGATGAAGTGGTGTTCGGTGGCTACAGGCTCAAATCTTTAGAGCAGGTAATGGCCGTTCGTGCCCTGGACTGCATGAAGGATTCCGGACGTGCCGCTATCATCATCGGTGGGCACTCTTCCTGGGATGCCAAAGGCCGTTTGCAGGCTGGGAAGAACCGCCTTTTCTTCAATTACCTCTACCGCCACTATTATGTGGACGATGTGATTAACATCGACAGCAAGCGCCTTTACACCCGCCAAGGCACAGGCTTTGCCGTTCGCCTTATTCTTATCCGAGGCAGGAAGCAGACACCCGAGGGTGTTTCTCCGCTCAAAACAGAGCTTGACACATTAGTGCGGACTTACGGTGAGCTGTACGAGCGTGTGATGCAGTATTTGCCTCAGCCAACTACAAACCACTCTAAAAGACTTCAAATGCTACGCCTTAAAGCCAAAGCCGCTAAAGTAAAACTACAACTCCTGGACTTGGATAGCCTGGGAATGCCCTATACCCCTACCTCCAACGCCTGCATCGTGCTGGATACGCATGTGCCCGATATGATGGCGCACGAAACGTTCTCTTCCCTTGCAAAGATAAAAGAGGCCGTGGGCGGCAGCATTGATGCCTTTGTGCAGCACCGTTTAGGCTATGCCAGCAACATCGAGATGTGCAAGGCACTGGCAGCAGAGCAGATTGATGCCGTGGCGATGGCTATCTACAATATTGAAGCGCGGGGCCAGGGAATGATCATTGGCGACCAGACCGGTATAGGCAAGGGCAGGCAGGCCGCTGCCATTATCCGCTATGCCGTAAAGCAGGGCAGAAAGCCGGTGTTTATCACTGAAAAGCCTAACCTGTTCTCTGACCTGTACCGCGACTTGGTGGCCATTGGCTCCGCTGACCTGGTGCCCTTCATTGTCAACAGCCGCGACAAGAAGACCAAAATCAAAGATGACCGTGGCAAGGTGGTGTATGAGGCATTGCCTGAAAAGCAGCTGAAAGACGCTATAAAAAGCAACAGCATACCCGCAGGTTTTGACTATGCCTGTGCAACATACTCACAGTTCAACTCACCCGAAAAGTCTCCTGCTAAGCCCTCCTGGTTACGTAAGGTTGCAGCCGGTAACATCATCATCATGGATGAATCGCACAACGCCTCCGGAGAATCGAACACAGGTAACTTCCTTCAGGATATCGTGGCCAGCGCTGCCGGTGTGCTCTTCCTTTCCGCAACCTACGCAAAGCGCTCCGACAACCTGCCGTTGTATGCGATGAAAACCGCCATGTCTGATGCCAACCTATCGAAAGAGGGACTGGTGGAGGCCATTCAAAAAGGTGGTGTGGCGCTGCAGGAGATTCTTTCTTCACAGCTCGTGCAGGAAGGCCAGATGATACGCAGGGAGCGCAGTTTTGAGGGTATCGAGGTAAACTACATCACACTGGATAAAACAGCCGGTGACCCATCCCTTGACAAGGAGCTGGAGCATAAAGCCGTGGCCGATAACCTGACCGAGATAATGCGCGAGATTATCGGGTTCCAGGAAAAGCATGTGGAGCCGAGCATTGAGGAGATGGATAAGGTTGCCGCTGCTGAATCAAAGGAGATTAAGAAACGCGGGGGCACCTCTGCCGCGGGCGTTGACAATTCCCCCTACTTCTCTAAAATCTTTCAGGTAATCAATCAGATGCTGTTCAGCATAAAGGCCGATACCGTGGCCGAACGTGCCATACAGCGCTTGGGGGAAGGTAAGAAGCCTGTTATCGCTTTTGCCTCCACAATGGGCAGCTTCATTGAGCAAATGGAGGATGAGAACGGCATGACGGTGGGCAACGGCTCTATGATAGACATAGACTTTGCCACGGTGCTGCAGCGAGGCCTTGACGGTGTGATGCGCTATACTGTAACCGACCACGATGGCAGCAAGGAGAAAAAGCAGCTTGAGGTGTATGACCTTTCTCCGGAGGCGCAGGAAAAGTACTTCCAGATTTCAGAGCGTATCAAACATGCCACTTCCGGTATTACAATCAGCCCGATTGACGCAGTGAAGCAGCGCATTGAGGCCGCTGGTTATTCCGTGGCAGAGGTGACAGGCCGCAAGTACGAGGTGCAGCTAAACCATAAGACCGGAAAAGGCTTGGTGATGTTACGCGAGAAAGTAGCCACGAACGATGCCTTTAGAGCTTTCAATGACAATGAGGTAGACGTGCTGATGATTAACCAGTCCGGTTCCACCGGTGCCTCAGCCCATGCGGTGCCTACGAAAGTGGTGCCGGTAGACAAGGTAAAGCAGCGTGTGATGCTGATACTGCAGGCAGAGCTTGACATTAACACAGAGGTGCAGAAAAGAGGCCGCATTAACCGCACAGGCCAGCTAAAGCACATACCTCCCATCTATGACTACGTTATCAGCGCCATTCCAGCGGAGAAGCGCTTGATGATGATGCTACAGAAGAAATTGAAGTCCCTGGATGCCAACACTTCCTCTAACCAGAAGCAAAGCGAGGCTGTGCTAAGTGTTCCGGACTTTTTGAACAAGTACGGTGATACCGTGGTGCAAAAGTACCTTCTGGAAAACCTTGACCTGAATGAGAAGTTGGGCGACCCGCTGGGCGTTGGCAAGGAAGAGGATGCCAAAAAGCAGGACACCCGCGGCAACGCCATTTCCTTAGCACACAAGGTTTCCGGACGTGTGGCAGTGCTTTCCACTGCCGAGCAGCAGCAGTTTTACGAGGATATAACCGAAGCCTACGATGATTATATCGAGGAACTCAAGCGCAAGGATGAGTATGATTTGGAGGTAGAGGCGATGGACTTGGAGGCAGAGACTATCAACAGCCAGATAGCCAAAATAGGCAAGGGTGGCAGTTCTGTGTTCTCCGAAAACACGATGCTGGAGACGATACGGGCCAAAGTGCTCAAAAAGCCGATGTCTAAAGCCGAGGTGCACAACCTGGTGCAAGAATCGTTGGGCGGCAAAACAGCGGCACAGCAATTGGAGGAACTGCTGGCTGAGTGCAAGGCCTTCATGCAGGATGCCGCAAACACTGAAGTCCTGGAGGCAAGGGCAAAATATGACGAGCTGGAAGCCAAGACTCACCTTGACAAGAAGATTGCCAAGCTTCCAGCAGCAGAGCAGCTGGAGACCATACAGGAGCGCAGAAGGCTTATACAGGAGACAAGGCAGGCAGCAGAGCAAAAGATAAAGACCGCTGCCAACAACCGCTTTGGCTATCTGAACGGCATCTTTAAGTTCTTCACCATTGGCAGGGGCATCTATTATCATATCGGGCGTGAGACACTGGCAAAGGGCATCTTCCTGGGCTATAAGATTGACCGCAAAAAGAAGAACCCTTTTGCACCGAGCAACGTCCGGTTGCGCTTTGCCGTGGCGCACAGCACAAAGTACCTAGAGATACCTGCAAGCCAGAACGAGCCGATAAGCGCCATAAGAGGATCCTCTTACAATATTTCCACATGGGAGCGGGATAACATGCTGAGCGCTTGGGATGATGCCACTCGTGAAAGCACCCAGGATACCAAGATTCGCTACGTCATTACGGGTAACTTATTGCAGGCCTTTGATATGTTCCAGGGCAAGCTGGTGAGCTACACCCTGAAAGGCGGTGGTGACAGGAAAGGCATTCTGATGCCGGAGCATTGGGTGCCGCAGGAATCCAACAAGAGCGTCACGGTGCCGATCAGCCAGGCCATAGGGCAAATCAAGTCTATGACCGTGGGAAGGAGCCTTGTGACAGCGAAAGGCGTTTCCATCTTGCGCCAGTCCAACCACTACAAGATAATGGTGGCCGGCACGAAGAAATCAGGAGGCTGGTTCTTCCTTGACCCATACGTTAGCGGCCTGATGAACTTCAACCTGTTTGAGAAGATGGCTGATAAGATGGTGGCCGAAATGGAGATAGAACGCATTGACGAGCTGGTGGAGTGGCTACAGAAAAAGCAGTCTGATAGCGTGAGCCTGACGGAATCAGACTTTAGCCGGTTGTTCAAGGCCAAAATAGAGGAACGCAAGCCGGTACAGGAATGGCCGAAACTGCATGTTCCGGAAATAAGGCAGGAGCCGAAAAAAGACAAGTTTAAACTTCTGAAACTGAAGGCCAGAGCCGTGAAAGCTAAGCTATTATTACTCAGCCTAGATACTGCTAAAAAAGCCGCTTAAACCACTTTAGACACCAATTTTATCAAATCACCCGATGAAAAAGATAACAACATCAAATTACCTGGAGGTAGTAAAGAACCTGGATTTTAGAACAATGCCGGAGGCTATCAGCGAATCACACCAGATTGTACTGGAGGCGATGGAAGACGAGTGGATGGCTTATAACGAAGTGCCCGAAATTCGAGATATGGTAGACACCTATTTTGAGAAGTTGATAACATTCCTTCCTGTAGAGAAATCGGCAGATAACAGGATTTTAGTAGTGAAGCCTAAATTCGAAAGCAGAGAGACAAGCCTAAGCAGGAAAAAAGGCAAGCAGGAGCGCTCCGCTTACTCTAAGCTGCACACTTACATCCGAAACGCTGCCAGCGAGAGCCAGCTAAATAAACTGCATAAGCAGGTGGATGAGGCTTATGGCGATGAGGACATTAGCCAGGTAGAGAAAGAGGAACTGCTTAAAATGATGGATAGCAAAAGCCGTGACCTTACGCCAGCTGTCACCTTCACGAAAAAGAAGCTTGTTCCTACCGAAAACGGTTATGAGTATGTAAACGAAGAACCGAAGCAGGAAAAGCCTATCATTTCTTCTTTGGAGGAAGGCTATAAGCTGATAGCCGATGCCTCACACCCTATTTCGCTTAACACACTGGAAAATGCCATTGAGCAGAGCCATAAAGCAGGAGCCTACGGCATCATACAGAAAAGAAAGCTGATGCAAGTCCTGCAGGAAAGAAAAGAAGAGTTGTTTCCGGAGAAGTACCCGAAGAAAAAGAGCTTAGATGAATGGCTGCAGGAAGCGCTCAATGCACAGTCACAAGATGAGCTGGATGCTTTGCAGGCAAAGTGGGCCGCTGACAAAGACCTGGGAAGCAGGGAAAAGGGGATGCTAGAGAGCTACGTGCCTGGTATCTCCAGCCGTTTAGCCGAAGCTGCCAAAAGAAAAGTAGCCTCTGCCAAGCCAAAGGATAGCTACGACTCACTCCAGAGTAAGCCTATCAAGCAGCTGACCTACGGTGACTTTAAAGTACTGATGGAAGGAGCACCAGGCAAAAAGGAACTCGTGAAATACTATGAACAGGCAAAAACAGCACACAAAGAGCGCAGGCTTGATGCCATGTACATGAAAGGGCTGGAGGACTTGTACAAAGAATTGCTGCCCAAAGTAGAGAAGAAGACAGCCAGGAAAGCCAAAGCGAAGGCAGAGCCGAAGCCCAAAAAGTTTAAATCCATCAAGCAGGTGGCCTATCACGACCACTTCACCGATGAGGAGAAAGTGATCAAGCGGTTTGTGGCGATGGACGGAAAGGTAAAAACCGAAAAGCAGGTAAAAGCCTTGCTGGACACGGTAAACAAGCTGGTGGTAGAGCGCAAAATCAGAAAGAACAGCCACAATGCTGCTGTTATCGGTATAGCACAGGACAGACTGAAAGCCATTCTGAAGAACATGGCAGCCGAGGAAGTAACTGAATTACAGTTGGACTTTGCTTCTGACACCCTAAACATGCTGAAGAAGTTTGCAAAGCAGAGCAAAGTATACAGCACCGTTTTGCTTCTAAAGCGCTTCATTCCGATGATGGGTACCTCTCCGGATAAAGCAAAGGCCAAAAAGCTCCTGCAGGACATTACCAGAGGCTTGAAAACAGGCGCCATTCAGAAGAGCGATACCTACTACAAGCAACTCTCTGATGCCGTGGATGACTTGATGGACTATCTGCACAATGGGTTCAAGTACATTCCGCTGGACACTCCGAGTCTATCGGGCCTGGGTAGCCTTCCGGAGTTTGCAGGCCTGGGATGCCCTGATACAGACGGTAACCCGTGCGGATGCGCCAAACCTGCCTTAGCTAGAGTAGCTGCAACTAAAAAAAAAGCCCAACTAAAAGCCGCTCCGGAAAGAAAAGTAAAGCTGCCAGGTAGTCTGGCCGGAATCTTTACGCAGATAGACCAGCCTGGTGTAGACACAAAGAAAAACACATTCCGTTTGCAAGGAGACATTGGCAAGTTCCTGGGCAACATCGAGCGGAAAGAATATGCCATTGCCCTTCGCGGTGATAAGGGTGCCGGTAAGACAAGCTTTCTGTATCAGCTGATGGATGCTTTTGCCGAGCAAGGCTTCAACGTGGCCTCTTTCACACTGGAGATAGACAAGCAGTCGGACTTGGTACAGCGGATGACGCAGAAGTTTATCAAGCCAAAGAACCGCAGCCGCATTCAGGCGGCCTCCATCGCTCCGGACGGAATCGCCACCATCCGCGAGGCTGCAAAGTTCTTCGACGTGGTGGCCATCGACAGCTTTAGCAAACTCAATGCAAACCAGATGGAGTTCGATAAGCTGCGCAAGGATTTCCCTAACACATTCTTCTTAGTGATCTTCCAAAGCACAACTGCAGGAACAGCTAGAGGCGGGGCAGCTGCCGAGTATGATGCTGGTGTGGTGATTCAAGTTGACGAGCCAGGTGTGGCACTCTGTGAAAAGAACCGATATGCAGATGCTGACAGTATGGGCCTTAAGTATTTGGTGCATGAACAACACTTACAGATAGAAAATGCATGATAGCAGCTTTTTAAGCTATTATTGCAATCTGATTAAAACACTGCGATATACTAAAACAAATAACATACTAGCTCTTAAAATGGGAAATAATACGCTTTTAGCTTTAGAAGCAGTGGGCCTGGGCTTAATTGTAATTATCGTGGTTCTATAGATACGCTACACCATTATAGCTTCTAAATCTTGTGCTCCTCTCAGGGGTGATTAATTCCATGCGGTTTCCTACTAATGTAAAACAGCTGATTCAATAAATTGGAGGTGGACTTATGGATAACTCTGTCGAGTTACCCACAAGTCCACCTCTGTGGTAATAGCATTAACTTGAGATAGGTTCAAGAGGTAAACTGTAGCGCATCTTTTGAACCTTCACAGTATACCAATCTACTCTTTCTGTAGAGAAGTTAATTATCTGAATTGATAACTTTGATAACACTAGCAACAGGGTTTGTATATTTACCAGTATCTCCACTATCAAATTCTATAGAAACTATGATTTCTCTTCCCACAGATACTATACTAGCAACGGTTCCCATTCCTTTCTTAAAATGTTTAACTCGATCACTAACCTTAACAACTTGTCCTACACTATCAACAGCATTGAACGTAATACTGATATCATTTGCAGCGTTTGTTACTACTTTGGGCGCCGCAAATGATACGTTTTTTGTTTCCAATGATGACAGTCTTGAACTGAGGGCATTAATTGATTTTAATATCAAGTCTGTTTCAGCGGAAATTTCTACTTTATCTGGAAGTTTAGCTTTGGTGATACCGAGCAGTTCAATGACAGAATTGATATCATCACCTTTGCTCTTAAAAGTCTCTTTAAGGTTTTCAGAAATATCTTCAACTGCCTTATTAACTTCATCAATTCTTAATGAGCTATTATATGGTATGTCCCTAAAGCCTTGTATATCGAATATCCTTTCTGTAACCTCATCCTTTATAAAACTTACTGGCATATCGAAAGCTTGCCTTACACCTAGCTCATAAAGAACATTTGGGTTTCTGGAGCTGAGATCACAAATAGCCATATCAGAGTTCAGGAGTCGCTGCAGAATATCTATTACTATCACATTTGTCTTCTTGATATCGTCCGCTCTAACAGGTGTAAAGCCTGCCTTTGTACAAGCTGGCTTAATAATGTACTCATACACTCTTTTGAAATGTCCTGGTTCATAACCTTCAGCATCAGAAATAGGCATAATGACAAAGCATGTTTTTCCTTTTGGTTGCTCTTCCTCAGCACCTTCGCTCTTAGTGTTGTTTTTCGACATTTAGCCTGTAATTATTAGTAGCAGAATAATCAATATCAGAAAAATTAATTAAAGCATTTGACAACTAAGTGTCATTTTTGCCGTTATTTGTATATATCTAAATAAAACACGATATTTGCAATATGTTTCATCCTTCCATTAGGAGGAAAGAGATCGGAAGACGCTAAGCCCAGATGCTTAGCGTCTTCTGCTTTTATGCAATTTCATTCAACCTTCTTTTATATTTATTCATCATCTTCCTGTAGCTATTTGGCTCTAAGCAGTAAGCAGTTAGAACATAATAAGCTTCTTTCTTGCGTAGTGGCTCCAACACTACAACATACCTTTCGTCGCGGTTTACTACATAAGTCCGCACCCCATCTTTATCAAGTGCGCTAAAGACTAAAACATCAGCTCTAGATGTTTCTTCTATATGCACCTTGACCCAGTGCAGCCGCTTAGACCTCTCAGCTTCATATTCTCTCCGCTTCGTTGCGTGATCTACAACAACAGTTGTAAAGTGTCTTAATAAACGCTGCAATTTATCCTCTTCTCCGGGAGTTGGCTCAACCTTACGGCTCCGGAAGAAAAGTCCTGGCTCCGATGCAAAGTCCCTACTAAAGACTCTGGCCAAAGACTCAGTTCGTGCTCTGTTATTCAGATGATCGATTTCGAGCAAAGCGTTATATACCTTCAATAAATTCGTCGCCATTCCTACACTACTTCAACTCAATAAAGAAAAGATTAAACTTACTTGCTGATTTTGTGGTGTTACAGTCTAGGGAGTGATTTGAATGTTTTTTTATACGTTCTATGATATCTACTTTGGCGGTGACTGCAGGCTCTTCGTTCAAGTTATAATTAAGAGCCCCTGTAAAGAAATCAGCTAACTGCATAAAAATACTCTCATGGGACCTTATGTTCTGCAAAGTCCGAATAGAGCTATAGGAATATTGGAGTACTTCGCGTAGCTTTTTTATTTTCCACTTACTCAACGTATCTTTTATGTCAAGGAAAATGTTATACGTTGAGCTCATATCAAGCATATGATATATAAGCTGGTAGTACATTTTGTAATAAAATGTATCGAAGTCTTGTTCAAAAGTTTGGTTACTTACCCTGTTCTTATCAATGATTATGGCTCTAAATCTCAAATCAGAACTAAAGAAATAGTCTGTTAACTCTTGATAAAAGACAGACTTAGAATGTGAAACTTTTGACCATTTGAGTTCTGAGTAGAAGTTGTGTTTCTTCTTTAAGTTATCTATCGCCTCCTTGTGTATCTGGATTTGATTGTATGGAACATTTATGTAACCTAAGAGCATGTACTGCTTATGGTCATTCTCTAGGTGGCAACTCTCGTCGCAGTAAAGATTATAAGTTCTATTAGACATTTCTTGAACCTTTCTTCGCTAAACTGGGTGGGACAACTTTCTAAAATTAGTTACAAAATAGCTACTCCCCAAACCTTGGAAACTGCCGGTACACCTCAACCTTCCTGATCTGGCCCAGCCTTACCATGTAGTTGTAGGTCTGGTCTAAAGAAGTATGGCCATTCTGCTCTTTTATGGCTATTAAGTCTTTTGTTGCCTGGTACAACTGGATGTTGCCTGTATGTTTGTAGCCGTACATGCTGTACTCCTGATCTGTAAGCCCTAGCTCTTCCAGTACCTTGCGGTGGCGCTCCCAAAAATACTCCTTCCCTACCGGCTTGAGCCCCGGCTCTTGGTACCTGGTGAACACGTAGTAGTCTGGCGGGTAACTGCGCAAACCATGCTCCTGTATCAGCTCTTCCAGTGCCGGCGGTATGCTGGCGTGTCTACCTTCATCTACTTTAGATCGGTCAGCTGCAATGTAAATGGTGTCTTCAAGTATGTCTTTTACCTGCATCAACCGCAGCTCACGTCCAGGCCTTGCAGCAGTATAGTAGATGAAGCTCACAAACAGAAATAACTGCTTATCTCCTTTCATAAGAATAAGCTTCTTTATCTCTCTCAGCTGATCAGTGGTATAGGGTACATGCTGTGTTGAGACCGTTTTCTTTTTGCGCTTAATCTTCTGAATAGGGTTATGCTTTTTTTTGATAGTGCCATCCTCTACCAAGGCATTGTAAATCCTGTTCAGATTAGTGTGGTAGTTGTTATAGGTTTTGTTACTTACCCCCACTTCTTCTACTCCATTGCGATCTACTTTGCGCTCCAACTTGAGGTAGTTAAAGAAAGCTTTAGCCGCATCTTGATTGAAGTCAATCAATCTAATCCCAGCTATAGCATTATATTCCAGCCATTCCGTAAGCACGTTGTTCAGGTTTCGATATCCCCTAATGGTATTTGGACTGAGAGAAGTTCTATTCTCTTCAATGTAGTTTGTAATTGCCTCTGTGAGCTTCAGGTTGTCTCTATCTACAGTTGGCTCAAAAGTTATCTCAGGAAGGGGCTTATCCTTCGCTATAACGTAACCCTCTTTCAAAAGCTCATTCACAGCTTCAATAACCTCTGATGCTCTAGCCTTACGTTCTCGGACAGTCTTAAATTGATTGATGTTGTAATCGCGAATTATGCGTACTTTCTTGTTCTTGATCTCACTCCATACCCAAAAACTAACACTCCACCTGGCGTCCAGATTAGGCTTGCCATTTTCGGTTTGGGGGATAATGAGTTTAGCTAAATTATATGGCGCTTTTGTAGCAGATTTTGCCATGTTTAGTGTCGCGAATAGTGTCGCAACGTAACGTGTAGACATAAAAAAAGCCCTCAAACGGGTGTTTATGGGCTTTTTCTTCGTACCAGGAGCGGGAATCGAACCCGCACGGCCTTGCGGCCACAAGATTTTAAGTCTTGCGTGTCTACCAATTCCACCATCCCGGCAACCTTCAGGAGCGGTTCCTGAAGTGTAGACTTTAAAAAGCAAAGACGTTGCTATATGACAACGTCTTTGCTTTTTATTTTTGCTGAGCGGGAGACGGGATTCGAACCCGCGGCCTCGACCTTGGCAAGGTCGCGCTCTACCAACTGAGCTACTCCCGCTTTTGTTATTCCTAAACCGCCGTAGTGATTTAGTGATGCAAAGATATAGACAAAATCTCACTTGTCAATAGCCACCGCATTTTTTTTCTACTCTTTTTGCCCTTTCAGCTGATTTTCAGGAAGAAAAATTTCTACTTATTCCAGCTCTTACTCCTTCCTTCACCTGATAACCTATTCTACCAAGGAGTAGCAGATGCACACAAGGCGAAGATTTATTTTTTTATCAGCATAAAGCCTGAGCAACGAATAGAGGCACCTGTTCTAAGAATTCACCACCTTATCCTGCAGGAGCCCTTTTAGCTCGTTTAGCTTTAGCAGCGCCTCCACCGGGGTAATGGTGTTAATGTCCAGCGCCTCCATCAGCTCCTTTGCCCGTACCAGGTTCGGGTCGTTGAGTTCGAACATGCTGAGCTGGAAGTTGTTTTTCGGAGCCGTCTTCATTTTCTGCTGCGGAGAATGCTCCGATACTTTCTCTTTTTCGAGGTGGTGCATAATTTCATCGGCGCGCAACACCACATTATTCGGCATCCCCGCCATCTGGGCCACATGTATCCCGAAGCTGTGTTCGCTGCCGCCTTCTACCAGCTTGCGCATAAACAGGATCTTACCTCCTGCCTCTTTCACTGACACATTGTAATTCTTTACGCGCGGCAGGTCCTCCGCCAACTGGTTCAGCTCGTGGTAGTGCGTGGCGAAAAGCGTTTTGGCTCTGCACTTTGGGTGGTTGTGCAGGTGCTCCACAATAGCCCAAGCAATGGAAATACCGTCGTATGTGCTGGTGCCACGGCCAATCTCATCCATCAGCACCAGGCTGCGGTCAGAGAGGTTATTCAGAATACTGGCCGTCTCTGTCATCTCCACCATAAAGGTAGACTCACCCTTCGACAGGTTATCCGAAGCGCCTACACGGGTGAAAATTTTATCGATGATGCCTAATGTTGCCGCCTCTGCTGGTACAAAGGAGCCGATTTGCGCCATCAGCACAATGAGAGCCGTCTGGCGCAGCAGGGCACTCTTGCCGGCCATATTCGGCCCTGTGATGATGATGATCTGCTGCTCTTCATTGTCCAGGTAGATGTCGTTGGGCACGTAGGCCTCCCCCAGCGGCAGCTGCTTCTCTATCACAGGGTGGCGGCCCTTCTTTATGTCCAGAACATGGCTGTCGCTCACATCCGGCTTCACGTAATTGCTGCTCAGGGCAATGCCGGCGAAGGAGCTGAGGCAGTCGATAACACCGATAACTTTTGCGTTTTGCTGTACCTGCGCCACATAATCCAGGGCGTGCAGCACCAGGTCGTTGAACAGGCCGAACTCAATGGTAAAAATACGCTCTTCAGCATTCAGTATCTTCTCTTCGTATGTCTTCAGCTCTTCTGTGATATAGCGCTCAGCGTTCACAAGTGTCTGCTTGCGTATCCAGGAGGCAGGCACTTTGTCTTTATGCGCATTGCTTACTTCAAGGTAATACCCGAACACCTTGTTATAGGCGATTTTAAGGGAGCTGATACCTGTATTCTTGATTTCGCGCTGCTGCAACTGCGCCAGGTAATCTTTACCTGAGAAAGCAATGGCCCGCAGCTCGTCCAGTTCTGCATTTACGCCATCGTTCATCATGTTGCCCTGGTTTGTGAGCATCGGCGGCTCTGGCTTCAGCACATTCCGGATCTCTTCCCGCAGTCCATCACAAGGGGCCAGCTGTGCCGCCAGCCGCTGCAGGGCAGGTATATCACTTAGCGCCAATGCTTTTTGAATAGGTAAGATTACTTCCAGCGCCTTTGCCAGCTGCACCAGCTCCCGTGGGTTCACGCGCCGCACCGCTACTTTGGAGATCAGTCGCTCCAGGTCGTTTATCTGCTTGAGGTGCTGCGTGAGTTCATGCAGCAGTTCGCTGCGCTTTGTCAGGGCCTCCACGGTGTCGAGGCGGCGGCGTATTTGGGCTACGTCTTTCAGCGGCAGTACCACCCACTTCTTCAGCAGGCGTGCGCCCATTGGCGTCATAGTTTGGTCCAGCACCTGTATCAGCGGCACGCCTTCCTGGTGCTGTGTAAAAAGCAACTCGAGGTTGCGCACTGTAAATCGGTCCAGCCATACATATTTATCCTCCTCCAGGCGCGAGATAGTGGCGATGTGGCTGATTTCGTTGTGCTGTGTTTCAGATAGATAGTGCAAAATGGCACCTGCCGCGATGATACCTTCCGCCATACCTTCAATTCCGAAGCCTTTGAGGGTAGCGGTTTTAAAATGACGTGTCAGCGACTCATAAGAGGTGTCATAGTTAAACACCCACGGCTCCAGCGCATAGTAGCGAAAGTCCGGGCCGTAGCGGTCTATGAAAATTTCTTTTTCGCGCTTGCAGAACAGCACTTCGGCCGGAGCCAGGCTCTGCAGCAGCTTGCCGATATAGTTCTTGTCGCCCTGCGCGGTGATAAATTCCCCTGTTGACACATCCAGGAAAGAGATGCCTGTTTCTGTTTTCCCGAAGTGTATTGCAGCTAGGTAATTATTGCTGCGCCTCTCCAGCACCTGGTCGTTAAAAGAAACACCCGGCGTTACGAGTTCCGTCACGCCCCGCTTCACAATACCTTTCACCGATTTCGGGTCTTCCAGCTGGTCGCAGATGGCCACGCGCTCCCCCGCCCGCACCAGTTTGGGCAGGTAAGTATCGAGGGAGTGGTGCGGAAAACCGGCCAGCGCTGTTTCAGAGGCAGAGCCATTGCCCCGCTTGGTCAGCACAATATCCAGAATCTTGCTGGCCTTGATGGCGTCTTCGCCAAAGGTTTCATAAAAGTCTCCTACCCTGAACAGCAGCAGCGCCCCCGGGTGCTTCGCCTTGATGGCGTTGTACTGCTTCATGAGCGGGGTTACTGTGCCTTTGCCTTCTCCTTTCATACTATGCTTTACTAATTATGAATGCTGAATTATGAATCAGAAGTGGAACTTACCCACCCCTGCCCCTCCAGAGAGGGTAATTTTGCTGTTTCGGGGCTGCAATCCGTTGCTGCGTTGCCACTGCTTCTGGTGGCGGATTGCAAATCCGGAAGAGCTACCTATTGTACCTGTTAATTGTCGATGTAGCCACTTGGCTTTTTACATACTAATCAACAACTAACCACCAGCAATCAGTTTGATTTCTGCCTTATCTGCCGGACCTTTGTGGCATCACAGCCCGCTGCTACTGACTCAAAAGTCCTTTGTCTTGCGTCCTGTGTCTTACATCCTGAAAAAATGCGTAAACTTTCGATGGACGAACTCAACCGGGACTCGGTTGAGGACTTCAAAAATAAGAAAAAAATACCGTTAGTCTTGGTGCTCGACAATGTGCGCAGCCTGAATAACGTAGGTTCTGTTTTTCGCACCGCTGATGCCTTTATGGCGCAGAAAATTTACCTCTGCGGCATAACAGGAACACCACCGCACCGCGATATCGAGAAAACCGCTTTGGGCGCCACCGAGTCTGTGGAATGGGAGCACGTGCCTGACACCTTAGAGCTGGTAAAAAAATTACAGGCTGATGGTTTTAAAATCTGTTCTGTAGAGCAGGCAGAGAACAGCACCATGTTAAATAACTTCCAGCCAGTGTGGGGGCAAAAGTATGCTTTTGTGCTGGGAAACGAGGTATTTGGGGTAGAGCAGGACGTGGTAAGCTTGTCAGATGTGGTACTGGAGATACCACAGTATGGCACCAAGCACTCCCTCAACATTTCGGTTGCAACAGGCGTGGTGGTATGGGATTTTCTAAGTAAAACACTGGCCCAGGAAGTGTAGCCAGAATCATCCATATGACAAATTCAGAAGCACGGGCGCGGTCCGTGCTTTTTTGTTTTTCAGGAGAACTGACAACAGCTGACATAGCCTGAAAGGATGAAGCCTACTGTCGTTGTGATACGAACGACGTACAAAAAATAGCCCGCTCTTTAAACCTTTACCCTGCTGAACTGTCAGACTTATGACAGGAGGCACTTTTCTTTATCATTCTGATAAAGAAAAGGGAGGATTAACATATGCCGCAGTAACATGTGCCGTGTCCTTATTCTTGTTAGTTACTTGAATCAGCTTACCATTACCGTCTCACGACGCACGACCTACTATAACTATGAAAACTTACTATTCCCGCTTATCCATTTTTCTTTTCTTCTTACTCTCCCCGCTGGCCCTGCTGGCACAGGACGGAACAGCGCTGGGTCGCGTAACCGGCACTGTGGTGCAAGGCCCCCAGAAAACGCCTTTAGGCTTTGCCAACGTCGTACTCCTCACTCCCCACGACTCTAGCCTCGTAACCGGTGCCACAACCGACATCAGCGGTAAGTTTGTGTTGGAGCGCGTTCCTTTTGGCAGCTACACCCTCAGAGTTTCCATTGTAGGATATCCCACAAAATTTGTATCCAATGTTGCTGTTAGCCAGGATAACCCTACAGTTGCACTAAACAATGTTGCCATGGGGGCTGCTAATACAAGGCTGAGTGAGGTAGAGATAACCGCAGAAAGGGAACTGGTAGAGTATGACCTGGACAAAAGAGTAGTAAATGTAAGCCAGGATATTTCAGCAGAGAGCGGAACAGTGGCAGATGTGCTGCAAAACGTGCCTTCCGTTACTGTGGACATAGATGGCAATGTGAGCCTGCGCGGGAGCTCGAACGTAACGATTCTGGTAGACGGAAAACGCACTTCGCTGGCAAACCTGAGCATGGACCAGATTCCAGCTAACCTGATTGAGAGCATTGAAATTGTTACGAATCCTTCTTCCAAGTATGACCCTGAGGGGACATCCGGTGTTATCAACCTCATCCTGAAAGAAGACAAAAACCTGGGCCTGAATGGTACTGCCACGGTAAACGTGGGAACCTTCGAAAACTATAATACTTCCATCAACCTGAACTATGGCCTTGGCAAGTTATCGCTCAACGGCGGCTATGACTTCCGGCACAGAACCAGGCCCGGCGTCAGCTCCACCTTCACAACCTACTACGGAGATAGCCTAGACTATACTTACCTGGACCAGGTGCGGGAACGGCAGAGCCTAGACATCAACCATAACTTCCGGCTTGGAGCAGACTACCAGCTTAGCCCAAAGCACGCTATCTCAGCCTCGGCTTTCTACAGAACAGATTACGAGGAAGACACCGGAGATTTGCTGTACCGTTTCCTGGGCGAAGACCGTGGCCTGATTGGCACCCGTACCCGCCAGACCGAGGAAGGCGAAGAGGGCTACAACATGGACCTGAACCTGGGATATCGCCAGACATTTGAAAGGGAGGGGCAGGAACTGACGGCAGACCTGGTGTATACGAACAATGCAGATGACGAGGAAAGTGAATGGGTGGACCAGAACATGGAAGTGCTTACAAGGCAGTACACCCTGACAAATGATAAGAACAGGCGCTTTACGGCACAGGCAGATTATGTGCACCCTTTCTCGGAGAACAGCAACCTGGAAGCAGGCTTCCGCAGCTCTTTGCAGCGCCTGGACGAGGACGCCAGTTTCTACGACTACAACTATGAAGTGGGCCAGTTCCTGTTTAACGACACCATCAGCAACCGTTTTGTATACGATGAGCACGTGCACTCTCTGTATGCCAACTACAGCAACAAGTTCAGAAGCATCAGCTACCAGTTTGGCTTAAGGGCTGAACAGACCCTGACCACCGCCGACCAGCGCACACAGGACATGGTGTATGAGAACGATTACTTCAGCCTGTTCCCGAGCCTGTTTGTAACCCACGACATCAACGACGACAACAAGGTGCAGTTCAGCTACAGCCGCCGCATTAACAGGCCCAGAAGCCGTTTCCTGAACCCGTTTGTAGACAGAAGCGACCGCTTTGATGTGGACTTCGGTAACCCGCAACTTAACCCGGAGTTCATTAATTCGCTGGAGCTGGGCTACCTGAAGTACTGGGGTAGCTCCTCTTTTAACGTGAGCACCTTTTATCGCCACACCACCGACCAGATACAGCGGCTCCGCAGGCCGGCCGTTGTAACAGAGGACGGCGAAACGTTTACCCGCCTCGAAACCACTTTTATTAACCTTGCCAGCGGCGCATCCTACGGCGTAGAGTTTGCCGGTACGCATACCGTTGGTAACTGGTGGCGCCTGAACGGCAGCCTGTCTGGCTTCAGAACCGACCTGAACGATAGCCAGGGCGACACCGAACTTAGCAACAGCCAGTTCAGCTGGAACACAAGAGTAAACTCTACCATGACAGTCTGGAAAGACCTGGACATACAGGCAAATGCCTTCTACCGCGCACCAATGGCAACCATACAGGGGCGCAGGGAGCAGCTTTTCAGTGCGGATTTAGGCTTACGGAAAGATGTACTGGATAAAAGAGGAACTGTAATGCTCCGGGTGTCAGATATTTTTAACACACGCCAGTGGAACTTTGTCTCTTTCGAAGAGGGTGTCTTCCGTTCGGAGAGCAACAACAGGCGCCAGAGCCGCATTATTTACGTAGGCTTCACCTACCGCATTAACAGCGACGCAAAGCGGGAACGTGGCAACGACGACAGAGAAGATGGCGGAGACGGCGATTTTGAATTTTAAGTCTCTCTGCTGAAGGACGTGTGTGGCTGCAGTTTAAAGGGCATTCTCTCTGCTTCCCTGTTTACTGCGTACTCCTGCCGCACTGGAAAGAGCTTCTTATACTGACTTCATAGCTTAACTACGCAAACAGCCGGCGCCTATGCTCCGGCTGTTTGCGTAGCTGCCAGTCCTTCTTTACCACCCCCTCATTGTAACGCGCCAGGAACTGCTGGGGCAAGTCCTAACTTTGATTGCGTCTTCTTCCGTATCTAAAGATAAAAGCAAACTACATGAACAACACCCAAACCGCTCGCCTACCCATCATCGACATGCACTGCGACCTGCTGGTATACCTGACTGATGTACCGGGCTCGGCACCAGATAAAGTGGAAGAGATTGGCTGCGCGCTCCCCTCCCTCTCAGAAGGAAACCTAAAACTGCAGGTGATGGCAATTTATTCTGCCGCAGAACCAGGCAGCACCCACTATGCCGGTCTGCAGCGCGATATGTTTAAGCAATTAGCAGAGGAAGATGGCAATTGCCTGACAGCTGTGACGGATGTAGAAAGTCTGCAGGAGGCAATGCAAAGCGAAAGCAGCGTGGGCATGGTAGCAGCCATCGAAAACGCTGCAGGCTTCTGCGAAGCGGTAGAGCCCCTGGAGGACGGATTCAAAAAGCTGGAGAGGATTATCACCGACTGCGGCCGCATCCTGTATATCAGCTTAACGCACCACACCGCAAACCGCTTCGGGGGCGGCAACATGACACAGAGCGGCATAACACGCGACGGCAAAATGCTACTGGACTACCTGCACGGCCGCCGCATTGCCGTAGATTTCTCCCACACCAGCGATGCCCTCGCCCACGACATCCTTACCCATATTGACAGCGAGCGTTTAGACATTCCGGTTATAGCCAGCCATTCTAACTTCAGGCCTGTGTGGGAACACAACCGGAACCTGCCCGATGAACTGACACAGGAGATTATTCACCGGAAAGGGCTGATTGGAATAAACTTTCTACGGTCTTTCCTGAACACGGAAGAGCCGGAGGCACTCCTGCACCACATCCAGTATGGATTGAGCAAAGGGGCACAGGACGCTATCTGCTTCGGGGCTGACTATTTTTACACAGCTGATAACCCCGATGTAAGCTGTGTTCCGTTCTACTACAAAGAACACGAGCAGGCGGGCACCAGCTACAACTACATCCTGAACCGTCTGAAAGAAGAGGTAGCGCAGGAGCAGCTTGAAAAGCTCGCTTTTCTGAACGCGAAACGTTTTATTGAGCGCATCTGGTCTTAGCCCAGGTGGATTATTCAGTGACTGCCTCTGCGGGAACAGGGAAAAAGCGGCAACATAAACAGGCTCTTATTCCAATATCCGTATTACCCTTCAGGAGAGGCAGGAGCAGTGCGGTCATCACCATCAGCAACAGGCTTGACGCAATATTTCCGGCGGCATAATAAATTTACCCTTAAAAAGCAGCGATTCACAAAATTCCTGACCAAATAAGTTTTTCACAGGTACAACATGGCTATGTTAGCAGCCCGCAAGGCAAATACAACTATAAATCAATGATTTATACCACAAAATCCCGAGCTGCAATTGTATCATTTATATGGTACTTCTACATGAACAGTCTGGTTTGGCAGCTTTATACCTGCCTTGCTTAAGAACTTGGCAGAAAATAATATATAGAATGTTTACCATACGACGTTAAACTTCGTATACAAGTTAACAGTAACTGTACTATACCCTAAAGGCACCTAACTACAACTCTAAAACGGAAGGCCCATGGATGCTCAGGAATACTCTCCGCAATACGTACAGATAAATGAGCTGTACATCGATACAGTGGTGATAGACGAAACAGAGTTTATTACGCTCTGGTGTTTCACTGTGCTCGATGATGAGTATAAGTTTGTGTACCTGGGCTGCGACTTCTGCCAGTTTAACCAAATCCTGATTGCTGCCGGGGAAAAGGGAAAGGAGATTGCCCTGCACATGGCCAACGTGCTCAACCAGCCGTACGATGCCCCTACCCTCATCCCTATAAAAGAACAGTTTGATGAATACCTCGAGCTGACAGGCCATGACATTGTGGTGTATGAGCCAGTAGCGGTAGAAGATGATTTTGAGGACTTTGATGAGGAGGACGAAGACCTGCCTATTGAGCAACTGTTCGGCGGCAAACCAAACAAAACACAGCAGAAATACCTCATCTACCAGCTCGATAAGCTGTACCCTTCTAAGGTGTTCGAGCCTGAGAGAATTGTTTCGGAAGAACTGGTAGATTGCTTTGAGGACGACTCACTGGAACTTGCACAACTGTACTATGACTACATGAATGCCGCAGAGAACGGATATTCAGAAAGTGAGGCACGCCAGGTAGCAGGACTGGACAAAGAACTTTTCTTCCGCATGGCCCGCAAAGCTGCCGACCTCTGGAAGTAATACCCCTGAAATAAAGCGTTAAATAAGCTTACCCTTTTCCTACAACTACACCCACACAATTTCTACCTGCTTCACGCTCTCAGCCTGAACTTTTTACTTATTCATCGACCTCCAACCTCTCCTGATCAACATTTCATTCTTCGTTCAAGCTGTCTGAAAACTTACGAATTCCAAGTTATCCAGAAATCTTTTGGCAGGTAAAACACATAAGTTTAAAAAGCAAACAGTGTGGTAGCTAACAATCAGGTAGCTGTTATACTATAAAGAAACCTTATACTTGCTCGGAGGAAAAGTGATTCCAGTTTCCTGAGAGGCTGCCGGGGGCAGGTTCAGCTACGCAGTGCCGAACGGGAAAACGCGCCCCCGCGGGAGTGGAGCGCACGTAGCAAACAATAGAAAAGGCCAACCATGAGCCATTGTCTAAGCCGCCACCACGCCAGCTTAGACAATAACAATCTCTTTTCTGGATCTTACTTCTTTACCAATAATGCCAAAATCAAAAGGAAGTAAAAGCAAAATGAACTTTGCCCTACCTTTCTTATCTTTATCTTTTCAGAACAAACCATATCAACTTCTTTATGAATAAACGATTGCTTTTCGTGCTGTCGGTTGCCTTGCTGGGCGGTACAACGATGGCGCAAAAACAACCCATGACCACCGATGATGGTCTGAATATCACTGCACTGGGCGGTGCCGTTATTTCTCCGGACGGAAAATCAGTTATCTATAGCAAGTCTGAGCTCAACTGGGAAAAGAACAAGCGGGAAAGGACGTATCACCATGTGTCCTCCAAGGGCGGCGAGAGCTACCAGTACTTGGGAGAAGACGGCGGAACAGACCTTACCTACTCCCCTAACGGCAACTACATTGTTCTGAAGCGAAAGGTGGAGGACCACGAGCAGTTGTTCCTGATGCCTACTGCCGGCGGCGAGGCCGTGCAGCTGACAAAGCACGAGAGCAACGTTGGCAAGTTTGTGTGGAGCAAGGATAGCAAAAAGATCTTCTTTGTGTCTTCCGTGCCCCGCAGCAAGGAGGAGCAGAAACTCTACAAGGCTGGTAACGACGTGCTGTTTGTAGATGAGGGCCCGAATGGCCAGACGGAGGGTGCCTGGGAGCACCTGTGGGTGTTTGACCTCGACACTAAGAAGGCAAACAAGCTGACAAAGAACGAACTGCTGATTGGCGACTTTGATGTGGCTCCTGATGGCAGGCGCCTTGTATATACAGGCCGTACTGAGAACCGCCGCAACCAGCGCAACCTCTCCGAAATTTACCTGCTGCAGCTTTCCGGCGACACGGCAACGGTGCAGCTCACGGATAACAAAGCACCGGAAGGAGATTTGAGTTGGGCACCTGATGGCAAGAGCTTCGCCTACATGGCCGCTGACGACAAGGAATGGGAGTTGCGCAATGACAAAATCTGGGTGATGGACCCGAACACGAAGCAGCATCGTATGGTATCTGCTAAATTCGAGGGAAACATCCACAACTATTTTTGGGCGCCAGATGCCAAATCTATTCTTTTTACGGGCCTGCAGCGCACCAACACAAACCTGTACCGCCTCAATCTAGCGAAAGGCGATGTTAAGAATCTGAGCAACCGCACTGGTACCTGGCATATATTAAGCACTACGCCAGACCGCAAGAAAGCCGTGCTAAGCTTCAGCGACTATAAAACGCCCCTTGATGTATATGTATCAGCAGTAGACAAATTTAACCCGACGAAGCTAACCAACCTGAACCCGCGTATCACCGACTCGCTGCAGCTGGCTACGGCCGAAGTAATACGGTGGAAGAGCAAAGATGGCATGGAGGTGGAGGGCATTATGTACCTGCCAACTAACTATCAGAAGGGAAAGCAGCACCCTTTCCTGCTGCATATACATGGCGGCCCGGCAGGTGTGTTTACAAACACCTTTAGTCCTGCGCACCATGTGTGGGCAAATTTGGGCTATGTGCAGCTGGCACCAAACGTACGCGGCAGCAGCGGCTATACCGATGATTTGCTCCGTGGCAACATGGGCGACATTGGCGGCGGTGACTACGAAGACCTGATGAGCGGTGTGGACAAACTCGTGGCTGACGGCCTGGTAGACAAAGAGAAGATGGCCGTGCGCGGCTGGAGCTATGGCGGTATCCTGGGTGGCACCACTATCACCAAAACCAATCGCTTCAAAGCGGCTTCCCTGGGTGCCATGGTATCTGACTGGGCATCGGAGTATGGCATTGGCTTTAACCATGACGTGCGCCTGTGGTACATCAAGGGTACACCTTGGGAGAATCCGGAAGGCTATCGCCAAAAGTCTGTGCTGACGCATGCAAAGAACATCCAGACACCAACGCTTATCCTGCACGGCTTAAGCGACGTGACAGATACTGAGGCACAGAGCATGATGCTGTTCACAGCGCTGAAGGACATGAACAAGACGGTGCGTTACATTCAGTTCCCGCGAGAGCCGCACGGTTTCCGTGAGCCACGTCACCAGCGCATCCGCGACATCGAGGAGATCAAGTGGATTCAGAAACACACGCTGGGCATAGACTGGAAGGCACCGGAGCGGAAAGAAGACGTAAAGAAGGCTGAAGAGAAAGCACAAGCTTCCACAAAGTAGTCTGTTTCTTATGTATAAGAAGTGGAGGTGCGGGCTTGCCGTTGGCACCAGTGAAATTGAATCAATCCGTACCAACTAAAACAGGGAGGTGAAGCCAGTTGGCTTCACCTCCCTGTTTTAGTTTTAACTTCTACTATAGTTATTCTACTGGCATCGCTGCAGAGTCGGGCTGTGCCAGTTTGTCCAGTTCCTCCCGCATGTGCGCCCGCATATCCATAAGCAGGTCACGCACCTTCTGGTCATCGGCTCTGCGAAGCGCTTCTTCATAGCGGTCTAGCTGTGTGCGGTGTGAGCTGGCAATAAAATCGCGGTAGCGGGTGTCGAACGCCTCCCCCTCCAGCAGCTGAAACTCCTGCACCAAACCCCTGTCGGCACTTCCGAGGCTGTCTGGTAGTTGAACGCCGTCGTTACCATCCATCAACCGTTGCATCCGCTTCAGGGCACCGCCGTGGAAATCTGCAGCACGCTGGCCAAAGGCCCTGATATTTTCGGTAGAGCCCTTTTCTATTGCAAGGCGGCTGATCTCTGCCTGCAGCATGTTGCTGCTGGCCGCATAGTCCCAGAAAGCGGGGTCATACATAATGCTGCGGTTAACAGTAATGGTTTTTGCTTCCGGGTTAGAAGAAGGCCCGTCGCAGGCCAACATCAGTAGAAACAATGCACCAAACAGGTTTGTGAGTAGCTTATCATAAAACATAAATTGTATCTCGTATTATAGGGTTTGTTACCTATACTACGCAGTATACAAGTTTGGTTTAGGTCTTTTAAAACTTCCTCTAAAAATACAGACCAACCTCACATGGCTGCTATACCAATTTCTCTTTTTCAGAAGGTATAGGCCTTCCGGACTACCGTTAAATTACTCTCTCTGCCTTGCTCTGCCACAACGTGGGCAAGCTTCGGTTGCTTCACCAGTTCTTCGGGTAAACCGATGCTCTGGTCGTAGAGGTACATGGTGATCGGAATGCCTGCCTTCAACTGTAGCTCCAACTCCACCGCCTTGCTGGTAGGCAAACCGTGCAGACGCGTAAAGTACACAGGGCCTTGTTCCGCATCAATTGGCTGTAGTTTCAGGTCTTCTCCTGCCAGCGAAGCCCCCACCAAGGCATCAGCTGTTTGTGGCTGCAGTACCAGTTCGAGGTGAGCTGCATCGCGCGGCGAAGAAAGGCGCAGGCGCAGCAACCGCTTATCTCCTGTTACAGAATCCTGCAGCACCTCTGCCACAGGGGCAGGCACTTTGACAGCCTCTGCGCTACTTTTCAGGTATTCGATACCGGCATGGGGATATATTTCTTTTAGCGGTCCGGTGGTGGTGCCCCCCTGGAAGAACTGCTGGTTCCAGTCATCGGTTACCTGGAAAGCCGAAGCCCAATAGGCCTTGCCGGCATCTGCATCCAGAAAATAGCTCACGTGGCTGTGCAGGGGCCGTCCGGCAACAGGTTTTTCATAATCGATGGCGCGGGCCACCTCTATGCCACCTGCCAGCAACAGGAACAGCGGCAAGAGCGGTATGCCGCGCCAGCTGAAGCTCCGCTCAATTATTCGGAGCAGCGGCAGCAGCAGCCCCAGCAATAACACAAAGAGTGCTACCATACCCATCGGCAGTTGCAACGAAAAAGCAGCGAACACCACCTGCACAATGGGCATCATGATAAAGATGGCAGGCACAGAGGCTATAAGCAGAATCAGCGCAAACCGGAAGCTCACTCTCTCCACCTTATGCAACCCTGCCAGGAAGATAGTCAGCACCCCGATTAGGATGAACAGCACCGGGAAGAGAATCAGGTACATGGCGTTTGGCATGAGCAGGTAAAGGGCTGTTGCCAGCACAAACTGGAACACCAGCATCCCCATCACCAGCGAAAAGAGGCGTAGCCATCGTAAAACAGACCAACTCAGCAACAGGAAGAGGCCAAGGGCAAGCAGCAGGTAAGCCATCAGGAACATATCTGCTCCATAAAGCCCATTGAAGGGGTGCGAGAGGGGCAGCAGTTGCAGCACAAGCTTGTTTATCGGGATGAACAGCCCTACCACTACAGCCACCAGCAGCAAGCTCGCCATAAAGCCGGCCGCTACCTGGCCCACTGTAACAGCTTTCTTTTGCACGCCAACCAGTATTGTAACCACCAGCAGCAGCGTGGCAAGTGCAATCCAGAGCAAATTCAGGTTGGCATTGTAACTGATCACCCAGCCATCAATAAAATTGAAAAATACGGAGTCAGGAGCCTTCGTAGCCGTGAGGGGAATATGGCCAAAGTGCTGCATGAGCGCCAGCAGATTGCTTCCGTGGTGCTGCAGGCTGCGCTGGCTCAGGTTTTCAGGAGAGTCTGTGGCTTTGTGGTAGTGTACAAATCCACCAATAAAAGCTGAGTTCAGCCCGGTGTAGCCCGCATCTTTGAAGATGGTGAAATCTGTATTGTTGGGCATTCGGCTGTAGATCTCATAAGCCAGGGAACTAGTATAGGGGTAAGGTGCCGCCTGGATGAACTGCTTCGCCACCCAACCATTCTCCGAACTCATTTCAAAGGTCAGGCTGGGGCCATCATTGCCTCGTGCCTCCAGGTTTAGCACCAGTGCCACCTCCTGGGCCCAAGGATGTTTCATAAAGGCCTTTGCGCCGTATAAGCCATACTCCTCCCCGTCCGTCAGGAGCACAATCACATCATGGTCCAACGACTCTGCCTGCTTCAGGGCCCGGATTGTTTCCATTATAGCCGCCACGCCCGCGCCATCATCGCCGGCGCCTCGTGCGTTTGGTTGGGAGTCATAGTGAGCTACTAATAGAATCGCGTTATCGCTTGCACCGCTGCCTTCTAGCCTACCAATAAGATTATATACATGCCCTACGTAAGACGCCGGGCCGGCTTCGTTCACTGCCGTTGCTTCCTGCACCTGCGGGTTCAGCCCCAGTTGCTGCATTTCCTTTAGCAGGTAAGTCCTGACGGCGGCATGTGCCGCTGTGCCCATGGCATGCGGTTCCTGCGCTATCTGGTGCACGTAAGCCATTGCCCGCTCCGCCGAAAACTCCTCTGCAGGAGCACTAGCCGGCTTTGGTTTGGGCGGCATCAGCAGGTAAATACTTAACAGCGCAAAGCCTGTGAGCGACAGCAGCAGGAAGATAGCAATGGCATGGTTGCGGTACCGCATGAGGTGTTCGTTTAGAGAAGATATAACAGCTACCTAATATAGAAATTAATTCTCAAATGTGTGGCAGCAGCATTTGTATCCCTATAAAGCAAAGCGGCACCGCCTGTTTATAGACGGTGCCGCTTTGGGTTACTTTCAGAACATCCTGTTAAACAATTTCATGCTTCTCAGGGTCATGCACTTCGCTCTGCCGGAGTTGCACAGGCTCTGTCTTCTTGCGTAGTTTCATGTTCAGCATTTCCACCATCAGCGAGAAGAACATGGCGAAATAGATGTAGCCCTTCGGTATGTGCTGGTGCAGCGATTCCACTATCAGCATAAAGCCGATCAAAATCAGGAACGAGAGCGCCAGCATTTTCACTGTTGGGTGCTTGTTCACGAAATCACTCACGTACTTGGCAAAAACCAGCATAATACCCATCGCCACAACAACGGCAATGATCATAATGATTACTTCCTGCGCCAAACCTACGGCCGTCAGAATGGAGTCGAAGGAGAAAACAATATCGATCAGTATAATCTGAATCAGCACCTGCGACATAGAGGAGTATACCTTGCTGCCGCCCTTTGCCTCCTCTTCCTCACCTTCCAGCTTGTTGTGGATTTCGGTGGTACTTTTAGCCAGCAGGAACAATCCTCCCGCAAAAAGAATGATATCGCGCCAGGAAACCGGGAAGTCTGCCTCGGTGAAAGGAAGGTTGATCGAGAACAAAGGCGCACTGGCACCCACTATCCAGGAGATGAACAACAACAGAATAACCCGGAACACCAGGGCCAAGGACAAGCCTATCGTACGGCCTTTGCCTTGTTGCTCCGGTGGCAGCCTCCCCACAATAATTGAAATAAAAACAATGTTATCAATACCAAGCACCACCTCCATAAAGGTCAGTGTGAGCAAGCTTATCCAGGTGTCCGGATTAGCGAAGATTTCCATATAGGTGATTATTAATTGTTAATACTTAATTGTTGATTTTTACTCTCCTAAACTACAGTTGATATGTGCGGCCACTATAAAAGGAATTAGCCCTAATCTCTTATTATCAATACAGCCATTCAACATTCAACAATGAAGTTAAGACTTCATGTTGATGAACTGCAAGGGCATGCCTATTTCTTCGCTGTTACCGCGCATCACGGCTATTACGTCCTGCAGGTCGTCTATCTTCTTGCCTGTTACGCGGATTTGCTCATCCATGATGGCGGCCGACACTTTTAATTTGCTGTCTTTTATCAGCTTCATTATTTTTTTGGACGTCTCCTTGTCGATGCCTGCCTTCACTTTGATATCCTTCTTCACCATTGCCCCCGACTGGTACGCCTCTTTTGAAAAATCAAGTGCGGTAGCGTCTAGCCCCTGTTTCACCATTTTGCTTAGCAGTACATCTTCTGTGTGTTGCACACGCATGTCGTTTTCCATCGCGATGTGTACTTCATTTGCCTTTTTATCGTACTCGATGCTGCCCTTGGTATCGCGGAAATCGTAGCGGTTCATAATTTCCTTACGGGCGGTGTTAATGGCGTTGTCCATTGTCTGTGGATCTACCTTGCTCACGATATCGAAAGATGCCATAGTTTTTAATTGTTTCCTTGTTCCTAAAATTAGATTTAGACGCTATAAAGCCAACAAAGTTATTTTATTTTTGAGGATCAGAAGAAAGAAGTTTATTGTTCATTGCTGATTGTTTCTTGTTGAATGGTTATTTTATCGGAAGTCGGACCGTAGCTATAAGGGTGAGGCTTCTTTCAAAATTAAATCATCCGACCTCACATGACAATAGCAATCAACATCAATCCATTAACAATCAAGATATGGAAGTGATAGAACCCGCCACACCAGAAGAGTTCCAGAAGTACTACCGCCTGCGCTATGAAACACTGCGCCAGCCCTGGGGGCAGCCGGAGGGCAGTGAACGCGCAGATGATGACGACACCGCCATACATGCCATGCTAATAGACGACGACAAGGAAGCAGTGGGTGTTTGCCGCCTGCACATGAACACACCACTGGAAGCGCAACTGCGCTTTATGGGCATCAGGAAAGACAAGCAGGGGCAGCAGCTTGGCAACCTGTTAATGGAGTACCTGGAAGCCCGCGCAAAAGCGCTGGGAGCCATGACTATTACGCTTCAGGCCCGTGAGAATGCCGTTAACTTTTATCGCCGGAACGGGTATGAGGTAGTGGAAGAAACGTACGTCCTGTTTGGCACCATACAGCACTACCGCATGACCAAGCAGCTCTAACACAGCAAAACACGATGAAGAAACAAACGAAAATCTGGCTTAGCGCTGGTGCGCTGGTGGCTGCAACTGCCGCGGTCAGCAAGTACAGCAGCAAAAACGCGCCGCTCGAAACAGTACCTGACGTAGACCTAGACCGCTACCAGGGCCGCTGGTACGAAATAGCACGGTTTCCGAAGCGCTTCGAGAAAGGCTGCCACTGCGTGTTTGCCGAGTACACGAAACACCCGAAAGGCCATGTAGAGGTATACAACTACTGCCGCGAGGGCGGCCCGACAGGCAAGGAAGACACTGCCAAAGGAAAGGCTTTTCCGGTGGAAGGCAGCAACAACAGCAAGCTGAAAGTACAGTTCTTCTGGCCCTTTCGGGGCGACTACTGGATTCTGGAACTGGACCCGGATTACCAGCACGCACTGGTCGGTTCCCCTGACCGTGAAAGCCTCTGGGTTCTCTCCCGCACTCCCCAACTAGATGAGCCTGCCTATAACCGCCTGGTGCAGGCGGCACGGCAGAAAGGCTTCCCTGTAGAGAAACTGATGCTGACAGATCAGAGCTGTTATGGATAAGGTGTTTTGATGACGCGGCCACTCAGGAATAATAAAGCGGGCTATTCCGCAGCAGGTTTGTAGTCCAGGGGCAGCATGTCTCCGAGCTTTTCCCAGCCCCAGTAGCCTTCGAAAAACACGTTCAGCGGCTCTATAATGTTGCCGTTGCTTTCCAGGTGCACTTCATCGCTCTCCAGGTATATCACGGATGTCTGGTAAGACGGCTTTCGCTCACTGAACATGCTCTGTTGCCACACATATTCCTCTTCCTCCTTTTCGCCGATATATACTACCTGGAAGAAACCTTCAAATGCCAGCTTGGCGCCTCCTGCATGCTGCTGCAGGTAGTCGCTGTAAGGCACCGGGTTTATGTCCAGCGATTCAATCATTTTCGGCAGCCTCGCCCTTGACAGGATGTCTGAGATAGAGTCATCGCCTCCTGTCTGCATTGCTCCGCCACTGGCTCGGAGGGCTGCGCGAGCGGCGGCAATCTGCTCTTCGGTAGGGCGGTCCGGGTTGGGAGTACGGTACAGGCGGCGCAGGTTAAAGCCTTCTTCCTCGAGGCGCTTCTGCTGCACTGCCCGCACAAAGTGCAGCACAGATCCATTGTACGCCCGAAGCCTGTTACGTTCCCACCGTTTCCGCTTCCCTTTGCTTCCCTGCATCAGTTCATACCGCGGGTAGCCTAGGTATATGGTATAGCCTTCGCGCCCATAAAACCTGAAATCTGTTAGCAGGTACTCCATTTTATACCCCAGCGCCTCGTTGCGGATTTGCAGTGGCTCGTCTGCCTGTACCTCCAGCAGGCCAGCCTCACTGTCGAACGTGATCGTCAGTATTTCCGGGTTCAGCAGTTTGCTCTGCCTTCCGAATTCACTTAGCCCTAAGAACTTCTCTTTGAACACTGCTAAGTTATCGTACCACTGTTTGTCGTGCATGCCTTTTACCACCACCTCCTGCAGCGCATTCTCTTTGGGCCGTAGTTTAAACACGATGGATTTAGGGAGTGCTGCCGTGTTCACCGGGTAAATAATTGGCTCATAGCCCAGGTAAGACACTATCAGCTCATAATGGCCGTCCGGCAGCTTCAGAGAAAACGCACCTGCCTCGTTGGTGGAGGTGCCAATAGTAGTGGTATTCACATAAACCGATACAAACTCAAGCGGCTTTTCCGTCAGCTCGTCCACTACACGCCCCTGCACCACATGTTGCTGGCCCAGTGCAGACAGGGAGAAGATCAGGAGCAGGACAAGGAGAGACAGTGACTTGTACATAGGTCCCAATATAAGGCAGCCTATTGCTAATTTTCTTTCTGCGTCAGCCACTTTAACTCAATTTTAATAAAGTGGATTACTGGCCGCCACGAATTAATCTCTGTGCTTTAAACCAGCCGGAGCACTGTTTGCGAAAAGATGTACCCGGATGTTCAACGCCAAGAACGATATCAGCCGTAAGAAAACGAGATTATGAGAATTCAAGAAGAAACGGGGAAGAGATGAGTTATAAGTACAGCATTTATTATCCAGCCGCCTACAATGAACAGGAGGAGAAAGAGTGGCCGCTGATCCTCTTTCTGCATGGCGCGGGCGAACGGGGTGATGACCTGGAGAAAGTAAAGCTGCAGGGCCTGCCGAAGTACCTGACAGGCAAAAAAGACTTTCCGTTTGTGGTAGCTTACCCGCAGTGTCCCCGCCTGTCTTACTGGCAGGTGCCCCTGTTAAATGAGTGGCTGAAAGAGGTACTGAAGAAGGTGAAGGCAGACAAAAACCGCATTTACCTGACGGGCATCAGCATGGGCGGTTATGGCACCTGGCACTGGGCGGCAGCACGACCGGAGATGTTTGCCGCCATACTGCCTGTTTGTGGAGGCGGTGTGACCAGGAGCGCACGCCAGCTTGCCAACATGCCTATCTGGGCTTTCCATGGAGCCAAAGACGACATTGTGCCGGTAGAGGAAACGCTTGATATGGTACATGCTCTGGAAGCAGTGGGAGGCCATGTAAAGGTTACCATTTACCCGCATCTAAAGCACGACTCCTGGACCGAAACTTATAACAACCCGGAGATTTACGACTGGCTCCTGCAGCACAAAAAAGAGGATGAGCAGCAATAGGTAGTACTCCCTATGCGCCGCGCTTCTGCTGCATTCGCTTCACAACGTTGCGGAGAATCGTGCGCGGCATCAGGCGCGTAGAAAGTACGGTGAGTTTGTTATGGATGCCGGGTATCACCACCACCTTGCCGGCCATCATACCCTTGTATCCTGCCTTGGCCACGCTTCGGGCGTCGGCAACAAACTGCTTTGTAAAGAGGCCGGAGCCATGCAGATTCGCCGCTTCTTTGAAGTTTGTTTCAGTGGGCCCGGGGCAAAGTACCGTCACCGTTACGTTTTCATCTTCCAGTTCAGAAGCCAGCGCTTCCGAAAAGGACTGCACATACGCCTTGCTGGCATAGTATACCGCCATGTACGGACCAGCCGGGGGAAACGCAGCTGTAGAAGACACATTCATGATTTTGCCGTGTTGCCCCTTTGGCAGCTGCTCCAGGAAGAGCTTGCAGAGATGCGTCAGCGACACCATGTTCAGCTGCATCATATCAAGTTCCCGCTGCAGATCAGACTCCCTGAAAGCGCCGTAGTAGCCGAAGCCGGCGTTGTTTACCAGTACATCTACCATGGTGTCCTCCAGTTTCAACTGCGCCATCACTTTTGCCGGGGCATCGTGCTTACTCAGGTCTGCCGCAATCACTTTGGTGTTTACCTTGTATTTGCTTGTAAACTCACGCGCCATACTTTGCAGTTTACCCCCGGAGCGGGCTACCAGCGCCAGGTTGTGACCGTGTTGCGCGAACAGTTCTGCCAGTTCATAGCCAATGCCTGCGGAGGCTCCCGTAATTAAAGCTGTGTAGGTGGAGTGTGTTCGAGGTGCTGCCATTCGTATTGTTTTGAATGTTGATAGGTGATGTTATTTGTTGTCTTCGCGCATTTCCTGCCGGCGCATCGGCATCTGGTCAATCAGGCCAAAGACTTTTTCCAGTTCAACAGCGGCCTTGTTGCGCTGCTTCTGTGTGCCGTCTTTCCCGACTAAAATGACAGAGAAATCTTCCTGCGGCACCTCAAAGCGGCTACGCAAAGCTTTTCCATACTGCCCCTTCTGCCGGGTACCGTTCACGTATACTGCATCCTCCCCAATTAGCTCTATCACCACCATGTCACGGTCAGCAAGACCTGCCTCACCGGCATGTATTATTTCTTTCTGACGGAGGTAAGCCGGATTCTCTGCAGAAGGTGTGAAGATCAGCAGTGGGCGCTTCTTCCATTTAAATTGCTCCAGGATATTTCCGGAAGGTTTATTTTGTGCATCTGCCCGCAGGCCGAAGAGCATGAAGCCAGCCAGGAACAGAGAAAACAATATCTTTTTCATCTTCTAACATACGAGTGCCACCTGCGGGTTGGTTTACACCGTACGGCCAAGCTATTACTACCTGCCAGGCCGTTCTCTTATTCCGCCTTTAGGTAGCTGTGTACATTATTAGCCCAAAACGTTGTTCCGTTGCCAAAAATCCATTAACTCGCTCTGTATAAAAAACTTAAATCAGATAACAATGTCAGACGAAGAATTAGAGCAGCTGCGTTACCCCATCGGCAAATTCAATGTTTCTGCGCCTCTCTCAGCAGATCAGATAGAGCAAGCCATTCTATCTATTGCCAGGCTGCCTGCCAGGTTACAGGAAGCGGTGGCCGACATGACACCGGAACAGTTAGACACACCCTACCGGGAAGGCGGCTGGACAGTACGGCAGGTTATTCATCACCTCCCCGACAGCCACATGAATGGCTACATACGTCAGAAACTGGCCTTAACGGAAAAGGCTCCCTCCATCCGGACATATAATGAAGGAGAATGGGCCGAACTGCCGGATAGCTTACAGGGGGCGCCGGAAATTTCTATAGCGCTTTTAGCTGCCCTTCATCAACGCTGGGTGCTGCTGTTGAAAGGCCTGCAGCCGGAGCAACTGGAGCGGAAGTTTGTTCATCCTGAAAACGGCGAGCAAAGTATCAGGAAACACATCGGCCTCTATGCATGGCACGGGGAGCACCACCTGGCGCATATCACAGCGTTAATGAACCGCATGGGATGGAGAAGTCCGATCAGCAAGGAAGAATTAATAACTGATAATCAATAGTTTAAATTCAGCACCCACAAAATTCACGTTAGAAATACACAATTTTCAAAACAACCTTATGTAAATAACGTTATTATCAAACAAGAGAGCTATAATTGCTGATAAAACATTTTTAAATTATTTTTATTGAAAAATTTGCAATTTAAAAAAGGGTGTTCTATATTTGAATCATCAACAACAATGTAGGGTGTTGAAACTGGCAGACAAGCCCTCCGATCTCGGGGGTGGAGAATCTGGGATAAAGCAGCTTTTTGATCTATCTACTGGTACAAAGACATTTGCCTAACTACTCCGTGGAGGTTCGATTCCTCCCCCTACAGCTAAAAAGCCTCCCAGGACTAACATCCGGGGAGGCTTTCTCTTTTTAGAGAGCATCATTTTAAATTCCTGTCATAAAACGCCGGGCACAAAAAAATCCTGCGCCACATAGTTCATAACCATGCGGCGCAGGATTTAAAAATTTAATATGGATGTGTTACTGCTTGGCTGTGATGGTAACAGGCACTTCCATGTTTTCCCAACGGAGCACAAGGCCGTTGTCCGTTACAGCGTAAGCCAGGCGTTCATTCATTGTATCGGCTTTGCGAGGCGTTGTCGTTACGCGCAGGGCATCCTGCTTTTCGTCGTACTGCGTGCCCCACTGCTTGGCTGTTTTATTGAAAATGACAGTCCATTCGTTTTCCCCTGGAATAGTATAGAAGCTATAAGTACCGGCTGGCAGGGCTTTCCCTTCCACCATTACGTCTTTGTCAAATGTCACCGTAGTGGCTTCGTTTGCTCCTGCACGCCATACTTCTCCATAAGGAACCAGGTCACCCCAGATCTGGCGGCCTTTCACAGCGGGGCTGCTGTAGTTTACCGTAACATTTGCATCTCCTACTTTGCCGGTTGCCGTAGCAGGCGGACTTGCTTTCTGCCCATTACCGTTCTGTGCCCATGTGATGGTGGACACCAGCATACATACAAACAATAAAGCCAATGAATTTAAAATGCGTGTGTTTTTCATAATTTAATTGGTTTGGTTTCTTTAAAAAGGATAAACGTTAGAAAGGGAGGTTATAGTATATATAGCCTGTCAATTGCCATAGCGTCCGGATCAACAAGTAGTATACGTACTGCAGGATTTTTGGCTATAACTAACTTAATACGCTCATATACAGAACTATGCACCTATACAACAGCAGGAGGCCCGGCAGTCGCCACGGTTGTGTTGGTATTAATTACTCTCTCGCTTCGGCTCAATCAGTTGCTTCTGCGCATTATAGAGGCCAACCAGTATACTGTTTCCTTTTTCGTCTACTCTCAGGCCGCCAAACTCTGCCTGTTCAAACTGCTCCCCCTGCCCTTCCTCAAAAAAGTAGGACTCAGCACCAATGTTCAATGACCAATCGCCTTCAAAGTACTTTATCAGTTGCTCCTCTTTCGCCAGAGGAACCGGCTTCTCCTGGTATCGGACAAGGTGCGCAACTCCGTCCTTACCCACACGCACCACAGCATAGCCCCTGCTCTGCAGGCTGTCCAGGTCCGGCACCTGACTGATAGCGTAACTTAAGCGCATGTAGTCGCCCTGCATCAGTGATCGGGGATCAACGGGGGCTAGTTCTAGTAAAATGAGCTGCCCCTTCGCCAGCGTCTCCTCCTTCTGTAGGACAGACCGGTTAAAGAAGCCTAGCACCAGCACCAGGTTCAGCAGTATTATAACGGCGCGCCTATTCCACATAGCTTTTCAGGTTTTTATGGAGTAGCAAATATCCCACGATAAATAAAATACCGCTCAGCACCAGGATGCCTGACTTCACGAGCAGCGTAAACTGCAGATCGTAGTAGTATAGAATAACAAAGTAAATAAGACCCAGCAGGCCAACCGTAAAACTCACCCTATGCCCGATGTAGAAACTGGACACCATCACAAGTAGGGCTCCGGCTATAGAAGGCGTCAGCATAGTGGGCGCCAGCACGAGGCAGCAGCAGATGTAAACGATTGCCTGTGTCTTGCGGTTTGTAACAGGAGCCTGTTGCAGCACCTTGGCCAGAACAACCAGCAGGGCCACCACCAGGAACAGGCTCGATACCCATAGGTGCGTGATGTCGATGGACAGTAGTGGCTGATGCACCAGCAGGGCCAAGCCCGAGAGCAAAGAGAACACCAGCCCCATCCGTAGCGGCCGGTAGACCTGGTTAAGCAAAGCACTCCTACGCATAAACTTCGCTTCCTTTAAACTCATATAGGTGAGCAACGCAGTCACAACACCAATAAAGACGTGCATCAGGTTATCTGCCTCATAAATCAGGGTGATGCCGGCCAGGCTGCCAAAAAAAACCAGTACCGCCAGAAAACGCAAGAGCATGTTATCTGCCACCAGAAACACACCTGCCGCAAGAGCAGCAAGTGCCACACACAGGGCAATATCGCTGGAAATTAGTTCGGAGAAACCAGTACAAAAAAGCAGATACCCCATCATGTTGAAGGCAACGCAGGAGGTCTCCATCATTGTATTGGCATTATAGCGGAGTATTGCAACCGAACCAATAAGAAACACAAGCCCCACGATAAGCATCCCAAGATCTGAATCGTACAGGCCGATGAGCAGCAGGAAACCGATAAAGAAAATGCTGGCCATGATGCCCCCGAAAATGGTCAGGAGCCTGATGGGCAGGCTTGCAGACGAAGATACGCTCTTGGAAATATCTTCCCTGATTTTGCCTTCATCAAAGACAAAGGCCTCCCCCTCTTCCTGCCGGATCTGCTCCAGCAGGACATCTACAGGATGCGCTCTATTGTCCATGCCATTTGTGGTTTGTGTGAATAATGTGCCGGACCAGCAGCGTTGTGCTGCCGATAACGAAGAGGCAGGCAAGCAGCACCATTAATTCAGGGGCGAACTCCACCAGCCTGGCAATAAAGGATGCCGCCACGACAATGCCGCTGAACGGAATCACGGACAGGTAAAACAGGTCGTGGGTGCGGCGGCCGTGCCACATGCCTGCTGTATAACCTGCCACCACTAATAAAAAGCAAAGCCCCCAATCCTGCTGAAAGGAATCGAAGATGTTCGCAATCATGCTTATGGTTATTGCAGTAACGGCTGCTAAGCAAACTACTCTCGGAAACCAACGGCTTAGGGCACTTATCTTCCCTTTCAGGGTAAGGGCTTCCCATACCACCACAGCAGATGCATTCACTATAAAAAGCAAATCGAGCAGCACGGCGAAAGGCCAGTGAACAGCCACCTGTTGGGCATAAAGCATGAGAGTGGTGTTGGCCAAAGCCAGGAAAATGAGCCACAGCGGCGGGAACCGCGACACCACCACCCATAAGGCTATGCAAGCTGTCCACCCCATAAAAAAGTCATAGGCATTCGCGCCCGTCTGGTAAATCTGGCCAAATACGGCAAACAGCACACCCACCAGCAGGGCGCTGCCTGTAAGCAGCATATTCTTGATGCCTGTGCTGAGTTTGGAGAACAGTATGGCACACGCCAGGAGTAGAATCAGAACCTCCAGCAAGCCCAGCTTTACAAACTTATGCATGTCTGCCCAGTTATAGGCGAAGAAGAAGACAATGCCCGCTACCACAAAACCCGCGCCTGTGCCCAGCAGCAGCAACCGTACAAAACTGGCCCAATCGCGGGTGCTGGCGTAAATGTTGGTGCTCCTCAATTTTGCCTCCATACTGCCCTCGCGCCAGTTGCTGTGCCTGGCAACGCTGTAAAGCAAATCGCGTGTGATGTTGGGTTTCATTGGCTTGATGGTGGTTTAGCAGCGCTTGTTTCCGCTCCTGCAGGACCTGCAGAAAGCATGCATAAAATACAAAAGCACCAGCCCGAAAACAATACCCTGAAGGCAAATATTATGCGCTGTAAATACAGCAAGAGTGGCCTTTAAGCACAGGTGTATCTACAGCTGCAGCCTGGATTCTGCTAGGGCTTTACGCCACCGGGTTGTAGTTCAGAATCTCCACCATCTTCTGATGAAACAGCTTTGCCACCTGCTCAAAGCCTTCTTTGCGGAGGTGAATTTCATTATGCCACTGCGCCTCGTTTGGGAAACGCCCGCGCAGGTCGATGTGGTGGAAGTTTGGGTAGGTGTTGCTTAAGCTGATGAGCAACTCGTTGAAAATATCGACCAGCTGCCGGATGATGCGGTTTTGTTCAGTTCGGGTAGTGATGGCTTTCCTGGCGAAGGCCGGTAGCACCCAGGGGCCTGCGAAACGGATGCCAGCCAGTTCATATTGCAAACCACTGGGTATAGCGTAGTCGTAGCCGTGCATGATAACATGGATTCCAGAGTCTACCTGCCACACCTGCTCCAGAAAAGCTGTGATGGCGCTTTTGATGTGCCCGTTCACGCTGTCCCTGAAAAAGTTCTCCCTGAAAAGCGGCAGGCCCGACCTCTTGTGGTTCAGGTACTGCGCCAGCTCCGACCCCACCACATCGTTACCGCCGGCACTGAACAGCACAAACTTCGGCTTCAGGTTTTTAACAGAGCGCAGTGTCTCTTTCAGGCTGATGGGGCCATAGTTATTCGCCCGCTGCACCTGCGTCGCAATCCCGAAGTCGGTGCCGTAGACCATGTTCTCCAGCGTGTCGCCGGGTTTGCTGTGCCTTTTAATGGCGTAGCCCATCTGGCGGAGATGATCAACGATGTCTTTTACAACAGGATAAGAAAACCAGGAGTCGCCCTCCGCCACAATTTTACAATCTTTGTTAGTGCCAGCACTTAGGAGCGTGCGCATTGACTTTTCCTCCAGATCGATTTTTATTTCTTGGATGGTGGCCATATAAAGAGAAGGTTTGAGTTCAGCTTTTTTATTCTTTACGCACAAACGGCTCCCGTTATAGCTAAAGCCCCTCCTCTATCTGATGGCTATTTATTCAATACAGGCTTGCCGGCAGCTTCCATCTTACCAAAATATACCCTTGTGTTTATAAGAGAGCACTAAATAATGATTAAACAAGATGGTTAATTTAAAATTATGCAATTTTGTTACAACCCGACAAACAAAAAGGCGTATTACCTGCCATAATCTCACATTTAAATTATTTTTATTGAAAAATTTGCAATTCAAAAAAGGGCGTTCTATATTTGAATCATCAATAACAATGTAGGGTGTTGAAACTGGCAGACAAGCCCTCCGATCTCGGGGGTGGAGAATCTGGGATAAAGCAGCTTTTTGATCTATCTACTGGTACAAAGACATTTGCCTAACTACTCCGTGGAGGTTCGATTCCTCCCCCTACAGCTAAAAAGCCTCCCAAGACTAACATCCGGGGAGGCTTTCTCTTTTTAACCACCTATAGCAATACTTTACTACACCCACAGCAACATCACCACATCCAAAACGAGAGAATAACCCGCTGGGGAAATGTGTGATGAGGTGCGGCAGCAATTGCCAGATGTTCCCTTTGCGGCCATCGCTTCTTTCAATTTCCTGATAGGTTCAGACCCTGCCCTAAGCTTTATGATTCATTCTGCCTCGCCTGAAGCCATTGTTAAGGAAGAGAAAAAGGCGATAGAGAAATCATTTTTTACTCCAGAAGATGATGAATATCATTTTAACTGGCTGGTCTGCTGGCTTACTTGCAGGATATGAAACAAATACAGGAAATGAAGATATACCCGATTGCTTTTGCTGCCCTGCTGGCCCTGGCCGCCTGTGGTTCCGACTCTGCCGATGGCAATTATAACCAGGTTGCCAGTGAGGAATTGATTGATGAGCAGATAGACGCCGGCACCAAAACAGCTATAGACAGTGTAGCCAGAGCGACCAATGAAGGGAAGATTTTGTATCCGCTGCCCGATACTTTGCTAACGCTGCTGGAACAAAAACAGCCTCAGGCCAAGGTGGCCACAATGACAGACGCGGCAATGTCTAATGAGCGACTGATGGTGGAGAACCCGCTCTTCCTGCGCGGCAACCTCAACGGGAACAGTTCCATGGACTATGCCGTGCAGGTGCTACAGAACGACTCCGTTCAGATTCTGGCCTACCTGGATTATAAAGACCAGGCCCGCGAAGCAAAAGTAGCCAGCTACCCGGCCACAAAACTTGATGCGGAGTGGTACAGCACCTATCAGATACGGCTAGCCCCAAAGGATTCGCTGGTAATGGACAACCGCAGCCAGAAGCGCATCCCGCTACCGACCGACGGTGTGTCGGTAGTAGCAGAAGGCCGTACCACTCTGTATGTTCTGAAGGATGGCCGTTTTATTCCGTTTGATGCGAGAGAGTAAAGTTAAGTGCACAGTCAAACATAGGTAAAAAAAGATGGTAAAGACTGAAAGCTAGTATTTCATTTCAGTCACGTCGCGTAGTTTTGTATTGAAAATTTAGTTTCCTCCTAATCTAGCAATTCTCTATTTTGCATCTCACAAGTTTTGCAGCAGCTTCGTTTCGTAAGGCAAGGAAGAGCCTTCTTCTACAACATGAGCCGAAACTACAAGATTAGCGATCAAAACCAGTTTCACTTTCTCTCTTTCTCCACTGTCAACTGGAAAGACGTTTTTACCAGGCCTGCATACAAAGACGTGGTGGTTGACAGTTTGAACTATTGCATCAAAAACAAAAGATTGGAGGCGTACGCCTGGTGCATTATGTCCAATCATGTCCATTTGATTGTAAGCTCTCACGCTGAGAAGCAGGCAGACATCATCCGGGACCTGAAAAAGCACACTTCTAAAACAATTCTGAAAGCCATCGCTGAGAACCCTCAGGAAAGCCGCCGTGAATGGATGCTTTGGATGTTTAGAAGGGCAGGCAAACGCAATAGCAACAACACCACCTATCAGTTCTGGCAACAGCATAACCAGCCGATAGAACTGAACTCAAACTTTCAGATGGAGCAGAAACTGCACTATATCCACAACAACCCGGTTGAGGCCGGTTTTGTACGGGAGCCGCAGGATTACCCTTACAGTAGCGCCATAGACTACGCAGGCGGCAAAGGCATGGTAAATATCACGCTCTTAAACTAACCATACCGCCAGTTTGAGCGAAGCGTTAACTGGTGGTTATACATGGCAGCAAGTTTGCAACTTGCGGGAGTAGGAATACGGGTAATGCAAGTTGCAAACTTGCCTCATAGACAGCCACAAGTTACGCTCGCGCTAAACTTGCGGCATGTACAGGCACAGTCGCACTTGCGGTGTGCGAACCGTTATATCGAAGGCAAAAAGTTTTTCTTTATTAGATTCAGCCTATATTGCGCTGTGATGACTTATGCTGAAACACTCCCCCTCCCCGTCCTAAAGCTTTGCAGATGGTTTAATGCAGGCTGCTTCCTAATTTGTGTGCTGGTATGTATCGATATTTTCATTCTACCCCGCTTGGTGTACAAAGAAAAGATAGTCTCGAGGCAGGAAATGTATACTACAACCCGAAACAGGTTTTCCGGCCAGTCTCATAAACGACAATTAGATAGTGTTATATTAACAACCAAAAACTTCCGCTTTCTATACCACAAAGCTCAGGGATTTGATCCCACAAAAGCTGATTCCGTTCGCTTTGTTTCTACTCTTTTATTTAGAATGGTAGAGAGAGGTTATATGAAACGCCATGGAGAAGAGCAGGAATTGAAGCACGGCGCAAGCATGTTTGGAACTAGTATGTTTATACCCATTTCAATTGCTTTCATAGCCATTTTTGGAATAGCAATGCGACACAATAAAGAGCAATTGTTGAATGCCGCAATGATGAACATCATATTAATCATCATACAACTTTGGCTGTTGGGGTACTTCTATTCAATTGCCAACTAGGTAGTAGTATAATAGTTGTGATTCCCCAGCGGCGGCAGAAGAACTACGCTGACAACTCCTAATTGCTTTGCATATAGCGCAACCTTCTCCCCCTCCTCGCAGTTCTGATAAAACATTAAGTTATAGTATCTTTGTAGGGAAGAACGAACAGGAGACGAATACCTTTGAAAGTAAAAGATTTTTTAGAGCTGTACCGCCTCGACAGCGTGGTGCAAACCATCGCCGAACGGCTGAAGGCAAATCAACCATACCGCCTCCAGGTAAAAGGGCTGGCGGGAAGCCAGGATGCCGTACTGGCCTCAGCGGTGTATACTTTGAATTATGGGCACCAGCTCTTCGTGATGCACGACAAGGAGGAGGCCGCCTATTTCTATACCGACCTGAAGAACCTGCTCGGTGAAGAAAAGGAAATCCTGCTCTTCCCGACTTCCTATAAGCGCCCCTACAGCTTCGACGACACCGAGAATGCCAACATCCTAATGCGGGCAGAGGTGCTCAACCGCCTCAACCAGAAAACAGGCAAAGGCGAGTTGATCGTGACGTACCCGGAGGCGCTGACGGAAAAGGTAATCAATAAAAAGTCGCTGGTAGAGAATACGCTGGGCGCCAAGGTGGGCGAAAAGCTGGACACGAATTTCCTCAGCGAGATGCTGGCTGAGTATGGCTTTGAGCGCACCGAGTTTGTGTACGAAGCGGGCCAGTATGCCGTACGCGGCGGTATTGTGGATGTATACTCTTACGCCAACGACCTGCCTTACCGCATCGAGCTCTTTGGAGACGAGATTGAAAGCATCCGCACCTTTGATCCCGACACACAGCTGTCGGTAGAGACGAAGAAGGCGATCTCCATTATACCCAACGTACAGACCAAACTGCTGCAGGAAACACGCGAGGCTTTCCTTGATTTTATACCGCCTAACACCACGCTCTGGTTTAAGGACGTGCGCCTGACGCTGGACGTGATTGACGAATACTTTGACAAGGCAGCCCACAACTTCGAGAAGATGATGGCGGGTAGCGGCGGCACGCAAATCGTATCGGACCCGGAGCAGCTGTTCCAGACGCAGAAGTTATTCAAGCAGCTGCTGGAGAACTTTAACGTGGTGGAGATAGGCAAGCGCTTTCACTTCCGCAGTGCCGAAACCATACAGTTACAGACCAAGCCGCAGCCCTCTTTCAACAAAGACTTTCAGCGGCTGGTAAAAGACCTGCACGAGCAGCAGGGTGCCGGTTTTGTGAACCTGATTGCCACCGATTCGCCGCGCCAGATCAACCGCCTCACCATGATTTTTGATGAACTGGACCATGACGTGCGTTTCCAGCACCTGCCTATCTCGCTGCGTGAAGGCTTCATCGACGAAACCTTAAAAATTACCTGCTATACCGACCACCAGTTGTTCGACAGGTTCTACCAGCACAAGGCCAAAGAAGGACATTCCAAGTCCAAGGCCATGACACTGAAAGAGCTCCGCTCGCTGCAGCCCGGCGATTACGTAACCCACATCGATTATGGCATCGGCCGCTTTGCCGGACTGGAGAAAGTAGAAGTGGGTGGCCGTTTGCAGGAGGCGATTCGGCTTGTTTACCGCGACGATGATTTACTGTATGTAAGCATCCACGCGCTGCACAAAATCAGCAAGTACAGCGGCAAAGAAGGTGGCCCGCCAAGTATGAGCAAGCTGGGCTCGCCGGAGTGGGAGAACAAGAAGAAGAAAGTCAAGAGCAAGGTTAAAGACATTGCCCACGAGCTCATCAGCCTCTACGCCAAGCGCAAGGCCGCACCGGGTTATTCATACTCCCGGGATGGTTTCCTGCAGGCAGAGTTGGAGTCCTCGTTCATCTATGAGGACACGCCGGACCAGGCGAAGTCCACGGAAGATGTGAAAGCAGACATGGAGCAGCCGCACCCCATGGACCGCCTTGTATGCGGGGATGTGGGCTTCGGCAAGACGGAGATTGCTATACGGGCTGCCTTCAAAGCAGCCTGCGATGGCAAGCAGGTGGCCGTGCTGGTACCTACTACCATTCTGGCCATGCAGCACTACCGCACCTTCCGCGACAGGTTGGAGCAGTTCCCGGTTACCGTGGATTATGTAAACCGCTTTAAGACTGCCAAAGACACGAAAGAAACCCTGAAGCGTCTGTCGGAAGGTAAGATTGATATCCTGATTGGTACACACCGCATCGTGAGCAAGGACGTCAAGTTCAAAGACCTCGGCCTGATGATCATTGACGAGGAACAGAAGTTTGGTGTGAAGACAAAGGAGAAGCTGCGGGAGATGAAGATAAACGTGGACACGCTCACGCTCACCGCCACGCCTATCCCGCGCACGCTGCACTTCTCGCTGATGGGTGCCCGCGACCTTTCAGTTATCGCCACGCCGCCACCTAACCGCCAGCCGGTGAAAACGGAGCTGCATGTGTACGATGAGGCCCTGATTCGCGATGCCATTATGCATGAGATGAAGCGCGGCGGGCAGGTGTTTTTTGTGCATAACCGCATCAAGGACATTGAGGAAATTGCAGGGATGATTCTGCGCCACGTACCGGATTGCAAGGTAACCTATGCCCACGGGCAGATGGAGCCGGAGAAGCTGGAAAAACGCATGATGAAGTTCGTGAATGGCGAGTATGATGTGCTGGTCAGCACCAACATCATCGAGTCAGGCCTGGACATCGAGAATGCCAACACCATCATCATCAACCGCGCACACATGTTTGGTTTGTCGGATCTGCACCAGATGCGTGGACGCGTAGGGCGCTCCAATAAGAAAGCCTACTGTTACCTTCTCACACCACCAGTAGCCGGGCTGCCTTCGGATGCCCGCAAACGCCTAAGCACCCTGGAGGAATTCTCTGACCTGGGCGAAGGCTTCAAAATTGCGATGCGCGACCTGGATATCCGGGGCGCAGGTAATTTGCTGGGTGGAGAGCAGACCGGCTTCATCACCGACCTTGGTTTTGAGATGTACCACCAGGTGCTCGACGATGCCATCAAGGAACTGAAGGAAACAGAATTCCGCGAGTTGTTCCTAGGCGATAACCTGGAGCAGTTTATTGAACCGGTGCTGGAGTGTAACATCGAAACAGATATGGAGGTGCTTATACCTGACTCCTATGTGAGCAATATCTCGGAGCGCCTGAGCCTCTACAGCAAACTCGACAGCGTGAAGAGTATGGAGGAACTGGAGAAACTGCGCGACAGCATCGTAGACCGTTTCGGCCCATTGCCGGAGGCGGTGCAGCAGCTTGTGGAGATTGTGAAGCTGCGCTGGCAGGCCCAGCAACTCGGCTTTGAGAAGCTCACCATCAAAAGGGAGGTAATGAAAGGCTACCTGCCTGCTGAGAACAACGACCAGTATTTTCAGTCAGACATTTTTGGCAATATTCTAAAGTATGTGCAGCAACACTCACGTCGTTCCCGTTTGAAAGAAGCCAAGCACAAGCTCATCGTTATCGTGGAAGATATACAGAGTATAGCCGATGCAAAAGAAGTGTTTGAAGGCCTGGGCATAAGGGAAGCTGTTTCTGCACAGGCATCCTAGGGTAGTGCATTATACCATTGCACCGGTCCGCTTATACGGTGGCTCCGTTATAGTTGTAAGCAGGCTGATAGAAGCCACTGGATTCTGTCTATCCCACAGGAAATAGAAAGCGTAACAAGAAGTTCAGAACCTATAGCATGATGAAATCAGTAAACACAATTCTATTGATCGATGACGACGACACGACTAATTACCTGAATCACCGCCTGCTCGCGCGCATGGGAACAGCACCGGATATACGGGTGGTAACAAACGGGGACGAGGCGATGGAGTACTTAAACAAAGCCTTCTCCGGAGAAGAAGAATACCCGGTTCCGGACCTGATTTTTGTTGACATCAAAATGTCGGGCATGGATGGCTTTGAGTTTCTGGAGGAGTACAAGAAAGTGCCGGCTGAGCAGAAAGTAAACATTGTAATGCTGATGTTAACCTCATCCGCCAGCTTCTACGATCTCGAGAAGCTGAAGCAGTTTCCGGATGTACGCAAGCATTACTCCAAGCCATTGGCTGAGGCGGATGTCCGCGAAATAATGGAAACGTATTTCTAAACAAGCCCTTACAAGCATCATGATAGCAGCACCCCTTCCGGAAGGGGTGCTGCTGTTTTTTTACAGCTGAGTTCCCGTTTCTTAACTATAGCTATTGCAACACCGTAAATATAAACGCACCCATTGTGGGATAAGCATTTACAGAAAAACCTAAATAAGACAAAACTATGGCAAACAAACCGATGAACTTAAACGGCAGCGAAGGTGACAACCACGAAATTGGCCGTGAGCTATATAACAAAGACAAAGAGCAAAACCAGAGTAACAACCAGCGCTATGGCAGCAGGAGGGGCGAAAACACCCGCGAGTGGGGCGAAGGCAACTACTTCCACACGGGCCCTAACCCACGTGGCGCACAGGACCGCGACAACGACCGCAACCACAGTAACGACGACTACCGCAGAGGAGGCAGCAGCAACAGCTCTTATAACCAGGGCCAGAATGCACACCTGAACGACCACTATGGCAGCCGTTCTGGTAGCGCTTACCGTAACGAGCGCTCCATTATAGACCACGGAGACCGCGGCAGCAACCAATACCAGCACGACGAGCGCCACAGCATGCGCAGGCCACATTCACCTGGTGGCTCCTTACAAGGAAACCACGACGATGTGAACAGGCAGCAGAACGATCCGTGGCGTGAGGGGCCTGGTAGCGGAAGCCGCTACAAGGACGACGATTATCGCTACGGCAGCGGCTCGCATAACTGGTACACAGAAGACCGTTATACCCCGAACGATAACAGTAACCGCCGCAACAACCCGCGTCATGACGACCGCGGCTTTATGGACCGTGTAAAAGACACCTGGAACGACATCTGGCATTCAGATGACGAGGATTACCAGCAGCGCGGCAACCGCTACCAGACAAATGCTGACCAGCTTGATTCACGCAGGCGCTATGGCTCCGAGCAGTACCGCAACCGCAACTTCGACAGTGGATATGAAGGAGGTCCCCGTTGGGCTGATGAATCAGACTCAGGACAGGATAACCGCTATAGCGACCGCGATAACACAAACCGCCGTCGGCGGTAAAACATGTAGTTACCAGGTCAGGGAGATTTGGTAGTAAATTAGTTTTAGATAGCAGAAAACAAAGCCGGCTCTTGCAGTTGGCTTTGTTTTTTTGTATATTAGGGATTGTATTTAATTTAAACATCCTTCGAATCGCTTCGTACATCAATAATAAGAGCAAACTTTAATTCTATTTTTGATGGTGAAAGAAGCAATTCCTTTGAGTTCTTGCAAAAGGATTTTCAAAGAACAGCCGGGACTACAGATAGAAAGATAGCAGGAGATTGACTCTGAAAAGCCTGTTTTTAAACCGGAGAGAAAGTTTAAACAAGCCCATAAGTAAAAAGAATTTATCACATAATTAAAGACATATATCATGCATCACGACGAAAACGACCCACGGCACTCGCACCACAACAGGGACATGCGCCATCGCAGGGAGCAGCAGCCTAACCACGAGCGTGAGCGGTATTTTAATGATTTTAAGAGCCGCTGGGGAGAGCCATCTCCACCCCTAAACCTGCATCAGAACGACTGGCAACATCAGGATATAGGCCGTTTTGAAAAAGAGGGGCAGTTCCATCAGCAGCGGGAAGAGTGGCTACCGAATCAGCGCAGGCAACAGCCACAGCGTAACGAGAACCAGCAGCGCGATACCTCATGGCGCCAGCGCGATGTGAACTTCGACAGAAACAATCAACGGGCCGAAAACCGCTGGCAGCAGGATGATAGCATCCCGCACCCGGATGACAGCCGCCGCCGTCGCAGAAGCCTCCCTGATCAGGATGGGTTCAGGCACGATAACAAGGAAAGAGACACCAGAGACAACAGAGACCGCAGGTAACAAACCTGCAGCTATTCTACATATTGCAACAAAAGCCGGACTTATCCGGCTTTCGCTGTTTTAAGGACTCTCAATTTAAAACCGTTTCCGAAGGCCAACACCAAAAGAGACGAGTTCCGGAATACCCGGCACCAGGTTTACTGACAGGTCAATCTTTTCCTTCAGTTTATAATTGTATTCCAATTCGCCAGCGTACCAGTAAAACTTGTACTGCCAGCTGCCTTTGCGCTTAAAGTAGCCGTCGTCTACATAATCCTTAATGTTGTTCCAGTCTCGCCGGTACACCAGAGTTGGCCCGACACCGCCGTTCAGGGAGTGGCGATTTTTGCGAAAAATTAAGCCGCGCCAGCCAATGTGGGTAAAGCCTGCCAACTCAGCCGCACAGTCTGCATAGAGCCCCTGCTCTACCCGCACGCTTATCACATCGCGCACCACAAACCGGTCATAACCCACTATCGCACCGTAATTGAAGGTGACATAGCCTTTATCATCGAGTCTGTTAGGGAACATCTCCGGGTACGGGCTCTCCTTCAGGTGCACCGACAAACCGAAGAGCTTCACTGTGAAAGCATTTTTATAAACAGGCCGCTCCTGCGCCTGCACACGCATAGTAAATGGAAACAGTAAGAGAAGACACAGTAAAAGTTGCAGTAATCGAGGCATATAATTAAAAAGGGCTATCAGCCTACTTTACTAATTTTTGACGCTTGGGTTGCTTCAGGGCTCAGGCAGGGGCACACTAATAAGATTGTTCGTACCTTTGTTACTCTTATGTCAGTACTTGAAGATTTACTAACACAGGTCCGGGCCTGTCGCATCTGCGAAGAGCACCTGGCACTGGGGCCACGCCCTGTATTGCGTGCCAGCACTACAGCTAAACTGCTGGTGGTGGGGCAGGCACCGGGCACCAAAGTGCATGCCAGCGGCACCCCCTGGGACGACCAGAGCGGGAAGCGCCTGCGCCAGTGGATGGGGCTGGATGCTGCCACGTTTTACGATGCATCGCAGATTGCCATTATCCCGATGGGCTTCTGCTACCCGGGCAAAGGCAAAAGCGGTGACCTGCCGCCCCGCCCTGAGTGTGCCCAGCACTGGCACCAGCAACTGCTGGATCTGCTGCCCAATATCCAACTCACGCTGCTCATAGGCAAATACGCACAGGACCACTTCTTGAAGCAGGCTTCCAGACCTACGCTAACTGAAACAGTAGCAAACTGGTACGAATATCTGCCGCGCTACATGCTCTTGCCGCACCCCTCGCCCCGTAACCAGTTCTGGCTTCGGCGCCATCCCTGGTTCGAGGCAGATGCCGTACCGGCACTTCAGCAGCTTGTGAGCGGCCTGATCGTAAAAACCTAAAGCCCCTGTTTTCGTTGCAACATATCTACTCCCAGAACAAGCAAATCACCATCCTATGATCAACTATCCCTCCAGCAAACTACCTGATATAGGCACGAGCATTTTCACGGTCATGTCGGCACTGGCGAACGAGCAGCAGGCAATTAACCTGTCGCAGGGCTTCCCGGATTTTAACTGTCCTGAGCCTCTCATAGACCTTGTAGGCAGGTATATGCGCGAAGGCTTTAACCAGTATGCTCCTATGGCGGGTGTCCCGAAGCTGCGTGAAAACATCAGCATCAAAACAGAGAAAATGTACGGGTGCCGCCCTGATCCTGACACCGAGGTAACCGTGACATCCGGTGCCACAGAGGCGCTGAATGCAGCCATTACGGCGGTGGTAAAACCCGGTGATGAAGTAGTGATACTGGAGCCTTGTTATGATGCATATGCTCCGGTTATCCGGCTCTGTGGCGGAGTTCCCGTTTACGTATCGCTGGCGCTACCTGACTTTAGTGTGGATTGGGACCAGGTGAAACGGCGCATCTCCTCCCGCACACGCAGCATCATCATCAATACACCCCATAACCCCACAGGCGCTGTAATGACGAAGCAGGACATGGACAAGCTGGCGAACCTAATAGAAGGCACCGATATTCTGGTGATAAGCGACGAGGTGTACGAGCACATGGTGTTCGACGGGCAGCAGCATTACAGTGTGCTGCAGCACCCGCAACTGCGCAAGCGCAGCTTCGTTATCTCCTCTTTCGGGAAGACTTACCATACTACCGGCTGGAAAGTAGGCTATGCGGTGGCTCCTCCGGTGCTTACCACTGAACTGCGCAAGATGCACCAGTTCATTACCTTCAGCACCCCGACGCCGCTGCAGATGGCCTTAGCAACTTTCATGGAAGAGGAAACGCACTACCGCAACCTGCCTGATTTTTACCAGGCCAAGCGCGACTTCTTTAATGAGCAGCTAAAAGGCTCCCGTTTCGAACTGACACCTTCTGCAGGCACATACTTTCAGTTGGCAAAGTATGATAAAATTTCAGAGGAGTATGACCTGGATTTTGCAAAGCGAATTACAAGAGAAGCAGGCGTAGCCGCCATACCGGTTTCTGCCTTCTACCACGATAAAACTGACCATAAACACCTGCGCTTCTGCTTCGCCAAAAGCGAGGACACCCTGCAAGCCGCCGCTGCAAAACTGGTGCAGCTGTGACGTTAAACAATAAAAATTTTCACATACAGGACATAGCAGCAGGTTGGGCTAAACTTTCCTCGAACAACGAATAACACTTAACCAACAACAATAAAATGGACCTACGCATAACCATTGTTCAGACAGCGCTGCACTGGCAGGATGCGGAGAAGAACCGCAGGATGTTTTCGGTGAAATTAACGGATGCTGCTCCTCAGACCGACCTGATTGTGCTACCTGAAATGTTCACAACCGGTTTTAGTATGGAGGCGGAGGCGCTGGCAGAAGAGGCTGCAGGCCCTACTTTAATCTGGATGCAGCAGGAGGCGAAAAAGCACCAGGCGGTAATAACCGGCAGCGTGATGGTGAAGGAGAACGGATACTACTTTAACCGCCTGTACTGGGTGCGGCCTGATGGCTCCTACACAAAATACAATAAGAAGCATCTCTTCCGGATGGCCAAGGAGCACCACACCTATACTGCAGGCGGAGAGAAAATAGTAGTAAAATTAAATGGCTGGAACATCTGCCCGCTGGTGTGCTACGACCTGCGCTTCCCAGTGTGGAGCCGCAACGTCAGCAATAGCTATGACCTGCTGCTGTACGTAGCCAACTGGCCCCAGATCCGCAGCCTTGCCTGGCGCTCGCTGCTTCAGGCACGCGCCATCGAAAATGTGGCTTACGTGGCCGGTGTAAACCGTGTGGGTACCGACGGGAACAGCCACCCCTATTCCGGCGACTCTGCCATTATTCACCCTAAAGGGCATCACCTGCTTCAGACAAACCAGATAGAGGGCATTCATACCCTCTCGTTGAGCAAACAGGAACTAACAGATTTCAGGGAAGCCTTTCCGGCACATCTGGATGCGGATGCGTTTAGATTGGGTTGAGACTAGGGGTAGATGCATTATAAAGTAGCTATCAACAGATCATGTTCATGTTTTCCGGGTCAAACCACCCCTACCCCTCCTTATCCAAGGAGGGGAGTTTTTTTTCCTGCTACAATAAAAACCGCTTTACCTCTTTCAAAGCATCCTGCTCCGCTACCTGCCTGAAATTTACCTGTGGGCGGGCCTGGAACATGCGCAGGAGGCGAGGGTGCTCTCCCAGCAGTAATATCAATCGGCCTTCCTTCTCCTGGAAGAGCTCTTCCAGCAGTGGCATTGCCTTACCTAATCCCGGAGCAGTTTCGTCGGATTTGATGCATGCTACAGCCTTATCACTTTCGCGGAGCAGGCGCAGGGCGTAGTGCTGCAGCAACTCATCTGACTGTACATCGATGTCTAGCACGGCTACCTCCGGAAGTTCTTGCTTTACCTGTTCAGGCAGTGGTTTTCTGTAGGTGGTTTCAGCTGTAATCTCAATGTAAAGGAAAGCCTGCATTACCTTACTACAAATTTTGAGGATGTGCGCTTGCCGCTCTGGGAGGTAGCCCGGATGATATAGAGTCCTGCTTTCAGGTTCTGCAGTGGCAGCATATGGCTGCGGCTATAGTTGCCAACTGTACTGCGGTACAGGAGCTTTCCTATAGAATCGTATACCTGTACGGTTACAGGCTCAGAGGCCTTTACCCGTACTATCTCTCTTGTGCTTCTGTCAGCAGGGTTAGGAAACACTTCGACTTTTAAACCTGCTTCAGGCACCGTAGGCTCTGCTGAATTTCCTGCAGATTGCTCCAGCAGGTAAAGGCCGCCGCCTTGTGTGCCGAGGGTGAGGTATAGTTTATTCTCTCCGCCTAAAGGTGCTACTGCTATACTTGAGCCTTTCCCGAGGCGCAACTTCTGAAGACCGTCCAGCAGTTCATTCTCCACTAACTCTGTTTCTGGATATAGCTTATTCCCCTGCAACGCGGAAGGAAGGTTCCGGTACACGCGAAGCTCGCCACTAGCATCTGTCGTGAGCAAATCAGGTATCCCATTGCCGTCCACATCGGCTACGGCGGGGTACAGGTAACGGCGCGTGAAGTCAGTAACAATACCACCGAAAGCAGCTTTCTCCAAGGCATAAACCGTCGAAGCTGCATTACCGGTATTACGGTAAAAGCTCAGGCTGCCATCGCTCATACCCAGCAGCATGTCCGGGTCACCATCATCATCTATATCTGCAAAAGCCGGAGAAGCATCAGCCTGCACATCCTGCACCGTCTTTAAATCTGCAAAGCTATAGACGGCAGCCTGCCCCCTGAGAGCTTTATTGGCGATATAAGTGATACGGGTAGCGTTTGCCTGAATATCCTTAAACGTCAGCACAAGGTCTGCTGCTCCATCGCCGTTCATATCAACAAAAGCAGGTTTGATGCTGCTAAGCTGCTGGCTCTGTAAACCGAGGTAATCTTTTGTCACTAATTCGAAAGCGGGCGAATTAGCCGTGCCGGTGTTCAGGTAAAAATGAAGTGCAGCGCTGTAGCGGCCATCACGAAAAGCGGTCGCATTTCCTACCAACATATCCATGTCACCATCTGCATCCATATCTGCAAAAGCAGGAAAGGCTCCTTCTCCCACATCTATCATCTGGCCCTGCAGAAAATCATCCTGAACAAACGCAAAGTCAGGCTGGTTCGCAGCACCTTGGTTTCGGTAAAGCCAGGTGGCGGTTTCAAAATTGATATCTACTAAGTCATCTGTCGCTTGCGAAGCCACCAGCATATCCGGCACCCCGTCGAAGGTAACATCTTCGTAAAAAGCAGCCGGGAAAATGGGGAAAGAAGCTGGCTTTGCAGCCGGAAAGGCAGGTGTAAAACCCGTCATTAAAGCTGTCGCGGATGTGCCCTCGTTCTCCATCAACACCAAGTTATCGCACGTTACACTGCCCATCACTAATTCCTTATCTCCGTCGGCATCCATGTCCAGGAGCAGCAATGAAGTGCCATCGTGGCCTGAGTGTAGCGGTGCAGCCACGCGGCAGTGGGCACCAAAGAGGTAGCTGTTGCAGCCATCGCATTCTGTAATGCCACCCCACCAGTTTGTTTGCTGCTCATACTTCATGGTGCCGCAAGCCAATCCCTGCTCTGCCTGCATGTTCTGGTAAAGCTCCAAGGTATACCCTCTGGAGAACTCCGCAATCAGCACATCTAAGTCTCCATCATTGTCTATGTCTGCAATGCCTGGGATATCCGTGCTCTTCATCTGAATGTTTACTTTGCCGTCCCTGTAAAAAAGGGCTTCCTCTGATAAGGTGAACTTCAGCTGCCCTGCGGTTGCCGTTTCCTGCTTAAAAACCCGCATACCCAATGGACTGCTCGTAAAAATATCTTTTAGGCCATCGCAGTTGTAGTCGCGCAGCAGCACCCAGTACTCCAGATCTGCAGGGAAGAACACATCATACGCTGGCGCATACTGGTACTGCCACTTCCCATTCTGCTGCACGGCCAGCCACGTATACACTTTCTTCAGTTGTCTGTCGAAGATGAACAGGTCTTCCTGTCCGTCTTTGTTGAGATCAATGGTAGAAAACTGGGGAGTATTGAGACCTCCGCTCCAGGGAGCAGCGAGTTGTCCTGCCGGCGTGGTGACAGGCACATCATGCCGGAACCGGAAAGCTACAGGCTCCTGTTGCTGGGCCACAGCAGTGGCGACAGCGCAAAGGGTGAAAAGGAACAGGGTAAGGAACTTCTTCATGTTGGGAGCAGGACTGCCTATAATTCAGGTGCTATTTTTTTATTGTGACCCGTAAAGACCGGTGCTGTCGCTTTTAATGTTTTGAATGTATATTGCCACAATTAAAGGCTGTTGGGAGTTAACGAAAAAAGCGCCTTTTCAGCATCATTCTAAGTTAAAATTACGCATTTCATGCAGAACAGCATTGAGTTTCTATATAAAAAGTACCTGGAGTGCCGCCACGTCAGCACAGACTCGCGTGCAGAGCAAGAACAGAGCTTATTCTTTGCCCTGAATGGCCCCAACTTTAAAGGCGCTAAGTTTGCCCTCCCAGCCATGGAGAAAGGTGCGAAGTATGCGGTGGTAGACGACCCGGCCATAGCGGCAGATAACGTTTTTGTGGTGGAAGACACCCTGCAGGCACTGCAGGATCTGGCAAGGCACCATCGCCGGCAGCTAAGCATTCCGGTAATTGGCATCACGGGCTCTAACGGTAAAACCACTTCCAAAGAGCTGGTGTATGCTGTGCTGAGCCAGAAGTTTAACACCCTCTATACACAAGGTAACCTGAACAACCACATTGGGGTGCCACTCACGCTGCTGCGCATTAAGCCGGAACATGAGATGGCTATCATCGAGATGGGCGCCAATCACATCGGGGAAATTGAACTGCTCTGCAGCATTGCACTGCCAACACACGGACTTATCACCAATATCGGCAAGGCACACCTCGAGGGCTTCGGAAGTCTGGAGGGCGTGGCACGCGGCAAAAGCGAACTGTATGTGCACCTGCTAAACTCGGGCGGCACTGCTTTTGTGAATACCGGAAATGAAATCCTGATGCGCATGAGCCGCCGCATCGAGAATAAAATTACCTATCCCGCCCCTGGCGATTACTACCACAGTGAGTTGCTGGAGGCGTCGCCTTACGTAGTGTACCGGGATGAGGAAGACAACAAGGTACAGACGCAGCTGGTAGGCAGCTACAACTATGAGAACATGGCGGCTGCGGCCTGTATCGGCAAGTTCTTTGGTGTGTCCCTGCAACAGGCAAACGAAGCTATCGCTGCTTACAGCCCGGTAAACAACCGCTCGCAGGTACTGCAAAAGGGCAGCAATACCATCATCCTGGATGCTTATAATGCCAACCCTACTTCTATGGCTGCGGCAGTGCGCAACTTTGGGGGCATGAAGGCTCCTCGCAAGGTGGTGATTCTGGGCGATATGTTTGAGATGGGTGCTGAGAGTGCTGCCGAACATCGTGCACTGGGTGAAGCCGTAGCAGAACAACCTTTCGATACGGTGCTGCTCTGCGGCAAAGACATGAAGTATGCGGCAGAAGTAAAAGCTGATTTCGTTCACTTTGAAACAAAGCCGGAGCTACAGCAATGGCTACAGGAGCACCCTGTTTCCGAAAGCTACGTGCTGGTGAAAGGCTCCCGCGGCATGGGCCTGGAAACGCTGCTGGAAGTGCTGTAGATTGGTAGATTTGAAAATTTGGAGATGAGGAGATTTGGAGATGGCATTGCCCAGCCATTGCCGGCTATTCGATTTCACTAGACAAAGCTCTTCTCCTTTGTCTAATATCCTGAGTCTTAAGTCTTGCGTCTTAAAAATTAAAACGGCGAATCAAAATCTTTCAGTAGTGGCAGCACCTCGTCTTTCGGCGACACCAGTGGATTATCCATTCCCCAGTCTATACCCAGAGCAGGATCGCTCCAGAGAATACCACCTTCAGAAGGCTGATTATAAAAATTGGTGCACTTATACAGGAAAGTAGTGTTATCCTCAAGCGCTACAAACCCATGGGCAAAGCCTTCGGGTACATAAAACACATTGTGCCTTTCAGCATCCAGCATACAGGTAACATGCTGCCCGAATGTTGGTGAATCCTTGCGTATATCAACAGCCACATCCAGCGCCCTGCCTGAGGTTACACGGACCAGTTTGCCCTGCGCGTAAGGTGGCCTCTGGAAATGCAGTCCGCGCAGCACACCTTTTGTCGATACTGACTGGTTATCCTGCACAAAATTGGGCTGCTTATCAAACTGCTCAAACCACTTCAAACTGAAGGTTTCTAAAAAATACCCCCGGTCATCTCTGAACACGCGCGGCTGGAACTCTATCAGGCCCTCGATGTGGTAAAGTTTGTGATCCATATTTTATGTTCTTTCTATTTCTGTTATTGCAATTGTAAAGGACAAACTTATGACCGATACAGCTATAAATCTAATTTTGAATAACTGAATACGAGAAACGGTGGTTCTTGCTTCTTCAATTATTCAGAACTTCTTTTCCCGTTACTTCCGCTATAGCGTGCAGGTACTGTTGAATAACAAATCTATCATCAAAGCGGGAAACAGCTAACTGGCGGCTGGCATTGCCCATCCTTTTCAGGTCTTCGTCCTCTAACTGCAGCATCTGCAGCATTTTCTCAGAGAGGTCCTGTGCGCTACGCACGCGGCAAAGGAAGCCATTCACACCCTCCTCCACTACTTCCCTGCAACCGGGTACGTTCGTGGCGATAAGAGGTTTGCCCATGGCCGCAGCTTCCAGTAAGGTGCGAGGCGTTCCTTCGCGGTATGAGGGCAACACCACACAATCAGCCTTTTTTACAATGGCAGCTACATCGTCGGTGGTACCCACGTATTCGATGACTCCTGTTGCCAGCCACTCCTCCAACTGCTGCTGCTTCACCGCTGACCTGCTCCGTTCATCAAACTGCCCCAGCAACTGGCACTTCACCTCAGGGTATTTCTCCTGCACCAGCTTGCTCGCCTGCACAAACTCAGCCACTCCTTTGTCGAACAGCACGCGCGCTACCATCAGGAAAACAAATGGCTTGTGGCGCTTAAACTCCTTTGCCGGCACAAACTCCTGCAGGTTAATTCCGGAGCCCGGCAGCACCTCTGTTATACCGGCACGCACAAGGCTATTGCGCAGGAACAGCTTTCTATCGTCCTCGTTCTGGAAAAACACTTTGGCAGGATACCGGAATGCGAATTTATATAACCTGAGGGCAACGCTGGAGACATAGTCTTTGGTGATAAAAACAGTACCCAAGCCCGACACATTGTTGATAGCGGGTATACCTGCCCAGCGTGCCGCGATGGCTCCGTAAATATTCGGCTTGATGGTATAGTGCAGCACCACGTCCGGCTTTACCTGCTGGTAGGTTTGGAACAGGCGCCAGGTGAGTTTCAGGTCTGTGAGCGGGTTCGTACCTTTCTCCATCTGCACCGGCACAAAACGACAGCCTGCCGCCATCAGGCGTTCCGAGTAATCATCCTTCGGCGCAATAGCTACCACCTCGTGCCCTTCCGCCAGAAGCGCCTTAATCAGGCTCCTGCGGAAATTGTAGATGTTCCAGGAGGTGTTAATAACAAGGGCTATTCGCATAGGGGCAAATCAGCTCAGCAGGACTGGGGTCTTTAGGTCTAAAAAGCCGTAAGTTAGCCATTTTAGCAGTAGCATCAGAAAAATTCAATTAAATTGCGGCAAATACTCTTTCGTGTATCACCTAAACAAATTCACGTTCATGCCACCTGTTGCATTTTTGCACACCCACATACTGGTGGTTGTTTTGTTCCTTGTTTTCTTCGCAATAAAAGCTGTTCTGCTCTTGCTTAACAAGCGGGATACCCTGGACAGGATGAGGAGTAAGACCAAGATAGTTGACATCGTTCTGGGCATTCTGATCCTGATAACAGGAGGCTACCTGTTGTTCCTCTACAGTGGCCGCATCCCTACCTACCTTATTGTAAAAATTGTGTTTGTGCTGCTGGCAATTCCGCTGGGTATTATAGGCATTAAGAAAGAGAGCAAGGGACTGACTGTCCTGTCGCTGCTCATTTTCCTGTACGTTTACGGCGTAGCTGAAACAAACAGTCTGGCCATGAACAAGGAGGAGCCTTCTGTTGCTCCTATCACCAACACGACAACTGAATTACCTGTGAAAAAAGCACCGGAAGAAATTACTCCGGCAGAAGCCGCACAGGAGGAAATCCTCAATGCTATGGGTGAAACACTAATGGCGAATGCCAAAGCTATCTACACGCAGGTATGTGCCACCTGCCACGGCGAAGACGGAGGTAAAGGACTGGGAGGAGCAGCACTTTTAACGCAAAGTCAATTGACCTTAAATGACAGAATTAACGTTATTGAAAAGGGCCGCGGTCTGATGCCAGCTTTTGGAAGCCAGCTCACGCCGCAGGAGGCCGAAGCGCTGGCCGCCTATACTATAACGCTAAACACAACTAATTAATGGGTAAAAAGAACTTCTACGAAACCGCCAAACCACAGGAAACCGCTGTGCTGGTGGCCGTACCAAACTATCGCCAAACCGATGTGCAAACCACCGAGTACCTCGATGAGCTTGCTTTTTTAACGGAGACAGCGGGAGCCGTAACATTAAAGCGCTTTGTTCAGAAGCTGGACAAGCCCGATATCCGCACATTTGTGGGCACCGGAAAGCTGGACGAGATCAAAGCCTATGTAACGGAGAATGATGTGGACATGGTTATCTTCGATGATGACCTGAGTGCCTCGCAGGTGCGCAACATTGAGCGCGAGCTACAGGTGAAGATTGTAGACCGCAGCCTGCTTATACTGGATATTTTTGCGCTGCGGGCTAAAAGCGCCCAGGCGCACGCACAGGTAGAGATGGCCCAGTACCAGTACCTGCTGCCACGCCTCACCAACCTCTGGACACACCTTTCAAAACAAAAAGGTGGTATCGGTATGAAGGGTCCGGGTGAGACGGAAATTGAAACTGACCGCCGTATTGTGCGCGACAAAATTGCTTTGCTGCGTGAGCGACTGAAGAAATTCGAGAAACAGAACTTTGAGCAGCGCAAAGCCCGCTCGGGTATTGTGCGCGTAGCGCTGGTAGGATACACGAACGTAGGCAAGTCCACGCTGATGAACTTGCTCTCCAAGTCGGAGGTGTTTGCGGAAAACAAGCTGTTTGCTACCGTAGACGCTACCGTGCGGAAGGTGGTGTTCGATAACATTCCTTTCCTGCTCTCCGATACGGTAGGTTTCATCCGTAAGCTCCCGACCAAGCTGATAGAATCCTTTAAGTCTACCTTGGACGAGATACGGGAGGCTGACCTGCTGGTGCATGTGGTGGACGTGTCGCACCCGTCTTTTGAAGACCATATCGAGGTGGTGAACCAGACACTCAAGGACATCAACTCGGCAGAGAAACCGGTGCTGCTGGTGTTCAACAAAGTAGACCTGTACCTGCAACAGCGGGAAGAAGATCTGGCTGCAGAGGGAGCAGATGAAACCGAAGTGCGTCCGTCTATTGAAGATTTAAAGGCCAGCTACATGGCAAAGGTGCATGCGCCTGCCCTGTTTATATCTGCCACGAACAAGATAAACATCGAGGCACTGCGAGACGAATTACAACGCAGAGTAGCAGAACTGCATTTCCAGCGCTACCCAAACAACGTATAGGAGCCTGCCGCTGGTGGGTTATGGGTAGAAAGCAGCTGGGTTGTTGGTACGTATACCTGCATAGCTCCTGTTTTAACAGGTGTAACATTAAAAAGAGGAAGCCGCAAAGGCTTCCTCTTTTTAATGTTACCGGATCTATAAGCTTGTGTTTCTTTAACCCGGAACTGCCTTCATGTTTTCAAGCACATCTGTTTGGAGTATGTTGCCGTCGTCGTCTGCTATGATTTCGTATACAGGGGCACCAAAACGTAATTTATATAGCTGATTCTTGCGGCTGTTTGCCTGCCGTGCATTCATCAGGTAGGTTGTGTTACCAGTATAGGACTCGGGCTTTACCTGAAGCGCATACCGCAGCTTGCCATCAACATAGGCTTCATAGTCTATGGCATAGGTATGATAAACTTCATTAGGCACTTCCTGAAACTCAACATGTGGGAACATGGACTGCAGCGTTCTTATGGTGTTTCTTTCCCGTTCAACCGCTCTATTCCACGTTTCGCATACTACCCGGAAGCGTACGCACTGAAAACAATCTTCAACAGATAAATCATACCCGTTATCCCTGACATAGTTGAAGAGGATTTCTCCTTTGCGGTAAAGGCTTTCCTGCGTCCTGCCGAACTGGGTATTGAGGTTCTTCAGGTTCCAGCTCAGGTTATAGACAAAATCCTTGTCTGTTCTGATTAGGGACTCGTTCTGCAGCATGGCTTGCGTAGGTGCATCCCATTTCTGGAGCAGGATTTCTCGCTCCTCCCCGCTTTGGTAGTAAAATGCCTCCCACTCCTCTTTCGTTTTAAATGATTTCAATTCAATAAGCGTGGCAAGGTTTCCTACCGACCAGGGCTCATTTAGCATCAGCTCATGCCAGGCGTTGCTGGTAGACCTGAACTTTGCCGCATCAACTGGTAAAACGAATTTGGCTTCCACTTCTGTTTAAATTGAGATAGATGATATTTTATTTATGATGCTCTCTTTTCCCTTCCTGAAAAAGAGAGTTACTACTGAATTGACTCCTTTGGCCTCACCTCTGCATGACTGGTTCGGGCCTGAACTTCACCTTACCCCCTCATGCTATCTGCTTCTTTGCTCTTATCCACAGGTGACAGAAAAAAGATTCAGCTGTTGGGGCGATTCACATTAACATCGTAGCGCTTCTGATTTTCCAGCTTCGCCCAGATGCTTTCCTTAGATGAAACACTCATGCCTAAGGCTTGTTTTAACAGGCTCTGTCATTCCCCTGCTATATACGGTTTTCTGTTATTAGTAGGCCTATTTATCTTTTTGAAAGTATAATAGCAAATTTATTGTCAAGTTAACAAAGCAGAATATCCAAACTTCGTAAAGGAGTAAGCAGAACCAGATGAATTGACATTCCTGTAACACCAGACACCGGCTATTTTGGCCTGAGCTACAGCTCTTCTGCGTATAACCATTTATGTACAGTTACAGTACTTAGCTATGCCGTTACTGCTGCTTTCTGGCACTGCTACGGCTATGAAAAAAGAAAAATTATGAAGACGTTATATATAGTAAGGCACGCTAAATCGAGCTGGGAGTTCGAAGAACTTAGCGACCACGACCGCCCCCTGAACAAACGGGGCCGGAGTGATGCTTCGCTCATGGGGCAGGAACTGGCAGCCCGTGACGTGCAACCCAATCTAATCATCTCCAGCCCTGCCGTTCGGGCACTTACCACAGCCACACTTGTAGGCAAAGAACTTGGCTACGATGCCGACGATATTGTACTGGACGAGCGGGTGTATGGCGCCGGAAAAGAGGACCTGCTGCAGGTAGTACAAGAAGCACCTGCTGATGTAGACTACCTCATGCTGGTAGGTCACAACGAGGCTATTTCTGACTTTGCTAATATGATAACGCCGGAGCAGGTTTCCAGGCTGCCTACAACAGGCGTCGTGGTACTTGAATTTAACTGTGAAAGCTGGCACGACATCAGCAAAGACAATGCAAACCTGCTCTTCTACGACTTTCCGAAGAACTACAAATAGCTGCAGCCCCTTTCGGACTGACACAACCGCAGTGTTACACAAGCACTAGCGAAGACAACCAACCACCATGAAAAAAGAGACAGAAAAAGAGAAACAGGCCGCTCCGGAGTACCCCATGATTAACAGAGAGCTCAGCTGGCTCGCTTTCAACTATAGAGTACTGCAGGAGGCAAAAGACAAGCAGGTGCCGCTGCTGGAGCGCATCAAGTTTATGGCCATTTTTTCGTCCAACTTAGATGAGTACTTCAAGGTGCGGGTGGCTACGCTCAAGCGCCTCATCAAACTCAAGGAGAAGACACGTAAGAAGCTGAACGAAGATCCCTCTGACGTTTTTGACCAGGTACTAACAGAAGTAAAGCGCCAGCAGGAGGAGTTTGGGGAGGTATTCAGGGAAGGCATTCTCAGAGACCTGCGCGAACACAACATACACCTGCTTACAGAACATGACTTGAACCCGGAACAAAAGGAGTGGGTAAAGGACTATTTCAAAAAATCCCTGCAACCGCTGCTGCAGCCCATCATTCTGGACGAGACTGAAACGCATCTTTTTCTAAAGGATCAGACAGTGTATTTGGGCGTAAAGATGTGGGAGCCGCAGGAGGGACAGGAGTGCAAGCCGGAGCGCTTTGCGATGCTGGAGATTCCGACGAAGAAACACGGCAGCCGCTTTGTAAAACTACCTACAGTAGATGACCAGCGTTATGTAATGTTCATTGACGACGTTATCCGTTACTGCCTGCCGGCCATTTTCCAGCAGTATCAGCAGTTCGACTCCCATGCCGTGAAAGTATCGCGTGATGCAGAACTGGATATTGAAGAAGAGGTGTCGGGAAACTTAATGGCTAAGATTCGAAAGAGCCTGAAAAAGCGTGAGATTGGCTACCCGGCACGCCTGCTCTACGACCCGGAAATGCCCCAGGACCTGCTGGATATGATGATGGCACATACCGGTATTACCGAAGAAGACCTTGTAGAAGGCAGCAAGTACCACAACTTCCGCGACTTCTTTCAGTTCCCGGACTTTAACCTGCCTGCCCTCAAGTATACGCCGCAGCCTACGCTGGTACACCCGCAACTGGAACAGGAGCCAAGTTTACTGGCCGCCATGCAAAAGCAGGATTACCTGGTGCACTATCCATACCAGTCTTTCGACTACGTGCTGCGCCTGTTCAATGAAGCAGCCAATGACCCGAAGGTGACGTCTATGAGCGCCACGCTTTACCGGGTGGCAGACAAATCAGCTATTGCCAAGGCCTTAGTCAAGGCCGCCAAAAATGGCAAACTGGTAACGGTGGTGGTAGAGTTAAAAGCGCGCTTTGATGAGGAGTCGAATATTTTCTGGGCCGGAAAACTACAGAAGGCAGGGGCTAACGTGCTTTTTGGTGCACCCGAGCTAAAGGTACATTCCAAACTGGGCCTGATCACCAGAAACGAAAACGGCAAGTTGGTTAACTACGCCTACCTGAGCACAGGTAACTACAACGAAGACACTTCTACCATATACGCCGACCATGCCTTGTTTACCTCAGATAAGCGCCTCACAAAAGATGTGGAGCAGGTGTTCAACTTCTTTATAGACCGCCACCCGGACAAAGAGTTCAAGCACCTGCTCATGGCACCGCTTAACATGCGGGAGCGCTTCGTGAAGCTGATCGACCGGGAGATAAAGAATGCAAAAAAAGGTTTGCCCGCCCGCATGATTCTAAAGATGAATGCCCTGCAGGACGAGCGCATGATAAAGAAGCTGTATGCCGCCAGTCAGGCCGGCGTTCAGGTGGACTTGCTTGTGCGGGGCATCTGCTGCCTGGTACCGGGGGTGGAAGGCGTGAGCGAGAACATACAGGTGCGCAGCATCGTGGACCGTTACCTGGAGCACGCAAGGGTATACATTTTCCATAACAACGGCGAAGAGGAATATTATGTCGCGTCTGCTGATTGGATGACGCGCAACCTGAACCGCCGTGTGGAAGTAGCCTTCCCGCTCCTGCAGCCCCACCTTGTAAAGGAGGTGCGCGACATTATTGACCTACAACTAGCCGACGACACCAAGGCAAGAACCGTTGATAACAGCTACTTGCGGGAAGGCGAAGAGACGAGCTTACGCTCACAATATGCCACTTACGATTACCTGCGCAACCTGGTGCCGGAGGGGAAGAATCCGGCTAAGAAGCAGAAGTAAGCAGCCTGATAAAACGGAAAGAGGGAGAAGCTCTGCTTGAGCTTCTCCCTCTTTCCGTTTTATCAATTTTAACTGTTTAGTTATTGCGGCTCTTCTCTACCCACTTGCGCGGCGGCACCAGGAAGAGTTCTACTGCCACATAGCCTGCACCAGAGAGGTCGTTTGTGATCAGTTCATCTGTAGAGCCTACGTCATCAAACAGGCGATGGCGGTAGTACCGGCGGTAGCCACCTTCCACTGCAAACCACAAAAAGTCGTAGATCTCGCGTTCCATGCGCAGCAGTCCTTTTATATCTGTACGCCGCAGTTCCACCTCATCGAACTGTGCCAGCACTGTTCTGTCTGCAAAGATATCGTAGCTGGCTCCTTCCAGGCGGTAACCTACATAAAACAGAGTTTTCTCATTCGCATTATGCCGAAACCGAACATTAGCCGGGAATATTGACTCTACTCCCCAGTTCTGGTTGAAGGTGCGGTTGTACAGAACTCCGGGCAAAACCCTCTGCCTGCCAAACGTATACCCCCATTGCGCACCTATACCTATCGAGAAGTCAGGCGATTTCTTCCAGCCATAAGCCACATCCACCGTAGCCTTCAGGTAATCTGTTATGTTGATGTTGTCGCGGGTATAGTCGCCGTTGAGCTCGCCTTTTACACGGATCAGGTAAAAGTTGCGCTCATTTAGCGAGTGCAGGAATGCAAACTGCAGGCCCAGACTTTTCAGGTTCTTATCTTCCAGGTAGCGGTACAGGCCATAAGACGATTCTGTCAGGTCTTCAAAGTTGAATTCCTCTATTTCGTAGTTGACGCCCATGACAAGCTTTGTCTGGGGCTTGTTCATCAGTGGAGCCAGGGCAAGCACAGAAAACTTGTTATGCCGCCTGACACGCCCTTGCCCGTTACCTACACGTGGGTCGTCAGACTCAGATTCTATATCAAACTGCGGCAGTCGCTCATAGCTAATCACCACACCACGTGGCTTACCCATGCCACGCACCCCCGGAGAGGCAAAGTCAACAACAGCCTCCAGTCCCTCCTGCTCAATCTCCTGCGCCTGCGCCTGCTGCCAGAGGCACAGTAAAGCAAACGCAGCTACTAACAATTTTGTCTTTTTCATAGGTTTATTATTGGGTCTTCGTTCTGGGATGTGCAAAACGGGTATTTCTCTATACTACTGTAGCCTCATTCTGTTAGAAAAAGAATCCGAAATTCAGCATCAGCAGTTCCTCTTCCTCGCCTGCGGTATAACTAAGCGAAAGTACGGAGCGGCTTAATACATCCATCCACAGGCCACCGCCATACCCTAAATGCAAGCTGCGGAAGAAAGCTTCTTTGGGCTCGTCATCCATATACACCCTGCCTGCATCCAACAACCCGAGTATTCCGAATTTACCCGGAACGAGGAACAGGTTATAGTCCAGCAGTTGTAGGCGTGCCTCGCCATTGGCGTACACGCTGCTACGACCAGCAAAGCGGGTACGGCGGTAGCCCCGCAGATTCTCCGTGCCTCCCAAGGTATTGGCTTGGTAAAAGCGATAGTCCCCGAAGTTGTGTGCGGCGCCTACTCTGCCCGCCCATGTTAGCTGAAACGGGAAATAAGGGCTGAGGTAAAAACGGAACTCTGAGCTAAAGTTGGTGTAGCTTAGCTGCTCGCCTCCCACCTGTTTGTTATAGCTGATGGTGTTGTACCAGCGCATGCCTATACGCGGGTTAGCCTCTGTACTGCCCCCACCGAGCACTTTCAGTTCGGTAAAAGCTCTCACTCCTACATAGTGCTGCGAGTCAAACTTGCCTGTTTCAGGTTTGTAGGTTCCATCACGCAGGCGGCCTTGCCTTGCCTGGTTAAGCAGAAAAGTTTCCCCCTCTGGCATTGTTACCCTGAACCTGTCGTAAGTTGGTCCAAAACCTATCCTCACAAACGCCACCGGGTGTCTGAAAAAGGCTGCGCTCAGCGACTGGCGCTCATAGCGCACCCTGTAATATTCATCATTAAGGTCAGGAGCCTGCTCGGTGTGGTTTCCGAGACCGTAGAAGTTGCGCTGAAACTGTGGCCCCTGCAGATGGGCATTGAAGGCCAAGTTCCAATTTCCCACCACATCGCGCAGGTCTGCTCTGTAGCGTACATCATATGAGTTTGTCAGGAAGGCATAGTTTCCCTCCAGCAGGTGCTCTGCAGCATGGGGATACTTCCTGAACCCGTGGGTGCGCAGCAGCAGGCCCGCGCCCAACAGTGGTCCATCGTCCACGTTATAAGCAGCCGAGAAGCGGGGGGCTACATAAGCAGGTTTGTAATTGTCACGGTCGTAAAGGTTTACCTCTTCATAAGGCTCTGTTTTGTCATCCGTCTCGCTGCCAAAGTTAAATACGTTGCCCTCAGCCGTATCATAGACAATCGTATACTCTTTCAGGCCGCTTACATACGAGGAGTCTACCACCAAGTCTTCATCTCCACCGGCAATGATGCGTACAAGTATGCTCTTGTCAACACTTCCTGATACAATAAACTGGTCCCTTCCATCCCTGCCGTAGAGGCGAATTTCTTTGGTCTCATCGGTGTAAAAAGTGCGGTCATACAGGGGCTCCAGTATCTCTCCTTCCTTTGAGATCTTATACCCCAACACCTGCATCTCTTCATTATTGATGCGGTTGATCACAAAGCGCTCGTGCTTATCGCTGCCGGTTATATCAACGTACTGCACCAGAAAGTCATAGTACTTCGCTGCGGCCTGCGGTAGCTTGTCTCTTCTGGACTTTAGCTTCGACACAATCTCATCGGCTGACAACTGGCGTATAGGTTCCGGCCACTGCAGCACAGCCTTCTCAATCACCTCGTCTGTCATGCTTTGCTTGATGTCCTCGGCAATCCGGAGCCATTCCTGCCTAGTAATCTTTGAGGTAAAGGTCCTGTCCAGCGTCAGCCCGTTCAGGTTAAGGCCCACAATGTCGCGGTACTCATGCCCGAAGCTCCGGATATTCCGGATGCCCCACTTGCGCGTGGCCAGCCAGGGCAAGATGCCCTCAGCCTTAAAGAATGCCTGGTCGCGGTCTTCGGGCACCGGAATATAAAGTTTTCCTTTACCTTCTTTCTTCTCTTCTACCCAGCGCCATTGCCCCTCATGGCGATCCCAGTCGCCGATGAACATGTCAAACAGCCGCGCCCGCACATACTCCGGCTGGTCTACCTCATTGTCGTTGTCCTGTTCCAGCTCTTCCAGTAGTTTATCGGTGCCCACCAGGTTCTCTGCATTGCCCAAACTGGCAATCTCCTCATGGTTCTCATCCGGGTCTTCCTCCAGAATGGCCAACATATTTCCAAACTCATCCTGGTACTGCCTCAAATAAGGAGTGTTGGGGATGTAAACCAGTTTCGGGTTAGTATGAAACACCCCTGCTGCATCGGCCAGGGGAGGTACAATCAGAGAGCCGTAGGGGTGCTGTGAAGAAGTCTGGTCCTGTAGCAGAGCACTGACTGCTACTTCGCGCAGAAACTCGGGGAGCACCTTTGATGAGCTCTTGTTTATGCTGCGCAGGGTATATTCTTTCGCATCAGGATTGCGCACTTTCAGCGCGGCAGTTTGCTTGCCACCGCCCTTCTGGTACGGGGTCAGCCCCCCCAGTTCATTTTTCAGGTCCAGCAGCGGTACTTCTACAGGAGTTGCCCATTCATCGCGATAGTGCTCTCCCAGCAGCTTTTTGCGCAGCTTAGGGGCCTTGTAAGAGGTATTGGCTGCCAGGGTGATGGTGCTATCGGCGTAGTTTGTGTTATCAGTTATCGGCGGGTTCTCCTTTGGAGGTTCTTTGGCATATAGTCTTGTGCGGAACATTATTTCTCCCGTAGTTCCCGTCTTATCTGTCGGCACCCAGAACTCGGACCACACCTCCCCGTTCTCATGGTAGTTTACCCGCACATAGCCCTTCACAGTCTGCAGGTATGTGGCGGCACCACCTGGCTTTAAGTAATCTACTTTACAGCCGGAGCCGCTTACAATATGTGGTAGTCCGTTATAGTTGAAGTACTCCAGCCCATGCTCGTGCCCAGCCGCGTACGTTATATTACCATACTTGGTAAATATCTCCATTACGCCCTCTATATAGGCCTGGTAGCGGGGGTGCGGAATATCCTGCAGAATTCCACCGTACTTTCGTGCAAAAGGATAAATGGAGCCGATCACAGGCAGTGGCAGGTACATCCATTTGCGCAGCATGGTAAGCGGAAACAGATGGTCTTTGATGGTAAAGAAGCCGCCATGCTCCCCGCGCGTTATAAGCGGGTGGTGGCCCACCACCAGTATATCCCTGCCCCGGTGCTTTTCGATAACATCTTCCAGTTGCACCAGCAGTTCTTCCTCAGTGGAGGCACCACAGCTACTGTTGTCGCCGTAGGGCCTGTCGAAAGGGTGCAGCCACCACTCTGTGTCGAGGGCGATCAGCACCAGGTTATCGCTCAGCATTACCTCATAGGGCCCGGGGCAGCCATCGCCGGGCACATAAAAATCACCACCCACTACAATGTTCTCATCGGTGAGGTATTCATTCACATAGCGCTGCTCACGGGTAACGGCCTCCAGGCCGCCGCGCCCGCTGTGGTTCCAGTCGTGGTTGCCGGGTATCATGTATTTCTCCCCCTCATAGCCCCGCAAAATATCGAGCTGCGCATTCAGGCGCTTCTCCGATACCTCCCTGTCGTACTTGTCAGGGAGCGGCAAGCCGTTCATGTACACGTTATCACCCAGAAAGATGGTGGCACTTTTTGCGCCTGCCACTTCCATCTGCCGGCGCATCAGCATCATGGAGGGCTCTCCGTTCTCCAGGTCAGGGGCGCCTACATCCCCAATCAGGAAGACGCTGTACAGCACCTCGCTTTCAGGAGCCGGCTTTTCCTTTTGCCAGTTCTGGGCTTCGTTGCTGTAGTAAGGCTCTAAAGAAACGCAGGCAGAAAGGGTAAGGCTTAAAGTAACCTGCCACACAAGGAGGGAACGCAGTCCCTGCCACTTTAGTAAATTTCGAATCATATGTTACTGAGGTATAACATGCCCTGCTGAAGGGCAATTGCCTGTAGCCCCTGCACCAGGTATAACTGTTGCCATGGCACAGGAGGAATATAGCATTTTGCCCTGCTATCACTGCACCATACTGATAGCTGCCGCTGTATAAGAAAGGAGGCTGGATACTGCATAGTTGGTTCTATAGCTGTGTGTCCCTGACCTCATTTTCTACTGTTTTGTTGCCTCTGGGAGCAGCAGGACTGACATTGATAAACGAGATAGGGCCGCTTTTAGTTGTTGCTGCCTGCACCCGGCTAAACCCGAATTTAATGCCCGTTTACTAACAAAAAGCCGTATTATACCGTAACCGCAAGCAACTGTGTGTTTGCATGTGCAGCACTGCAGGGCTGTCAGGCTTGAGATTTCGCGCTCAGCATTCCTCGCGCCCACAACAGAAGCAAAACCATTTATGGAAGAACCTAAACTCGTTGAACAAGCCAGAGAGTTTGTTTTTAATTTATTCAAAGAAAAACTTTCAAAGAAGCTGGTATACCACAATTACCGGCATACCCTGGAGGTGGTGTCTGTGGCACAGGACCTTGGGGTAAAAAGCAACTTAGAAGCAGCCGATTTGCAGGACCTGCTGCTGGCAGCTTGGTTTCATGACACTGGCTACGTGAACGCCTACAAAGGCCATGAGGAGGAGAGCATCCGCTATGCGGGGGAGTGGCTGACAGCACAGGGCTATCCGGCAGAGCGCATCCAGCGGATTGAAGGCATGATTATGGCCACCAAGCACGACATTCAGCCGCAGGACCTGCTGCAGGAACTGCTGGTAGATGCTGATTTGGCGAACATAGGCAAGCCTACTTTCTCAGCCACTGCTGAGCTGCTGCGCGTGGAGTGGGAGATTTTCCTGGACAAGTTCTTCTCAGACAGGGAGTGGGCGCAGTTCCAGATGGATTTCCTGCTCTCCACGAACTTCCACACCAACCAGGCACAGCACACGTTTGCAGCGCAGCTGGGTCTGAACATACAGGAGCAGCGTGAGCACCTGAGTCAGGAAGACAAGAAGAAGAAGAAAAAGGACAAGAAGCAACGGGAGACACTGGCGCAGCCTAAGCGGGGTATCGAGACGATGTTCCGGAGCACCTACCGCACCCACCTGGACCTCAGCGCCATGGCTGATAACAAGGCTAACATGATGATCAGCCTCAACGCTATTATCCTGTCCATTGTGATTACGTACCTCAGCGCCCAGTCTGCCATTATAGGCACTGAGTTTGCCCAGCACCGCACCATTATCATCCCTATCAGCCTGCTTTTGCTCACGACCTTGGGGTCCCTCGTTTTTGCCATCATATCAGCGCAGCCCGAGGTAACCAGTTTTAATATCAACAGAAAGAAAAAGAAGGTGAACACTCGCAATGTCAGCCTGCTTTTCTTCGGCAACTTCAGCAAGTTGCCCCTGGAGGGCTTTCAGGACGGCATGCACGATATCATGCGCGACAAGAAAGCACTTTACAACAACATGATCACCGATATTTATTTCCTGGGCGACGTGCTGAGCCGCAAGTACAGGATACTGCGCATCTCCTACTCTGTATTTATGATAGGTCTGGTACTTACTGTTATCGGTTTTGCTATTGCCTTCGCTACTTATTAAGGGATGCAGGTTGCTTGTAAAACGGATGTAATTCCCGTACATTTGCAGCAGAATTTACCGGCCTTGTAGTTCAACGGATAGAATAGAAGTTTCCTAAACTTTAGATCCAGGTTCGATTCCTGGCAAGGCCACAAAAAAGCCCCTATACGTACAGTATAGAGGCTTTTTTATTTAGTTCGGACATATATCGGACGGTAACTCCTTATTAACTGTAGGGATAAGGAAAACTATACTAAATTAGCATCTAATTCCTCTTTCCAGACGTCAAATCCATTATCTGCAGTATTGTTGTGCTCAATTTTGAAAAAGTTATCTGGTTTGTTTTGTATATAAACAGCTCTTGTAGCAACTCTTGCTAGTTCTTCCTCAACGAAAATCATACACTTTTAGAAGAGCCTGCTCCCTTTTGTCTGTATCACACTCCTGCTGTAACAAAGATGAAGGGACTATCGGCATGGCTGCTGGCAAGTGGAGGAAGGGGAGGTGCCTTATAGCAGCCAACTTCCTCCTTTCCCACCGGCTCCAATCAGGTCATACCCAGCGCCAAAGCATTCTTTATTCACAGTGTATCAAGGGACGTACCATTCCACAAGCTCAATTAAGTTGCTTTCTCACTTTATGCGGCTTCTTAACCAATCCTTCTTCTTAAAGCATACAAGTAGCTGAAGCCTTCATGCACAGTGCTTCCCCTTTTGAGGCAGCACCTTTCAGGCAAACACTTAATTTGTATTACGTTATCATACCATAGGGGCGTCTCAATGCGCGAAGCTACGGCTTTGGTTCAGGTATATTCAGATGAGAACGGGAAAATAGAGTGTGACAGGGAACACCGCCTGGTACAGCTCTATTGGTCCACCCACTGCAACGGACAGCCGCTAAGGAGCCTGCTTTTAGAGGCTTTGCGCCATGCCACATCATCCCAGCTGACAGCATGGCTGTGCGACATGCGCAAACTGCACTACATGGAAATGGCAGACCAGAACTGGCTGATAAATGAGCTCTTCCCGTCTTTCAGCAGGCGGCACCGCCACCGGGTGGCTTTTGTGGTGAACATCAACAACTATGAGCTCATGTCCAGTATCCAGACAAAGAGCATAGTGCTTCATACCCCTGCCCTTGCCCGTGTCATCGCCATGGACGTCTTCTTAGCCAAGGGTGAAGCCAGGCATTGGCTGCTTTCACAGACTCCCTCTGATAACGCCCCCTCTTTTTAATGACAGAGCCCCGGCTCTGAGGAGGCAAAGGAGCTGAAGCTGCTGACGCGGCTTATCATAGCATTCGAAAGGGGGGAGACCCCTTGCCACCCCGGAGCAGTCCAGGATGACCTGACCAGGCCATCTGGTTCATGCCTGCACCAGCGCCTGCGTTTTCCGGAGCTCCGTCTTCAGCGCTGCAGCGATGTGCAAGACAAGTTTAAGCCCGCGCCGGCACTCCTCGCTGCTGACTTGCCGCAGCCACTTTATCTCTGCGCTGCAGTGGTTGACGTCTACCGCTATGACAAGAAAGTCAGCGTCCATAAAGGAGAGGGTCACCCGCTCCTGTGGAAGTTCGTTTTGCATGGTGCCTGCTTTAAAAATGAGAAAGGGCTGACTTTTGCGCAGCCCCTCAAACAGCTATCTTCCTATGTATATGAAGCTAACGTTAAGACCGGTGGTTTTAGTTTGAACGGAAACTGCCGCACACTAAATGTTTAAGGCTGTTGAGTCCGCAAAGCCTGCTGTTGACAGGTATTGCCCTAATCTTTCCGGCTTTTAAAGGTAAACCATAATGGGAAGTTTCTGTATCTCCAAAAGTTACGGACAAAGGGGCACTGTCTTTTAAAAGCGGTGCCCCTTTGGTTGTTTTGAAGGCGGCGAGATATAGCAAAAAGCGGAGGCTCCCAAGCAGCTACTTTGATCTTACTTAATAGCGCATTTCGTGCTCGGTGTGACATAAAAGGCAGCGGGCAGATGTTAGTGGACTACCACTCCAGGTGCAGGATGGCGGCTGTTGCCACAGGAATCAGCACTATAACGAGAGCGACAAGGTAGAGGTAACGTTCCTGACGCCACCGAATGAGGAAAGAGTACAGATAAGAGTGTACTTCTACTGTGAGGAAGGTGCATGGTAGCAAAACATCAGAAAGAAGCTTTACCTGCTTCTTCGCCAATGACACGAAGTATTTTCTCCCTCGTCATTGGCTTGGAAAGGAAGGTCACTGCCGAATCCACACCTGCCCTGTCTACGTTTTTGTAAATCAGGCTACTGCTGTTGAGTACAAGCTTCGTGCTGTTGAAGTCAACAAGGTTCAGCCTATGCAGTTCTTCCATAAAAGTGAGACCGTTCATCACAGGCATTTCAATATCGGAAATGATAAGTTCCGGCAGCTGCTCTATTTCGGTCCTCTCCTTCAACAGCTTTAAGGCATCCTCCCCGTTCACTGCGGTTTGCACCTCCACCACCGCCCACAGTTTCCTGAGCAACCGCTGCGTGATGAATAAATAAGTAACATCATCATCAACGAGTAAGATCCTTGAAATCAACTTCATACCTTAAATTATCTTTCTCCCCTGCACCTCTACTCCCTACCACACGCAACGAGAAGTAGACGAAGTAGATGTCATCTAACCTGAGAATTGTTCTATTTAAGTAGTAGCACCTGCTATTTCAGTATTTTACTCCTTGACGTTCAGTAATAATTCGGCAGCAACAGAAAGACAAGTGCCGTAAAATTGTACATGTCTTTTTTATATGAATATATCAAGAAAACGGAGGTAAAGCAGCTGAGTGCGCTTGAAGCCGCTCAGTGCCTGTTCTACCTTCACGCCCTGACAAAGGAGGACCATGACCTGCACCGTGAAAGCCAGCCGCTCCGGGAGGAGTTGAAGGACAGGCTGCGGGAGTTGCGGAACGAGAAAAAGAAAATGCGGGGAAGCTAGCATGCGCTGTGGCTGGAGGAAGCTTAAGTGCCCCGCCTAATGGAGCAAATATTCTCTGTCTGTCGCTGTCTTTACCGCTGCCTTTTGAGACAGACGTGAAAGGTGGTGCCCTCGCCCAGTATGCTCTCCACCTCTACCTTCCCCCCTGTATCTTCCGTCAGTCTCTTCACGATGAACAGCCCCATACCCCAACCTTCCACGTCACTCCTGAGTCTGGTGTGCCGCTCGAATATCGCCTCCTTCTTGTCATCCGCTATGCCACGCCCATTATCGCTGACAGAGAGCCGGATATAACCACCTGACGCCTCGGTTTTGATGAAAATATCTGGTGCTCTGTCCGGTGCTTTGTACTTGATGGCATTGCTCAGCAGGTTGTAGACGATGCTCCTGACGTTCTTGCGGGACAGGATGATCTCGGGTTCGTTTATTTCAGTCTTTATCTGTGCCCCTGCTTCATATATCTTATCTTTCAGGGCGAGCTTTGCATCCTCTATCATGTTTCCGAGATTCACCCGCTCCGGCACCCTGGCGAAGTCGGTGTCGCTCTCTCCTATGTCTGAGAGTTCCACAACTGTGCTGCGCAGGTTGCGCACAGACTGGCTCAGCATGTCCATGACAGGCTTCGTGTCGGCGTCGTCTCCCTGCATGTCCCTCAATGCGTCAATCAATCCTTCGATGTTGGAGAGGGGACCTTTGATGTCATGGGACATGGAGAAAATGATATTTTCATACCGCTTGTTGAGCTTCTCATACCGCCTCAGCATGTCAATGCGGTCGTTGATGTCGATGAAGGTGATGATGACGCCATTGGTTTTATTCTCTTTCCGGACGATGTAGGGCAGGATGTTCAACTGGTACCACCTTTTGTCTGTTGTCTGGATTTCCTTCTCCAGGTCCTTGCTGCTTTGTATCACTTCTTCGATGTTCTCGATGATGGTGGGGAAGCGGATGTTGCTCGACACCTCGTCTATGTGCCTTCCCACGTCTTGGGCTGAGAGGTTGAATGCCTCATTGCAGGAGGGGTGAACTTGCGCAGTATCATGTCCGCATCTACAAATAACTGAGGTATAATTGTGTTACTGAAATAATTTTCCAGTTCATCGTTCAGCTTAATAAGCTTTCTGTGTGCATCTGTCTTGTTTGATGATTGTGCCATTGGCAGGGGATATGTATTTATATTTCTAATATGTACTTATATTGCTAAATATACAGGTAATAAGCCAGAATACGGTCCTTTACTTTCCATGTTAGGATGAGGCGCTTAAGCTCTATAAACCGCTGTGCATTCAGACAAAAACCAGTAATGAAATCAAGACGAACCTGTGTTCTTAGAGAACAAGTTACTTAACCAATACAACGCTGATGGAAGATGGCAGAGCTGCTGTTTACAGCTATGCCTCGTCCCGGAAAACGGCGGAATTTTAATACAGCAGGAGCAGCTTTGCTGGCATGTTGCAAAGCGTTGCCTTGTGTTGCCACCAGGTGTTGCTGTACATTGAGCTGAACTGCTGCCATCCGGGAAACCGGCAAAATGGAAAACCGCTTTGCTGTGGTGTTAGCCCTTGCTGTTAAGGTGGTGTATGTCTGTCCCACTGTCCCATGAAACGTGGGGCAGGAGACTAAAAAACGGATAGAAGCGGTGCAGGTGACGGCTTGTCTGAATAGAGCTGTTACCTGCACCGCTTCTGTGAGGCAGTTCCTGCTGCTTCAATAGTGGGTTCTGAATTATTTCTCCTGATTTTATGTCCTTACTGAAACATGTGCTGCTCATAGCTGGATGAATCTGTACAACGGGCAAGGCATGTTCACCAATGATTCCAGGCAAGCTCATATCGTAGCTTATATTCGTTCGCTTTGGGTTGATACTACTACTACTACTACTACTACCATGACGCTCAATGCAATACACGCGCCTGACAACCTCGGCATAAAATCAAAATACTGCCTCATCATCAGGAGTCTTCAGGCTACCGTTGCCAAACATTTACCCGCTTTTCCGCAGCTCTCGGCCATCGACATGTTTCTGGACATGGCGCTGCCAGAGGCCGAAAGAGACGGGGACTACCTGCAAAGGCTTGATGCGCTGTGCTCGCACCTTCAGCAGCTGAGTACAGGCTCCTATGTTATCCGTCACCTTCACTACAACCTGTGTGCGGACGTGGAGGCAGTCAGGAACAGTACCTTTCTCTTCCCCCAGACGGAACACTACCTTACGCTCCCGGACTAAGCTCCGCCCCCTGCATGCTAACCCGACGATGCGGCCTGAACACCTGAACAGGAGTGTTACAAAACAATGCCCTCCTGCGTCTGCTGCCCGGCAGGAAAGTCTTTGTCGCCCCACTGTTCCTTGACGTTGGTTTCTATAGTGAGGCTGAGGGCGGTGAGTGGCACATCCTCCAGTCTGTTCTCGAAAGGGTCCTCGGTTCGCTCACCCACCAGGTCCAGTGCCAAGAACACAAAGGAAATGACAACGGAGACAGGAATGGTGGCCAGGCCCAACTCACTAACAAAGGCGAAAGGCAGCAGCGAGGCATGTATAAACACAAAAACCCGGGAGAAAAAGCTGTACTGGCGCGGGAAGGGCGTGTTCTTAATTCGCTCACTCATGCCCTGGATGTTGTTGAACTCCACCAGCGTGTCCTCCAGTTTTACAAACCGGTAATCTGAGAGCCAGCCTCTCTTGAAGGCCCGCTGCAAATCCTCGCCCTGCAGCTCAAGCAGGAAGTTGGGAGGATTGTTTTTGTGGTAGAAAGCCTCAAACTCATCTTCCGGTAGAAAAGCCTGTACGTCGGTGTATCTGTTGGTCTCCTCGTAAATTTCTTCCTGGGCTGTTTCGTTGTAGGCGTGCTTTATCCGCAGGAACACGCGCAGCGCATGCACAAAGGCAATGTGCCTGTACACCATCCGCCGCTGCAGCTCTTTTGCGGCTGCAGCCTCCGATTCTTCACCGGGAATGACCATCGTAGTCACCTGGCGTGTCCAGGCGCGGCTGTAGTTCACCAGCAGCCCCCAAATCTTGCGGCCTTCCCACCACCTTTCATAGGCACTGTTGCTCTTGAAGCCAAGAAAGATAGCCAGCGCCGTGCTCAGGGCAGTAACGGTGTTGAAAGGCATACTCAGGTAAGCCACTTGGTAATGGTCATGGGCAAGGTAAACAGCGACTGCCAGCAGCAGGTAGTAAAGCAGGCTTTTCCATGTATAGTGGAGGATGCCCCTCCAGCTCAAATTTCTCCGGACTATCATTTAACAGTATAAAGTACGAAGCTGTTTACTTCCGGCGAGGAGAATAGTTTTGACATTCCAACTATTACGCTGCCTGGCTTAGCGACCGGCTCCCGCTGTATCGCCACGTGCCGGAGCTCCGGCACAGGCTTGTTGATTTGGCCTGGCATTAGTTGAAAGCTGTTAAGTCTAGTTGCAGGCACCTAGTTCGAAAAAAAGCTCAACCTTGTCCCGGAAAACGTGAGTGGCTGTTGCACAACCAGCTGAAGATAGCCGTTGAAGGATAATGACCTATTGCTTGTAGCTATGCAGGGCAAGAAAACTTTTAAAGATGAGAAGGAGCTACTCTTCTCGCTCTCAGCGCACGTGCCGGAGCATAACTTTTACCGCCGGCTCAAGCAGCAGTTGGACCTGAGCTTCCTTGCCGAACTGACGCGGGGCTACTACGGTAAGTGTGGACAGCAAAGCATTAACCCGGTGGTGTTCTTCAAGCTCTGCCTGGTGGGCTACCTGGAGAACATTACCTCTGACCGCAGGCTCATCGAGCACTGCAGCCTACGCCTGGACCTGCTTTACTTTCTGGGCTACCAGCTCGAGGAGCCCCTGCTCTGGCACTCCACCGTATCCCGCACTTGCCAGCTTTTCCCCGAGGCTGTGTTAGAGTCGCTCTTTGACAGGGTCTTCAGCCTGTGCGTGGAGAAGGGTATGGTCAGGGGTGACACACAGGCCTTAGACTCAGCGCCCGTGAAGGCCAATGCCTCCATGGACGGCCTGCTGCTAAAGCAGCCAGTGGAGTCAATGCAACAGCAAGAGGCCCCAAAAATGAGGGCCCCTTGACTGTTTGTTACAACTTACATGCTTCCCAAACGACTACAGTTCTGTAGTGGTTGCAGGCCAAAAGAATAGCCTGCTTGCCAACGGCTGCATTTTGCCTTAGTTTCGTGCCACCGAACTCAGAAAGGCTACGTATGCGAGGGGCGAGCCACGGTCAATGGCTTAACAATATTTATCTAATTCAACAACCGAAGTGACCGGGAGAATACTAACGACTGAGCCACATATAACCATCTCCTACGATGTGGTAGAGGATGTGCTGTATGCGGACTGGACAGGCGACCAGACAAAGGAGAGCGTGATGGACGGGTGCGACAAGATGCTGTACTACCTCAAACTGCATCACTGCAAGAAGGTGCTCAACGACAACAGCCGCGTCACCAGCATCTGGGACGACGCTTCCGAGTGGGTAGCAGTGGACTGGTTTCCCAGGATGCATAAGGCGGGATGCAGGCACTTTGCCTGGGTCTACTCCCCTAACCAGTACAGCAGGCTCTCGGCAGACAAGTCCCTCGGCTACGGCATCAGGGGCGTCATCGCCACCACCTTCGACAGTAAGGAAACCGCACTGGCTTGGCTGAGGGTGATGGAGTGACATCAGGTGGCGTGTTCAGCCTTAAAGTCAAAATCGCATGTATAATCTTCTTCACCTGTGTCTCAACGGCTGCCTCTTCGCCCGTGCGCTCCATGCCTTTTTTGACCGAGGAGTGCCGGAAGCTAAGAGGCAGTATTTGAGCGGAGCCTGAAGGAAAGCAATTGACTGCGCGCGCAGCACTTTTGTGGCTGAATAGATGTTGTACATCATTAACCTTTGTGCCTTTGTAGGCGCGTTAACCTTACGCTAATGGTCCTGTTCGACAACAGCCTTATCAGATTAGATTACACCCTTTCTCCTGCCTTCTATTCACCTTTATCTTCCGTGAGCGAAAGATCATCAAGGGAGAAAAAGATTTGGATCATTGCCCTGTATTTAAGGTTGTCGGAAGACGGAACAAAAACCAGCACTCAATGATCATACCCGACCCAGTAGTAAAGCTTGACTATGACCCTGCCAGGGATGTGCTGTTTGTCGCCTGGCCCGACTTCAGCGAATACACTGTGAGTGAGGCCGAGTATGTCTTAAGTGTTGTCATTGAAACTGTCAGGACCTATGACATCAAATACCTTGTGACAGACACCAGGAACAGGATGGTTCAGGTTCCCGACTCCAGGTATAAGGCGATCATACTCCAGTTCGCCAAGGACTTAGTAGGCACCCGTCTACAGAAGCTTGCGCGGGTTGTAACGGAGAGCACCGCCAGGGAGAAGCCTATAAGTGAGGTCAGGCAGGAGACAAACCTAACGATCCCGATGCGGAACTTCGGCTCCGTGGAGGAAGCAATGGACTGGCTCACCTCAAGTTGACTCCACCTGCAAAGGCCTTTACTGGGACAGCAGTTCAACCGGAATCGAGTGTTTACAACAGGCACAGACGGTTTGTAACCTTGCACACTGCCTGTTGCACTTTTATCGGGGAGGATCCATAGAACATCTGTTATGATAAGCAACAGCATAATTCAAGCTTGCTCTGCAGGCGGTCCTGGTGATATTAATTAGCGTTATGCGGCTTTAGATATAGTGAGTACTCATCTTCAAAATTTTATAAATCAGAAGAGGCTCCTCGTACTAAACACGAGGAGCCTCTTCTGTTTATCTACCAGCTGTCGTTTTACAAAGCGCTTTTTGCTTCCTTGGTAAGTAACCCTGGGTACAGCACACCGTCCGGGGCCTTGAAAGGTAAACCAAGCAGTTCCGCTACGACAGGCGCTATGTCCTCCAATCCCATCACAGGCAACACAACGCCTTTGCTGAACCCTGCCCCTGCTCCGATGAAACCCGTCTGTATTTCATCAAAATCAGGAAAGAAACCATGCGTTCCTCCTTTTGCAGGCCTGAGCGGCTCCCCGTCCACAGCACTGCTCATGGCCACTCCTTTTACAGGAGCCAGGGCCAGAACTGCCGCCGGATCCGCTCCAATCTTGTCCAGTTCAGCCCGTTCCACTACCCTAAAAAGCTTCTTCTGGGATTCCGGCAAGCTTTCCAGCGTGGCTCTCACCTCGCTCAGGGTTCGCTTGTCGCCCTTGTTCTTCAGCATTAAAAATGCTGCGGCCCCAGACGTGTGGAACTTAGCCTTCCAGTCAGCCCCGTCAGTGCCGGCTAGCCCTCTACCGGAAAGCCACACATTGGGAGCCATACTGGTGTGTATGTCCACGAAGCCGTGGTCTCCGGTAATGATGATAGCCGTGCTGTCTTTGATGCCCGCTTTCTCAATGGCCTCTAGTATATTCCCAATGGCCCGGTCCGCTGTGGCGACCGCTGCGCTGACGTGCTCTCCATAGCGCCCCTCGCCGTGGGCAGCATGGTCCACGCAGTAAAGGTGCAGCGTCAACAGGTTCGGCTTGTGTTTTTTGATCAGGTAAGCGGCCATTCTGCTGCCGTTTTCGTCGGTGCTCATGTAGTCACTGTTCAGGTCATCAGGCGTTAGCTTGCCAGTGGCATTCAGCTCTATTTCCTCAAACAACCCGGCAGGAGTGGCTTGCTGCCGGATTGGCGCCAGCCGATCCACCTTCTTATCCAGCGACCACACTTCAGGAATGTTATAATCAATGGGCGCGCCAGCCGAGACAGGCCAGGCAACCGAGGCAGACTTCAGGCCCGCCTCATGCACCGCATCCCACAGTGTTTCTGTTTTGATAAGATTCTCTTCCCAGTACCAGCGCCCTGTCTGCCCTTCGGGCTCGAAGGGAGAATTATAGTAAATGCCGTGCTTCGCTGGCATGGCCCCTGTAATGATAGTGGTGTGAGACGGGTAGGTAACGCTGGGGAATACACCCCTCACGCCATCCGCATACACCCCACTAGCCGCCAGCTTTTTTAAGTTTGGCGTGGCCCAAGAAGGATCCTTATAAAACTCCGGTCGAAACCCGTCTATACTAATGATGACAACGTGCTTCGCTGCCTGTCCAAAGCAATTGAAAAAACAAACGGCACTCAATAAAGCTGTTATGGCAAATCGCTGCATATGATGTTGGGTTAGATAACAGTAAAAAGGGCATGGGAGCTGTATTGGCTCCCATACCTTTTCGTTTTAAATTTTTCAGATTAGAATGAATATTTGGCTCCTACCTGTATCTGGTACGGGGTGCCGTTCTGCTGCGTCACGCCCACGTTTTCATTCACGCGGTAGGTATACTGCTGCTTTTCCTGGTCAAAGCCTGTCACAAACAAGAGGTTCTGGTTTCGGAGGTTATAGTTTACTCCCCAGTCTTTGTTCAGCAGGTTGGCGAGATTGAACACGTCCACACTCATGGTCAGCCCATGGTCTTCAAAGGTTTTGAAGGTCTTTGCCAGGCGCACGTCGAAAGTTCCTGAAAAAGGGTTGCTTCCGCCGTTGCGGTCTGCTATACCGCCCAGGCTCTCCCGGATATATTCTATAGCCCTGTTATCCGGGTTTGCCAGCACCTTCTCCATTGAGATTTTTACCGACTCGGGTGTGTTCGGGTCAGACGGGTCAAAGACGAAGGCTAAATCATTGTCAGTGCCGGGACCACCCACAAAGTCACCATTGATGTCCGCGTCCACCAGCAGCGAGTACCTTGCCCCGCCGAGCCCTGTAAATGCACCGCTGAGCACGAACCCTTTCAGGCTCGGGCTGGAGCCAAACACCACTACCTTATGGCGGAAATGGTTGTCGGAGTAGTACATCTCGCTCAGGTCACGGGGGTCAGACTTAACAGGCCTGAAGGTAGAGGTGTTAGCCACGTTTCCGTTGTAGGACGTGTTGTCCCTGGAGTCGTTCCAGGTATAGCTCAGGTTCAGGTAACCGTCTCTCAGGTAACGGATATCAGCATCCACAATCACAGCTGCCTGGCGAAGCTCGGCCCCATTCGTGAACTCCAGCGTACGTCCCACGGCCTGTGTTTTCCTTCCCAGCACGTTGTCCGTTATACCCTTCTGTGTGATGGTGCCGGCCGGCACAAAAACCCCGCGGTTGTCTTCGTTGGCCAGGCGGAAATAAGGTTCCTCCACCAGGTTCCGGTCCAGGTACACATAGTTGTTCCAGGTTTTGGAGTAAAGCAGGTTGACGCCCAGACGCAGCCAGTCACCGATAATCTTGTTGTAGTTCAGGTTAGCTTTAAAGACAGAGGGCATCTGCAGCTCGGCGTCATTCAGGTTGATGGTGGACACCGTCGGCGCCCCGGGGATGAGCCCCGGCACAGTGCCCGGGTCCTGGCGGTAGGCAGGGAAATCAGGTCTTGGCACCAGGTTCACGCCACTTGCAGGACGTGTCACGTCCACGGCGGCCACCATGGTGCCGCTGTTCTGGATGTTGTTCACCTGCGCATAGGTGATGGGGTTGGCTGAGAACATACCGGCCCCGAACTTCAGCACATCGGTTCTCCTGCCCGCCACATCCCATGTCAGCTGCAGCCGCGGCTGGATGTTATTCCAGTCTGTCGGGTTGTTGTCTGTGCGCAGTCCCAGCGCCTCCTCCACCACCGGGTTATACTCCCCCGCCTCCAGGTAACTCGTCACGTCCCAGCGAAGCCCCAGAGTCGCCTCCACGTTCGGCAGCGGCTCGTACTGCACCTGACCAAAAAGGGAGCCGTTCAGCACCCACTGCTGCACCGACGGCACACCCTGCAGTGGCACCTCGCGGGCATAACGGGATGGGTTCAGGTTAGCAAAGTCCTCCAGGGTGTTAAAAATGAAGCGGCCGTTCTGCTCGTTGGAAATGTACGTGTCCAGATAGGTCAGGGTGTTGTCGGTACCGAATGTGAAGTTATACCTCCCCCTGGTCAGGTAGGTGGTGTTCACCAACTGAACCTGGTCTTCCAGGTTGTCTTCCGGCAGGAAACGCTGCCCCCCCAACTGCACCTGCGTATTACCCAGCGTGCCGTTCGGCAGCTGCGAGCGCACGGTAACAATGGCCCGCGGGATGTTAGAGGAAGGCAGTTCCTTGTTCGGTACATAGTTTCGGGTAGCCCGCTGGTACTGCACCTTCAGCTCGTTGAGCAGCGTCGGCCTGAACTGCGTCCTCAGGGAGAGCAGCGTGCTGTTTTCCCTGGACTTGAAATCGCCGTGAACTTCAAAGAGGTTGATGGGCGAGTTATCGCTGACGCTGTAGGGGTTGTTCCAGTCGCTGTAGTTGTTGCGGAGCGTCAGCTGGTTCCGCTCGTTGATCTGCCAGTCGAGCCTGGCAAAGAAGGTGTTAGCCAGCGTTTTCCTCTCAAACTCCCCCACCTGCGGGTTGTTGCTCAAGCCATACTTCTCGCGCCCTATCGTTATCAGTGTATCCAGGGCTCCTCTGCTGATGCGCAGGGCATTTTCATCTGCGGCCTCCCGGATATCAGCGATAAAAAAGGGCATGGTCTCGTTCTGGCGGTCAAGGGCTGTGAAGAAGTGCAGCTTGTCTTTGATGATGGGGCCGCCCAGGCTAAAGCCGTACTGGTTTGTGGTGAAATTCTGCTCCCGCTTGTTTCCCCGGATGTCGTAGGGGCTGGAGAGGAAGTCAGAGCGGTAGTAGTCAAACACAGAACCGGTTAAGGTGTTTGTGCCTGACTTCGTTACGGCGCTGATGGTACCACCACCTTGCCTGCCATAAGTCACGTCGTACACGTTTGTCACTACCTCAAACTCCCGGATGGCCTCCATGGACAACCCGTAGGGTCCCCTTGCCAGGTCGCCTGAGGTCAGGTTGTTCCGGGCGCTCACCCCATCTATCAGGTAATTGGTGGAGGAGGCGCGCTGTCCGCTGATGTTGCCGCCGTTCACTGTCGGAGCCAGGGAGGCTAGGTTGGTGAAGTCACGGTCCATGGTCGGGAGCTTCTCAATATCCTGCGCCCTAATGAATGTGCTTGCCCCGGCACGCTCTATGCGGCTGCTGAGCGAGTTGGTGGTCACCACGACTTCCTCCAGGTCCGTGGCAGCCTGCCGCATAACGAAGTCAACTATCAATTGGTCACCGAGATTTAGCGCAAAGTTGTTCTGTACCTGAGTGGCATGCCCGATATAGGTTGCTTTCACTTCATAGGGCTTGCCGAGCGGCAGCTGCTTAAAGGAGTAGCTGCCTTCACTATTTGACAGTGTGGCGGCCTGAAACCCCGTGGACTCATTGCGTACCAATACAGTTACGCCCGGTAATCCGGCACCTTGTTCGTCTGTTACCTTTCCTATAACGGAAGCGCCGGTTACCTGCGCCCAGGCATCCTGCCCTGCGGAAAACAACACCAGGAAAGCAAGGCTAAAGAGCGAGTAGTAAAATTGCTTTGTCATGTAATTATAGAAGTATGGTTACAGGGCAAAGCTACTCCCGCCATGTTACGGCTGCGGAACGCCAGTATTACGTCTTCATGAAGAAACGCTTCCTGTGTTTACCGCACGGTTAAGCACAGGAAGCCAAGGCCACCGGAGGCTGCGAAGGGCAACATCAAAAGAGGCTGCCTCTTGTGGAGACAGCCTCTTTCCTGCTGACGATATTGTGTGTATGCTCTATTTTGCCAGTTCTATTCTCTCCGTGTGAAAGGAAGCCCCGTCCTCGCCTTTCAGCTCCACTTCAACGGCAAGTGTATTTCCTTTCTCATGAAAAGTGAAAAGCCCGAAATGCTTTTGGTTCACCAGCGGCCCCACCCTATAGGGATTGTACTCGCTGGTGTTGTTGGTGGAGGAGTGCGTCAAGCCGCTGGAGGTAATCTCGTAAACAGGATAGTTCAGCCCCTCCACTTCCGTTTTGGAAAACTCACCGATATGCCGGTCCCCGCTGATGAGCATGACGCCTTTCGCCTGCGTTCCCGCGAGCAGCTCAAACAGGCGCTTGCGGGCTGCCGGGAAATTAGCCCATTTCTCATAGGGGTGCTGATCGGGGATAAACTGGATGCCGGAACCAATGATGTGCGCGTCTGCCTTGCTATCTTTCAGTTGCTTCTCCAGCCACTTCCACTGCGCTTCCCCTAAAATATCTCCCTGTCTGTTCCGGATATAGGCTTTTGCACTGTCCTTCTGCAAAGCATCCTGGTGGTACCGGATATCCAGCAATATCACTTTCACCGTTTTATTCTTCAGCTTGTAGTCGTAGGCAGCATATATGCCTTCTTGCTTTCTGCGGGGGCTGTTGGCCGGTTCTTTGAAAAAGTCTAGTGCGAGTTGCTGGCTTTCTTTTTTGTGGGGGTACTCCTTGCCGGCATCATTACGCCCGTAATCATGGTCATCCCAGGTGCCGATAATAGGTACCTGGGCAACCAGCTTTTTGTAGCCTTCCTGATTTGCCTGCGTCTCATACTTGGCCTTCAGCACCGCCATGTCGTCTGAGTCCCCGTAGATGTTGTCCCCGAGCCATATCCATACATCAGGTTGCTCCCTGGCAATCACATTCCACATGGGTTGCGGCAGGTTTTGCCTGTTGCACGAGCCAAAGGCCATGACGAACTCCTCCTGTGTCTGCGCAACAGCTGTCCCCAGAGAGAGCACCAACACGAAACTGAAAAAATATTTTACCATCTTATTTGTCTTCTGTCTTTTAAGGCAAATATCACCACCTAAGGTGAAGTGGGTGTTAAGCCACTGTGACTTTTATGTAATTTTTCATGTGCAGGAACTATTAGAGACATAATAGGCCTACAGCAGGATATAGTACATATTGGCAGTTAATGCGTAGGATGCTTTAAATACGCTGATTATGCACACCCCTACTTCAAGCTTTAAATTGAATGTAGTTCCCAAAAAGTGGACGTCTTGGAACAGATGTTATGACAAGGCCACAAAGAAGCCTCATACATAACGCATGGGGCTTTCTATTTCTATTCAGAAGCATATTGAAATAACAGCCCCTTGAACTTTACTACCTGATCGACATATAGTACCAAATGTATTAGAGAACAAAGAGGCCAGTCTATAGCTTCACCGGCTTTAAAGAACGACTTCATGATAGTCTCTTACTCACAAGCCATCAGAGAGAATACCATTTACTGTATTGTTCCTTCTACTTCAACTCTGAATGAAGCTTTTTGGCAGAAGCGGAAATTACCACCCCTTTTATCCCCTTAAACCTCTTTTCGCTCCCGCATTGAACGCTGCGCAGGTGTTTACCATTATGACTGAGTAAGTCGAGCCCTTTGAACTCATAAAAGTTTATAGTAGATAGTTTGGACCTAGCCGGAATAAACACTATAAACATACTAAGATTAAAGTATATTTTTAAACTACATATAATAAAAGGCGTATATAAACATATTACTAACTATGTAACCTATGACCCGTTCACTAATGTTCTGCCTGCTGTTCGTATCATCGTTGGTGAAATTCATAAAGCGTGACTCAGAGCAAAAAACTGAAGATAAGAAAACGCATTGACCCACCTGATGCATGATAATAGCAACGCAGATAAATGAAAAAGCCACCCGATGAGGAGTGGCTTTTTCATTTATCATTGACTTATCTCCTACTCAGGAGACAATGTATGTCTCTGGCGGCTTTTCCCTTGATTAAAAACATTCTTCCACCAACACCTACCGTTATCTCCGAGTCTTCTTCTGTGCTCTTCTCCAGAAAAGCGATGTAATTAATATCGTCCAAATCAAAAGGGTAGATATTTCTTTTTCCCTTTCTGATGACTGTAAGCGTGGCAGGTTTTGTCATTGCTCTAGTTATAGGTTACAGTATATTAACGATAATAAATATATAAAGTTTAATATATTTATTGCTGCTAGAAAACTGCTGCCTGCACCCCCTGTAACTTTTCTACTCATACCTAATCAGGCCTCAACCACACCAATGTATCAAACCAAATTACCTAAAGCTTCATACATAAGCCTTTTATATGTGTTGGCACGAAGTGAAAGAATTTTCAGTCTTTGGGTTGAGCGCCTGGGGGTAGGGGCCTCTCGGCCCAGAGAGCACAAACTTCTGCAACGCAACTGTAGGCTTGTTGCCACTGAAGAAGCTTTGCTACGGCAGCTTAGACTGGAAAATGTTATTACTCCAAAGAAATATACTTTATCCCATTTGGAATAAAGCCTCTACACGCTCCTGTTCCCACTCCTGCCCTACCTACATTTCATATAGCTTGAACCACCCAGAGACGTAAACGGAAAGACAGTTTTTACCAGGAAGTGGTGTCTGTTGATGCACTTGAGGCTAAACTATACGCCCGAGCCCTAAAGTTGCGAAAGAGGTGATGAAGCAGATTTTGTAAGATTTGCTGAAAGCCCATATCAGCTGGCACCACAGAGCTAACCACGTTCTGCGTTGGGAGCAATGCTATTGTGTCAGGAAGATGATTTGCCAGATGCCGGGTTCTAATATTTCAAACTCCATATAGCTTTCTACGATGCCTAAACCAATGGAAGCAGGAACGCTGAAGCGGATAGAGCCTTTGTAAGGGAACTGCACATTTCTGAACCCGGTGAACAGGCCATTCTCTTCTGTGCCGCTTGAGCCGGAGATGATGAGGTTATCTGGGTTATGACCTCCAACAGAGCTGAAGCGGAACTCTACCTGCGGGTTTTCAGACTCTCCCACTTTCACGAACCGCACCCGCTGCACGTTCACTTTATGAAGTATCCGGAAGTTGCGCCGCTTTTCTTTTCCTGCCCTGGCCGAGGCTACATTCGTTTTAGCACCTTCCTGCAATGCCGCATTTGTGCGCCTCATAAATCCCCTGTAGCCAAGCACATAAGAGGCAGATGCCTGAAGCAAGACGTTCTTCTGCCAGTTCTGCTGGTCGATGATTTCACGGAAGCCCTGGTTATAGCGCAAACCAATGCCAACGCCAAAATCAGTCTGGTAACCAAGCCCGATTACAAACCCTAAATCCACTGGCTCGACAATATTTTTCAGATTATGCTCCGTTTCAATCCTGTTCACAACACCATTGTTCTCGGTTGTGTGGGTGTCTCTGCGGCGGCCATCTAGCAGGTAAGAGAACTGTGGCCCAGTCTCCAGATAGTACCTGCGCCCCTGCAGCCTTACCAGCACCGGGAAATCGAAGTAATTCAGCCTGGCATCCTGTTCATATCGGATGGTGTCGCGATTAACGACCTTGTTGCCCGCATACTGCTTCACAAAGGTGAAGCCCCTGGGGGAGTAGATAACCTCAGTTTGCAGGCTTAGTTTGTCGCCAACACTAGTGTTGATGAAAATGCCACCATGCAAGCTCTTCACCCAGTTGTAATTTGAGCCTGTAGTCCCAATCCCATTCACCCTGCTGTAGTTAGCACCTCCACGAACTCCGACAAAAGTCTGTGCCTGCGCTATTCCAAAACTCTGCAGCAGGCAGAACAACATCAAGGCATTTTTCATAGCATGGTCCAGGTAAGTGTCTGAAGATAAGACCACTGTAGCGTATTGTCAGAAAAACAACAAGTACTCTTTATATATTTAAACACGTATAGCAGAAAGGAGAGGCAAGCGAAGCCACAGGAAAATAGTAAAGGCATTTGTTATACTTGCCAGTTATAACAGCTAGGTCGCGTACACCTGCTTTGCCATACCCAGGAGTAACCTAACAGTGTCTGGAATATACTTTTTTCTGTTTAACCGTTCATTTCAGCTGCCCTTTTATGTAGGCTTCGATACAACTTTATCCAGGTAAGAAAGTATACATTAATGTATCACTATATTCCACAAGCACCACATGGATTACCAGCCAATAGAGAACTACGGGGTCATCGGGGACCTTAACACGGTGGCCTTAGTGGGTCTGAATGGCTCCATCGACTTCATGTGCTTCCCTGACTTTGACTCTCCTACCATTTTTGCCTCCATGCTCGACAAAAACAAAGGGGGCAGTTTTTCTATACATCCCACAGAGGATGGTTTGAAAAACAAGCAGCTTTACCTCCCAGACACCAACGTATTGCTCACCAGGTTTTTATCTGACAGGGGTATTGGAGAAGTGACCGATTTTATGCCTGTGGAGGAGTTATACCAGGGCAAGGAACTCATCAGGAGGGTAACCTGTGTACATGGCGACCTGGACTTTACCATGTACTGCGGCCCGCGCTTCGACTATGCCCGCTCGCCGCATGTAACAGAACAGCTGAATGCGAATGAAATCATCTTCATCAGTGAGGGCCCTGACGGCACCATCATCAGGCTGAAAAGTTCTGTTCCGATACATATGGAGGACGGAGATGCTATAGCAACTTTTTGCCTGAAGACCGGAGAAAAAGCAGATTTTGTACTTGAGTTTATTGACCACAGCACCCCACCCGCTATTGGCCTGGATGAGTTTGTTACAAAGACCCTGTACGACACCATCAACTACTGGAAAGGCTGGGTAGCACAATCCAGCTATACCGGGCGCTGGCTTGAAGTCGTGAACCGGTCTGCGCTTGTACTAAAGCTCCTCACCTCCCACAGGTTCGGCTCTATTGTGGCGGCTCCTACCTTTGGCTTGCCGGAGGGGATTGGCGGCGTGCGCAACTGGGACTACCGCTATACCTGGATAAGGGATGCCTCGTTCACGGTGTATGCACTGCTCAGGCTGGGGCACACAAAAGAAGCCAAGGCATTTGTAGATTGGGTAGACAAGCAGTGCGATGACATTGGCGATGCCGGTTACCTGAGGCTGATGTACACCCTGGATGGCAAGATAGACCTGAAGGAAACAGAGCTAGACCACCTGGAAGGCTATATGGGCTCAAAACCAGTTCGCATTGGGAATGGGGCCTATGATCAGATACAACTTGACATTTATGGAGAACTGCTGGATTCAGTTTACCTGTATGACAAATACGTAGACCGTATCTCTTTTGGCCTTTGGAACGACCTGAGGAAGCAAGTGGAATGGGTTTGCGATAACTGGCACCTGGAAGATGAGGGTATCTGGGAGGTGCGCGGTGGCAGAAAGCACTTCCTCTACTCCCGTCTGATGTGCTGGGTAGCCATTGACCGTGCTATGAAAATAGCTGCCAACCACTCCTACCCGCTTCCGCCGAGGTGGCAGGAAGAGCGGGATAAGATTTTTTTCTCCATACACGATGAGTTTTGGGATGATCGGCTGCAGTCTTTTGTACAGTACAAAGGAGCCGAAACTGTGGATGCCTCCATCCTGCTGATGCCCATTATCAGGTTTATCGGCCCCAAAGATCCGCGCTGGCTTTCGACCCTGAAGCGCATAGAAGATGAGCTGGTATCTGACGCACTTGTATTCCGCTACCGCATTGATGAGGACCTAGAAGGCCTATCCGGGGGCGAAGGCACGTTCTCGATGTGCACGTTCTGGTATGTGGAGTGCCTGGCAAAATCCGGGCAGGTAGACAAAGCGCGGCTCTACTTCGAAAAGATGCTGGGTTATGCGAACCACCTGGGGCTGTACGCAGAGCAACTGGGCCTGAAGGGAGAGCACTTGGGAAACTTCCCACAAGCCTTTACCCACCTCGGCCTCATAAGCGCAGCCCTCAGCATCAACGACATGCTCAACGACAACCAGAACAATAGTAAGTTCTAGAGAATAAGTTCCCCTAAATGGGTAAGTGAAAAATCACAACAAAAGAGGGTCATAAGAAGAGATTCATCATATGGCACAGAGAGTTCTGAAGCATTTCCTGAGGAAATACATCAAAAATCAGCACCCTTACTTCCATGAAGAAGCTCAAAATTGGCTCGGAGGAAAAGTGATTTTAGTTTTCATGTGAAGCGCCTTATTGATGTTCCAGTGCCGTACGGAGCGAGGCAGCCCGAGTAGCGCGAGTAGAGGACCCATACCCCGGCAGGTTCAACTATACAGCGCTGAACAGGAAAACGCGTCCCCGCGGGAGTGGAGCGCACCAAGCTATAGAAAGCTGGATAATCCACCACTACGACAGCTTCGACAAAAGTTACTCTAATAAAATCCACAAAACAATTTGCTCACAGAAACCTTATCTCTGCAGATACATATATAACACCTCATACACCATCTCCCGATGAAACCAGGATTGTCAATCATTTCTTTAGCGCTTATCTTCCTTTCCCTTTCCTGCAACAACAGCGGGCGCGAAGAGCAGGACAACCCGGAGGAGACTACCATCGCAAACGAGACAGAAGCTGCGCCACTTCCCAAAGACGTCATATACGCTTCCAAGCCGCTCATCAGCGGAATCCTCTACGCCCGTCCCAGCTTCGGCGGCACCATCATCGCACATTTCGATACTTCTCAGCAATTGCATATCATCGATACCACCGACAATGTTTTCGTTAAGGTCCGTTTGCTGCAGGATACCTCTACACACACAGGGTATATTTCTAAGATAATACTTCCGGAAAAGAAGTAAGCAGTATCTATTACTGCTCGCACTCCTGCACAACAAAAAAGCAGCCCCTTCTACAGAGACTGCTGCCTTAGAAATACAGAATAAATATAATTACTTCACCACTACCCGCCGCACAGTGCTATAGCCATCTGCTTCCAGTTTCACATAGTAAAGCCCTTTGGCAAATCGATTCAAGTCAACTGTTTTCTGGAACTGGGCATCGCCGCTTGTCAACGTTTCGTGAAAGATTTCGTTACCGATAACGTTCATGATCCGGAGTTCTACTTTTCGGGTGTCTAAGTTTCTGAGCGATATAGTAAAGATACCTGTACTCGGGTTAGGGTAGATGGCCACTTTTTCATCGCCCGATTCCAGATTAAGTGGATTCTCTTTCTCTGCCTGCTGTGCCTGAACCTGGACAGGGGTCCGGGTCTGAGCCTGCACCATAAGCACGGTCATGCAAGTGAAGAGAGAAAGTATAAGTTGCTTCATAAACGTTATATGCTAAATATATATCCAATATAAACAAAAGTTGTTCCACTTATTTAAAACGCAAGCAACACTAATTTGTTCTTGTATTATACACTAAATAAACACATCATTCACTAAGTTTTAGCTCTTTATTTTAGGATTAAATTCATACTTATAAAAACAGCACTTTGAAGGAGGATGTAGTTATAATAGGCGGTGGCTTGGCCGGATTAGCCAGTGCGCTGAGTTTGGCTAAGGCTGGGCTGCAGGTTACGCTGGTCGAGAAAAAGGCTTACCCCTTCCACAGGGTGTGCGGAGAGTACGTCTCAAACGAAGTACTGCCCTACCTGCGCATGCTGGGTGTGCAGCTCAGTTCCCTGGGCCCTGCCCGTATCAGCCGTTTTATGCTTTCCTCCCCCACTGGCAAAACACTAGAGTCGAAACTGGATTTGGGCGGATTCGGCCTCAGCCGGTTTACGCTGGATAATTACCTTTACCAACTGGCACAGGAACAGGAAGCAACGTTCAGGCTGCAGCAAACGGTGCAGGAGGTTGCTTTTGCCGACGATGCTTTTACCTTAACTTTATCTGGCGGAGAAAGCCTGCACGCCAGGGTGGTGCTTGGCTCGTATGGGAAACGCTCCAACCTCGACCGCCAATTGAACCGCCGTTTTTTCCGGGCACGCTCCCCCTACCTCGGAGTGAAGTACCACCTCCGCCACGACTTTCCTAAAGACCTGATTGCGCTGCACAATTTTAAAGATGGCTATGCCGGCATCTCCGCCATAGAAGATGACCGCTACTGCTTCTGCTACCTGACAACACGCCAGAACCTGAAGCAACACGGCAGCATCTCCGCGATGGAGCAGGAAGTGCTGCAGCGCAACCCGCACCTGCGTCGGATTTTTGAGGAAGCAGAGTTCCTGTACGAGCAGCCAGAGGTCATCAATGAAATCTCCTTTGCCACCAAAACCCCTGTTGAGAACCACATGCTCATGTGCGGCGACGCAGCAGGCATGATTACGCCACTGTGCGGCAACGGCATGGCCATGGCCATTCACTCCGGTAAGATTGCGGCTGAGCAGGTGATAAAGTATTTCAATAACGGCCACAACCGGCAGCAACTGGAGGCAGACTACAGCCATATCTGGAAACAGCGATTTGCAAAGCGCCTGGCTGTGGGGCGCACCGTGCAGCAGCTTTTCGGAAGTCCTGTGTTGTCAGAAGTAGCCGTGGGCCTTCTAAAGCAGGCGCCTTCAGCCACTCGGTACATTATGCGCCAAACGCACGGGCAACCTTTTTAGCACCGCGTTTTACTGTACTTACATCTTATTTTCAACTGCTTGCGTAGTTACTACCACTACTCGTTAACGATTAGCTGTGCCTGAGCTCCAGACACGGCGCCATAACTATCCCACGGGTTTTCTGTTCAGTATTTAGCCACTCTCGAGGCGCAGCTAACGATTAACAGTAAACGAACGAAAAAGCGAATGAAGAGCTACATATGCGCCATAGGTACCGCTAACCCGCCCAACAAGATTCCGCAGATGCAGATTGCGGATTTTATGGCGACAGCGCTGCAGTTTGATGATCAAAACACCCGAAAGTTAAAGGCCCTTTACCGCGTGTCGGGCATTGGGCAGCGCTACAGCGTGCTGGAAGATTACAACCGGCAGAACGGCAACTTCACTTTTTACCCGAATACTCCAACCCTGGAGCCTTTCCCGACGGTGCAGCAGCGCATGACCGAATACCGCAAGCATGCCGTCGATTTATCAGAGGAGGCTATCCGCAACTGCCTGAAAAATACAACAGCGGCTTCCCTGGCAGACATTACCCACCTGATCACAGTCAGCTGCACCGGCATGTATGCCCCGGGCCTGGACATAGAACTGGTAGAGCGGTTGGAGCTGTCGTCGTGTGTGCAGCGCACTGCTGTAAACTTTATGGGCTGCTACGCCGCTTTTAATGCCATCAAACTGGCCGATGCTATTTGCAAGGCAGATCCACTGGCTAAAGTGATTCTAGTCTGCACCGAGCTGTGCACCATTCATTTCCAGAAACATGCCCAGCAGGACCACCTGGTGTCGAACGCTTTGTTTGGGGATGGTGCCGCAGCCGTGCTCATGCAGGGCCAGCCGAACGGGGAAGTAAGCCTGGAGCTGCAGTCTTTCCACTGCGATATAGCCCCGGCGGGCAAGCGCGAAATGGCATGGCACATCGGGGACACCGGCTTTGAAATGACGCTGTCCTCCTATGTGCCCGACCTCATAAAGAAAGGAATAAAGGAACTGACGGAAAGGCTGTTGCAGGGCCTGAAAACAACCGTATCAGAAATAAAGCTGTTTGCCATTCACCCGGGTGGCAGGCGCATACTGGAGGTAATTGAGCAGGAACTGGGCATGACGCGCGACGATAACCGCTTTGCCTACCAGGTACTGCGTGATTTCGGAAACATGTCGTCGGCCACCGTACTGTTTGTGCTGAAGGCGCTGATGGACGACCTGACCACAAGAGAGCAGGACGAGCCGGTGCTGAGCTTTGCCTTTGGGCCGGGCCTTACCCTGGAGTCCATGTTACTCAAAGTACACTACGCAGATGCTAAAGCAGCGATCTAACGAACCGGAGCTGATGGATGACCTGGCGCTGTCGGGGGAGGATTTGCGCCGGAACCTGGATGAGCTGGAGGTCATCAACCATTGGCTGGGAGGCCACAAAGTAGTACTGGATGCACTGGACAAGCTGGTGGTAGAGCACAAAAGCAAGCCTCTACGCATAGCAGATATAGGCTGCGGCGGCGGAGACACTCTCAAGAACATAGCCCGCTGGGCCAGGCGCAAAAAGATATCAGTAGAACTTACAGGTGTAGACGCCAATGGTTTTATGGTGCAGTATGCCCGCCAGCGCTGCTCAGATTTCAAAGAAATACAGGTTGTACAGCACAACGTCTTCTCAGAAGTATTTGCACAGCAACCATATGATGTTATAGTCTGCAGCCTCTTCTGCCATCATTTTACCGATGCACAACTGGTTCAGTTGTTCCGGCAGTTCTACCAGCAGGCACAGCTGGGCGTTATCATCAACGACCTGCACCGCCACTGGTTCGCATACTATTCCATTAAATACATCACAACTGCCTTTTCAGGCTCTTACCTCGTAAAGAACGATGCGCCACTCTCCGTATGGCGGGCCTTTAAGCGCGGCGAACTACGAAAACTGGTAGAACAGGCAGGAGTCACCAATTACAAACTGCGGTGGATGTGGGCCTTCAGGTGGCAGCTTATTTTGCAGAAGAATTAATTTTTTACTGTATACACCCGCCGCACAACTTCTATTGAACCTATGGATAAAAGAACCCTATACATCTGGCTGCTTCTTATAGCCTCCATCCTTATATCAGGCATTATTATATCGGTTTTTGTAAAGGCCCTGAAGGTGGTTCTGATGGCTATACTGGTACTGGCCCTAGCCCCAGTAATCTTCTTTATCCTGAAGAGGCTCCTGATGCCCGGCAGCAAAAGCAAAACGGATAAGCTAAAGAAAAGAGATTGATTCTCTGGCCAATGACCCTTTGACAACTGACAAAGAACCCATGATGCTCTTCCAGACTACCTTGTCCGGAAGCAACTAAAAGGGTTTCCTTATCCCGTGCATACCGGGTTGAGCAAAATTAAAAATAGATATGCTGTGCCAGCCTGAAGGTGTTGGCATGTGCCTCCACTATATGTGCGATTTGCTTAGAGTAACCACCACCCATGCTAACTGTAACCGGCAGGTTATTCCGGTGGCACAGTTCCAGCACCGTGCGGTCGCGCTCCTTACAACCGGCAATGGTCATTCCTAATTTCCCCAGTTTATCCGTCGCCAGCACATCCACCCCCGACTGAAAGAAAACAAACTCTGGCTGCTCCTCATCCAGCAGGCGCGGCAAGTGATACTGCAGTAGCTGCAGGTAGGTTTTGTCGTCGGTGCCTTCCTCCAGCGGAATATCAAGGTCTGATTGCTCTTTATGGAAGGGGTAGTTATGGCCACAGTGCATGCTGAAGGTGAACACCCGCGGCTCGTTCTCAAAAATCTGCGCGGTGCCATTTCCCTGGTGCACATCCAGGTCCACTACCAGAATCTTCCTGAAGCCTTTGTATTTGAGCAGGTAGTTTGCCGCAATGGCAATGTCGTTGAGCAGGCAAAAACCTTCTCCCCTATCGGTAAAGGCGTGGTGGGTGCCGCCGGCAATGTTCATCCCGATACCGAACTCCAAGGCAAACAGTGTAGCCTGCAGTGTGCCGTTCATAATCACCACCTCCCGCTGTATCAGTTCCTCTGACAGCGGAAAGCCTGTTTTGCGGATTTCAGAGGGGGTAAGCTTCAGGTTACTGAGCCGCTCCCAGTAGGTAGCATCATGTGTATCGAGTACATACTGCTCCGGTAGTGGCTCGGGTGCAAACAGGTTATCCTTTGTTATGGAGCCCTCATAGAGCAACTGCTCCGGAAGCAGGTCATACTTGGCCATCGGGAAGCGGTGGCCTTCCGGCAGGCTGTGAGCGAATATCTCTGTCCAGGCAATTTTTAACATAGCACAAAGTTAACAATAATACAGCGCCACATGTTCACCCATCCTGCCACCGCCCCAAAGAAGCATACTAAAGAAAGGCATCGTGAAACAGTGCAATAACTAAGGGCTTTAGCAGCACAAAAACAGCGGTGGATAAGTGTGGATATTCCTTAAAAAGCTTCTGGTTATACCCATTTTTGATGTGGATAATTGTGGATAACTTTGTTGATACCCCCTAGTTGTCCACCATTTGCTGTTAACTTCATGTAAAATCCGGGGCTGAATCTTTACAATTTCATATTATTGTCTCTAAAGTTAAAAATTTAGCTAAGGGTATCAACCTTTTGGTGAAGTACTGTATCAGAATTTTAGCATTATTGTATTTATCCTATTCTACAAAAGCCAACCTTCTAATGACCAGCTACTTCAAGCATCAGGGAGAAACATTGTGTCATGCTTTATATATATATTTCCTAGTATAACAACCTCATGACCGGCTGCGGCTTTCTGAGAAGTTGAAACCGAACACCTGCACAGCGGCAGTGCAACATTATGCTCCCAAACAACAGTATAAAAGATCACAGGAGTCTGCCTCCTAATTACTGCATGCGCACGTGATTTAAGAACATGATAACCCCTACACTATGAAAAAGATATGCATACTTGCCCTGTTCCTGTTCTTCAGCTTTACTGGCTTTGCCCAGGTAGAGGGGCCAACTACCGTCCAGCAAAACCATAACCTGCTCAGTGGGCTCAATGCGCCTAACGGAGGTATAGGCATAAAAGGAGGCGTAAATTTTACCAATGTGCATGGCAGCGACAAAGACAACCTTGGTGAGGTGAACGGCCACACCAACTTCCACGCAGGAATATTTGCCCAGGTTTCTTTCGGCGAATTTTTCTCGCTTCAGCCGGAGGTGCTTTTCTCACGCAAAGGGTATGAACGCAATGACTCTACTTTCCGCTTCAACTATTTTGATGTGCCGGTGCTGGCGGTATTCAACATTACCGAAAACTTTAGCGTGCACCTGGGGCCGCAGATAGGCATCATGATTGGGGCAAAACAGGAGGGTGTAGAAGTTAACCTAGCGCCCTATAACACCTTTGAGTATGGTGCGGCGGCAGGACTAGAAGGCCGAATCAGCCGCTTCAGGCTGGGCACGCGCTACGTACACGGACTTGCGGACCTGCGCAAAGAAGACAGCGCAGGCAACAGCATCAACGAGAACATCAAGAATGGCGTGATTCAGGTTTATTTAGGTATCGGCTTCTAGCCTCACCTCCATTCATAAATCTTCAGGAGCCAGGCACACGCCTGGCTCCTGCCTTATTAAGCAGGCGGAAAACAGCTATATATCATTTTATGCTTCTGTAGCGTATTTTGTAGATAGGCTCTACTCTGTAGTTGTTCCACTTATTTACAAACACCATGGCCAAGCTATACCTACGCCCGCTTTTCCTGCTATATACAGGGATTCTGCTTCTCACGTTTTCCGCCTGCGACACGACTATTAATACAGATGATGCCATTATCTCCGAAGCTGTGGAGAAGAAAAACAATGCAAGGCCAACCGATATCTTCGTGGTAGATACTGCCAAAAGTGCAGTAACTTGGATAGGAGCTAAAATGACAGGGCGGCACAACGGCCTGTTCCGGATACAGAGCGGTGAACTGCACATGCGGGAGGGGCTGCTGATTGGCGGCGAGTTTGTAATGGATGTGGCCAACACACGATCTGATGATAAGACCATAAACGAAGCAAACAACAAGAAACTAACGACACACCTGCGCTCTGCTGACTTCTTTGACGTCGAGAAGTACCCGACAGCAGCATTTGAAATGACAAGCATTACCCGCATCGACAGTACCAAGGAAAAAGCAGCGGCACCTGACGCAAAAATCAAATACAGTGAGTTGCGCATTCAAGACCCGACACACCATGTAACCGGCAACCTAACCATCAAGGGAGAGACGAAGAGTGTCACTTTTCCGGCCCGCGTAACGCTGGATTCCTTACTTCGCGCTAAAGCCAATTTTAACATAGACCGCACCAAGTGGGGCTTAGTCTATAGGTCAGACAATTCATTGGGAGACAAAACTATTTACCCGGAGGTAAACATCGGGATTGACCTCGTTGCGAAGCCTGTAAAAGATTAAGTGCTATCGCCTTACACGCATAGGCACGGCAAGACATGTATCAGGCTTCGGCTCCGTTTGAAGCATGAGTTATGCTAAGCCCCGGTTTTATGCGTTCCTACTCAAACATATAATAGTAAATGATGAGAAAATTCAGGTACCTGCTACCGCTGCTTTTTTTAGGTTTCACCGCCAATGCCCAATCTGACACCCTTCAGGCCTTTAACCAACAGCAGGCAGATACACTAAAAACAGGCATGCTGGTTTTAGGCGGCTGGGCCATCCTCAACATTCTGGTAGGAGGCTTTAAGCTAACGAAGGCCACCCGCAGCAGGAAGTTCTACTTTCAAATGAACCTATACTGGAACATTGTGAACCTGATTATAGCCGGCGCAGCACTGTACGGCATCATTTCCGGCGACCCGGCAACACAATCGCTGATGCAAAGCCTGAAGCTGCATGTGTGGTACAAAAAGATTCTGTACCTGAATGTAGGTCTGGACGTAGCTTACATTATTCTAGGGGCTTATCTGAAAGAGCGGTCCGTTACTTCTGCCAAAACAGAGCAGATGCTAGGCTGGGGCCAGGCGGTGGTGCTGCAGGGCGTCTTCCTTTTCCTCTTAGACCTGGTGCTGGTGGTGCTGCTGGAGTTTTCCGCTGACAGGCTGTTCAGCCTCGTTCCGCAAACATAAAAGCCACAGAAAGCAGTAACATATAAAAGGCCCCAGCCGGATTTCCGACTGGGGCCTTTGTTGATTCAAAGATGTCTTATTTTAGCGGTCGTGCTTGCCTTCGGCAAACTCTTCAATCATCTTCTTGTTGAAAGCTGGAATATCATCCGGGTTACGGCTTGTCACCAGTCCCTGGTCTACTACTACCTCCTGGTCTACCCACTCTGCTCCTGCGTTTTTAAGGTCAGTTTTCAGGGTGTGGTAGCTGGTCATTTTCCTGCCTTTCACTTTCCCTGTTTCGATTAGCGTCCAGGGGGCGTGACAGATAGCTGCCACAGGCTTGCCCGATTCCATAAAACTGTTCACGAAGGAAACAGCCTCTTTGTTGGTGCGCAGGTTGTCCGGGTTCATCACACCACCAGGCAGAAGCAGGCCATTATAGTCTTCGGCCTTCACATCACTCAGCTTTCTGTCAACTGTAAACTTATCACCCCACTCAGTATGGTTCTAGGCTTTAATCTGGCTGTTCTTGTTTGGGGAGATGATGTGGGCTTCGGCGCCTTCATCTTTCAGCGCCTGCAGTGGCTTTGTTAGTTCTACTTGCTCAAATCCTTCTTCTACTAAAATCGCTATCTTTTTTCCTTCTAATTTATTTGCCATTATTAAGTTGGTTTTCGTGTTTCACATATATTTCTACTATTTATAACGCCCCGAAAGGTAAATTGTTAACTTACCCCTACACAACACCCAGTCTGGTACAGACGTTATACAGCCATGATGCAAACACTTTATAAGCGCTTCGTCGCTGCTTTTTCTTTGGCTTTACTTGCTGTAGCGCCTGCTCTTGCCCAGGACGTAAAAGTGATTAAATTTGATGAGCTGCAGCAACTGCGTCAGTCGCCGGGCGACACGCTTTACGTGGTGAATTTCTGGGCTACCTGGTGCAAGCCTTGTATAAAAGAACTACCTTATTTTGAAGCGGCCAACGCAGCTTATAAAGACCAGCCGGTGAAGGTGGTTTTAGTAAGTATGGATGCCGCCGAAGACCTGGAGAAGCGCGTAAAACCATTCGTGCAAAAGCGTGGCCTGAAAGCTGACTTGCTGCTGCTGGATGAGACGGACGGGAATACCTGGATAGATAAGTTGGAGCCGAAATGGTCTGGTGCCATACCCGCCACACTGCTGTTTAACAACAAGCGCAGGCAGTATGAGTTTGTAGAGCGCGAGATGACGCAGGAAGAGCTTCAAGGCCTGATTGAAAAGTATAAACCAAAATCATAATTCTATGGAAAAATTGAAACTGCCTTTCGTGTACATGGTGTGCCTGCTGTTTGCAGCTGTGCTCCTATCGGCTGTGCCCGCTGATAATGGTTACCAGGTTGGTGACACAGCCCGCGACTTTAAACTGAAGAATGTGGATGGCAAGATGCTGTCGATGGCTGATTACAAAGATGCCAAAGGCTTCATCGTCACCTTCACGTGCAACACCTGTCCTTACGCCATTGCGTATGAAGACCGCCTCATAGACCTGCACAATAAATACGCACCGAAAGGATACCCTGTTGTAGCCATCAACCCGAACGATGTGAAGGTATCGCCGAATGATTCTTATAAGAAGATGCAGCAGCGGGCAAAGGAGAAGAATTTCCCGTATGCTTACCTGTATGACGAGACACAGGAGATTACCAAGGCCTACGGGGCGACCAAAACGCCGCACCTGTATATCGTGCAGAAGCAGGCGGACGGCAGTATGAAGGTAGCCTATATTGGCACAATAGACGACAACTCGCGGGATGCAGGCAAAGTACAGAAGAAATATGCGGAGGCTGCTCTGAACGAACTGGTGGCAAACAAGCAGGTAAGCCAGCCAACAACCAAGGCCATCGGCTGCTCCATTAAGTGGCGCGAAGCATAAGGGAATCGTCAACAAAGGATTTCCGGACAAAGGACAAAAGAGTATAGGCTACCTAAAGTCTATACTCTTTTGTCCTTTGTCTTTTATCTAACTTTGCCCTTCTTCTTTTGCCCCTTCCACTCGTTTTGTGTCTGCAGGCAAGGGCGCACCTGCGGGCTTAACTTCACTGGCAGCAAGCAAAGCCGGGCTCATGTGCCGGCGGTGCTTCATTCCCTCAAGGCGGGCCTCTACTTCAAACTTGTTGTTATAGTACCCTACCCGCATCGACTCGAGCAGGTACAGCCACAGAAACCGCAGGTAGCCGTGCTCTTTAAACTGCCTGATATGGCAAAGTTCGTGTGCCACCCACCCCTCATCTTTCAGGAACGTGTCGCGGGAAACGCCGCTCAGGTGTATGCTTTTCCCGAGCACCATGGCCACATTTTTGCTTTTAAGCACCGTGCGTGCAATTCTGGCGAAAGGAGAACGTTCTACAACTTTAAATTCCATTATCTAAAAGCATAAAATTGTACGCTTATTTATACGCAGGAAAAGCCTGAATTATACTTTATAGGCAAATGCACAACGATTTTTAGCAGAAGCATCACATTTACAAGCACATAACTATAACTTTTGTTTTGGTGCTTTGGATGGTAGTACTTACATTTGCGGGCTGTAAAAGATGCGGTAGCATCTGAAACAGTGCAGGTTGGCTCGAAAGATACTATTTTACCCGTGCCAGCCTGTTCGCCAAAAGGTGAAACTGTTTAGCCGCTCCGGTGGCTGAAAACAAGCCAAACCCTATGACAAAAACTATAATACTGAGCGTTCTGGCGGCTTTTTCGCTGGCACTCTCTTACTTCTACGAGGTTAACCCGGCTAAGCCGGCTACACCTGAAGCAGCCGCCGCTGCAGCACTGATTACTCCTTACGCGATTAATTCCGGGGAGGACTTGGTGCGGGCCCTTGAGCTGAATGTGCTCGAAGAGCTGAAAGAAAAGGAAGCCGCCACAGAAGAGTACTACATCAAAAAGCTGGGGCTCCGCTTCAAGAACCCGGACTACAAGCACCTGGTAGAAACAGCATCCAAATGGATAGGAACCCCCTACCGCTACGGCAGCAGTTCCAGAAGAGGCACCGACTGCTCTGGCTTCGTTTCCAGCATTTACCGCGATGTGTATGGCGTTGACCTCAGCCGAAGCTCCCGCTCCATGTTTCAGGATGTAAAGCGCGTGAAGAAAGACAACATGCGCACCGGCGACCTCGTCTTTTTCCGGCGAAGCGCAAAAGGCCCTATCTTTCATGTGGGCATCTACCTGAAAAATAACAAGTTCATTCACTCATCCACCAGCGGCGGTGTAAAGGTCAGTTCTCTTAAAGAACCCTACTACCGCAACTACTTCTATGCCGCTGGCCGTGTAAATTAAAGATAAAGACTAAGTGCCTGAAAGCCCTGCAGCAAAAACTGCAGGGCTTTTTTTATTTGATCTATCATAACAAAATTAGAGGCACCAAGTATAGAAAGGTTAACGTTTGTTTGGGCAAATTGCATCCCAATACTGTTTTTCCGGGAGTGAGTAGCCCCGGCCACTGCAAAAGCAGACAAAACAAATACAAAAAGTATAAGCACACACAATTATGGACAATCAGAGAACAGAAGGTAAAAATATAGCAGACAGCCCCTTCTTTAAGAAAATCCTTGAAAGAGCAGAGGGTTACCTCAAGCACCCGTCCAAGGTAGCACAACTGGTAGCGGATGCCCTGAAAAAAGCATCTGCCAACAAAGGAGTCGGCGCCCTGGCCGGTGAAGTATGGGAAAACCTACAACTGCTGACGCGCATGCTGAAGGCGGCTATGTCAGGAGAATATAAAGGCATTCCATCCTCTACGCTGGTAGGCGGTATTGCCGTTCTTATTTATTTTATTTCGCCTATCGACCTTATTCCAGATATGATTCCGATTATAGGCTTGCTGGACGATGCCACGCTGCTGGCCTGGTTTATTGCCAGTATCAAAACAGAACTGGACAAGTATAAAGAGTGGGAAGCTACAAGACCTATAAAAGTAGAACCTGTAGCCCCGCAGCACACAGATGCGCCGCATAATGCAGACACCTCCTGGGGCACCCCGAAGTACAGCGACAGAACGGGAAGCGATGTAGAGACGCAGACACGAACAGACATTTAACTAAACCAGATACAGAGATGGAAACAAACGATAAGAATAAAGACCAGGAGCAAAACGAGCCCAAAGACAAGCATTCTTCGCAGGGGCACAAGACAGATGCAAAGGGCACTGTTACCAACACGCGGGAAGAAACTTTACGCTCTGCCACAACAGATAGCACCCGCGCGCCTAAAAAAGGCACTGACGATGGACCCACTGGAGGCAACGTACGGTAACGTTATATAACTATTCAATTGTAGCGGCGGCAGGTTTGAGGTAAACCTGCCGCCGCTTTTTTGTACTTCTCTGTTGCACCCTTATTTCAAGAAAACAGGATATTATATATTTACAGTATATTATATGAATTAAAATATAGTACAATACAAATACATTAATTTATCTAAAAACATCGAAAACATTTAGCGTTAGACTTTTTTTAAGGAAATTATTCTATATATTTGGTCGTAAGATTTTGTACTTTAACTCTTAGCCAAGTGTCATCATCATTCCTTCGCCTTAGTTCAGTAAATTTGCACATTGATGGAATCGGGAAAGTTTTGTTTGAGCGCAGCGACAAAGCAAAACGCCTGAGCATTAGCGTACGCCCTCTGAAGGGTGTACGGGTAGCCGTGCCGCCGCATATCAGCTTTGAGAAGGCTGAGCAGCTCATTTACACCAAATCTGACTGGATTAAAGAGAACCAGTCCCGCATGCAACAGCAGGAGGAGAAGGTAACGGTGTACACGCAGGACGCTGACTTCAGTACAAGGTTCCATACCCTGCGGCTGCTAACGCACGCCCGCTACGATATGCGCTGCGTGATTGAGAACGGATACGTTAATGTGTTTTACCCGGCGTTCAAGGATGTACGCGACCCGGATGTACAGAAGTTTATCCGCAAATCTATTGAGGAGACCTACCGCAAGGAGGCAAAGCAGTACCTGCCGCAGCGGGTGGCTTACTTCGCTGACAAGTTCGGCTTTCAGTACCAAAGCATCTTCATTAAGAACGCCAAGTCGAGGTGGGGCAGTTGCTCCTACAATAACAACATTAACCTGAACCTGCACCTGATGCGCCTGCCGGAAGCGCTCTGCGACTATGTGATCCTGCACGAGCTGGCACATACTGTAGAGAAAAACCATGGGCCGCACTTCTGGGCGCTCTTAGACCGTGTTTGTGGCGACTCTAAAAAGCTCGACAACAAACTGAAGGCTTTCCGTATTTCCATTTACTAAACGACACTTTATCGATTATACTCTACTCAACCACTTTAGGCAAACAGCCTACTATTCGTTCACACATCAGTACCCTGACACAAGGCTGTACAGGTAAAAGGCCACATCTTGCTGTGCTTTTAGCCTGATAACACCAGCTACTGCTACCAGCTCATCTCTCCTGAAGGAAGAGAAAGCTTCTTTTACCTCAAAGTCCATTTCAGAATTAGTAACACCGGTGGCACCCGCCATGGTTAATAAACAAGTGCTCTTTATGGACTGGAGCAAAAAAGCGAGGAACAGATGCTCCTCGCTTTTTCTTTTTACAAAATGCTATACAAGGGCTGCCAGCACACGAAGTGCAGGCAGCCTTTTCATTTATCTGATTGTTTTAAACTGGTTAATTCAGCTGCTTTAGCTTGCCTGCCGAACCGTATGCGCTGACACGTAATCAATAAAGTCGCCTACTGTATTGATTGGCACCTCATCCGGAATAGTGATATGAAAGTTCTTCTCCACTTCCAGGATAATGTCTACCAAATCTACTGTATCAAAACCAAAATCCTGAGACAGACGCTTGTCCGCTTGCAGACGGTCAGGCTTGATCTTTTTGGTTCTGCTAATGATACGGAAAACTTCTTTTTCAATAGCGTTAGTTTTTAATAACATAGCATAGGTTGTTAAACTGTGTATTCTCTAACTTTTCCATTAACAGGCACTCCATTCTCCGAGCGCTTGACAGCACCGGCCGCGGCTCTTTTATTTTTACCTACTATTTTATCCTTCAATCGCTCGTTGAGCAGGTACATGACCGGCACCACCAGCAAGGTTATCAGTGTTGCAAAGCCAAGGCCGAAGATGATCGTCCAGGCCAGCGGTCCCCAGAAGGCTACACTGTCGCCACCTAGGAAAAATCCTGCCTCAAACTCTGTGAACAGGGTATAGAAGTTCAGATTCAGGCCAATTGCCAGGGGTACTAAGCCCAGTATGGTGGCCGTAGCCGTGAGCAGCACCGGGTTCAGACGTGTTTTGCCCGCTTCCACAATGGCCTCTTTCAGTTCCTTGCCCTCTTCCAGCAGGATATCTGTAAACTCCACAATAAGGATACCATTTTTCACCACGATACCTGCCAGCGCCACTATACCCACACCCGTCATGACAATAGACATATCCATTCCGAAAATGGTAAAGCCCAGCAGCACGCCAATGATACTGAAAAGCACCTCCGACAGGATGATGAAAGGTTTGGACACAGAGTTAAACTGCGTCACCAGAATCAGGAAGATGATACAGAAGGCTGCCACCAGTGCAAGCATCAGGAACTCCATTGTCTCCTGTTGCTCTTCCTGCTGCCCTCCCATGCCAATTTCATATCCTTCGGGCGTCTCAAAGTTCTGCAGCGACTCTTCTATCTGCTGTACCACCTCGTTGGCATTGTAACCGGCCAGCACGTTAGACTCCAGCGTGACCACGCGCTTCAGGTCTTTGCGCTTCACGCCGCCATACGTGGTAGAATACTCGATAGAAGCCAGTGATGACAGCGGAATCTGCCGAATCTGGCCAGAGTTCATGTCGCGGTACGTGATGCGCATGTCCATCAGAGCATCGATGTTGTCGCGGTATGGCGCTGCGTAACGAACCTGGATTGGATATTCCTCCTCTCCCAACTTAAACTTCGATGCCTCCCTGCCGAAAATAGCAGTACGCACCTCCTGCCCTATCTGCGCGGTAGAGATACCCTCGCGGTTGGCGCGCTCACGGTCTATGTTGATGACTATCTCTGGCTTGCTGTCTTCCAAGTCAGAGCGCAACTCCTCAATACCGGCTATCCCCTGCTGATCAATATACTGCTCCACCTGCTTCGAAAGCGCTACCAGGTCCTCAAAACCCTCTCCGGCAATCTCCACCGAAACCGGCTTGCCCACCGGCGGGCCGCTCTGCTCTTTGTCTACTGTAATATCTGCACCGGGTATTCCCTTCACAGCCTCACGTATCCCGCTCAGGTACTCATCAGTCGATTGCCTGCCCTGACGGTCTTTATACTCCACAAAGGCAACGGTAACCTTTCCCTTGTGAGATTGTGGTGTGGTAGAGCGGTCGTTCATATCTCCTGCGCCTATGGCTACATTAGAAATAACGGACTCTACGTCTGGGTTATTTTGCCCAATCACGCTATAAACACGGCGTTCCACCACTTTTGTCACAGAATCTGTCACAGCCTGATCCGTACCTATTGGCATGCTGATATAGGTATAAACAAAGTTGGGCTGGCCCTGCGGGAAGAACTCCACCTTCGGCGGGAACATGCCTGTAAGAACCACAGAGAATATCAAAAGGCCAATAATACCGAAGAACACACCAATCGGCCGTTTGCCAACCAGCATCCAACGCAACAGGCTTTCGTAGCCGGACATAAAGCGCGGCAACACACGCTCCTGGAACCCCTTGATCATTCCAGTGAACACAAACTTGTTCAGAAGCACCAGCAGCACGATGAGCAAAGCTAGGTTAGCTGTACCATACCAGCCTGTTATATAACCTATAATGGCTATGGCAAAGCCTATCCCAATAAGGAACCAGAAGACTTTGCTGGAGCGCGTAGATGCCTGGTGCTCGCTGTGCTTCTTCATGAAAGAGGCCGCAAACACCGGATTAATGATAAAGGCCACCAACAGCGACGATACCAGCGTAACAATAAGTGTAATTGGCAGGAACTGCATGAACTTACCTACCACGCCTGGCCAGAAAAGCAGCGGGAAGAACGGGGCGATGGTGGTAAGGGTACCGGCGAGTACAGGCACAAACACCTCTCCTGCCGCAACCTTCGATGCCTTTACAATGCTCAGGTTAGAGTTGTTGTAAATACGGTGCGTGTTCTCGATAACCACAATGGCGTCGTCCACTACTATACCCAGGGCCAGCAGGAAGGCAAACAGCACGATCATGTTCAGCGAGACTCCAAAGAAGTAAAACGTGAGGAATGCCACGAACATAGAAATCGGCACCGACAGCCCGACAAAGATGGCGTTGGTCGTACCCATAAAGAACATCAGCACCAGCGTTACCAGCACAAACCCGATGATGATAGTGTTTATCAGGTCGTTCAGCGTATGACGCGTTCTGGTAGATTGGTCACCAGTGATGGTGATCTTCAGGTCGTCCGGCAAGGTGGAACCCTGCATTTCTTCAACCGTTTCACGAATCTTATTTGAGGCCTCAATCAGGTTCTCCCCACTGCGCTTCACCACATTGAGGGTGATAACCGGCTGGTTACCCAGGCGGGCATAACTCTCCTGCTCCTCAAAGCCCTCTTTCACCTCTGCGATATCGCTGAGTTTGATATTGGCTCCGGCTACAGATCGTAATACAATGTCACCTATCCTTTCCGGATCAGTATACTGGCCTACCACGCGCACGGAGCGCTTGGCCTCGCCTACTGTTACATTACCGCCCGATATAGTCATGTTCTCCCGTGAGATGGCATTCGCAATATCAGTGAAAGTAACCTGCGCCGCCTGCATCTTGTACAGGTCTACGTTTACCTGCACCTCTTTATCCAGGGCACCCACCACGTCTACACGCGTAATCTCAGGGAATCCCTCAATGCGGTCCTGCAGGTCCTCAGCATATTGCTTCAGCTGTTCCAGGCTATAGTTACCCGCCACGTTCACATACATGATCGGAATCTCGGAGAAGTTGATCTCCTGCACGTTTGGCTCCTGGTCTAGGTCAGTCGGCAGGTCAGAGCGGGCTTTGTCCACGCCGTCTTTCACCTGCTGCTTTGCCACCGCTACATCCACATCGGTCTCAAACTCTACCGTAATAATGGAGAAGTCCTGCAGGGAGTTGGAAGTTACCCTCTTTACCCCGTTAATCGCCTTTATCTCTTTCTCAATGGGCCGTGTTACCAGGTTCTCCATATCAGATGGAGAGGTACCCGGATAGACTGTCGCCACCATCACGGTAGGTATCACAACGTCAGGAAAGTTCTCCTTCTGCAAGTTGATGTAAGAGAAAATACCTATAATCGTGATGATGATGGTGACAATATAGATACTCGTTCTATTATCAATGGACCAACTGGTTGGCTTGAATTCTTTCATAGTTCAAACGCTTAAAGTCTTACTTCCGGGTAAGGCTGTTCTCTGTAAATACTACTGGCTGCCCTTCGTTCACACTCTGGTAACCTGCCGTTATCACTTTGTCGTTTGCAGAAAGGCCTTCCAGCACCTCCACATTTCCGCCATAGCTCATACCGGTCTTTATTTCTTTGCGCGAAGCAACATATTGCTCACCTTCTTTTTTAGCCACATAGATGTACTGTGCCCGCTCGTCTTTCTGCACCAGGTTTACCGGCAGCATAATGGTGCCTTCGTTCTTGTAATCCTGAATGCGCACCACAGCCACCATGTTCGGGCGCAGCGAGATATCTTTTGTGTTCTTTGGGCGCAGCTCCACCGTAAAGGTGCGGCTCGACGGGTTGATTACTTGGCTCACCACCTCTACCGTGGTCTCTATCTCCTTGTTCAGGTCCGGGAAGAAAACCACTGCCTGATCACCTTTGTTGATCTTCGCCTGGTATGCCTCCGACACCTCCGCCACTATTTTACCCCCCTGCAGGTTCACCACCCGGATAATGCCCATTCCAGGCGCTACAGCCTCTCCGGCATTCGGAACCACCTCATCTACCACACCGCTCACAGGTGCCTTGATGTTGTACTGGTCACGCTGCTGCTGCAGAGTAGAAAGGCTTCGCTCCAGGGCCTCTTTGTTGTTTTTGGCTGTGAGGTATTGCATTTCAGTGCCTATCTTCTGGTCCCAGAGGTTCTTCTGTTTCTCAAAAGCTATATCGGCTAGCTCCTTGCGGGTTCTTACCTCGGCTATGTTCTGCTCCAGCACCTGCGCATCAATCGTAGCCAAAGTCTGTCCTCTCGATACCCGGTCGCCAGGCTGTACGCGAACGCTTGTCAGCACACCCGGTACTTTTGCACTCACAAATACATTCTGGTCGAACTCAACCTTGCCCTGCACCTCCAGGTAATGGCGGAAAGTATCCTGGGCCAGCGTTGCAACCGACACTGGCACTGTTTTCTTCTGGACAGCCACTGTTTTGCCCTCAGTCTTCAGTTCCGCCTCCAAGGCTGCTATTTGTTCCTGCAGGTCTGCCTCCTGTGCTTTCAGTTCCTTTAGTTGTGCCTCTTTGTTGTTCTCGTTGCCGCTGTTACAAGCTGCCAGGCTCAGGAGCACAGCTATGGATGATATACCCAATATTCGTTTCATATTCAGTTTCAATGGATGAGTAGTTTTTTCAGTCGTTTTATTTGGTTAGCAAAGTGCCAGTAGCTCTGTCCAGATTCACCTTCGCAATCAGGGTATCGTACATGGCAGCGTAGTAATTTGTCTGGGCCTCCCTCAAATCAGTCTCAGCATTTACCACCTCCAGGTTGGTACCTACACCTTCCTGGAACTTGATTTTAGCCACGCGGGCAATCTCCTCTGCCAGCGCCATATTCTCCCGCCGCGACTCCAGTACATCCAGCGCATTCGTCAACTCCACAGAAGCCTGCTCCAGCTCCAGGTCAATGCTCTGTGTGAGTGTCTTAAAGCCCAGCTTTGCGTTCTCCAGTGCTATCTTGCCCTGCTGCACCTGGTAGTGCTTGCGCAAACCATCGAAGATGGGTAGCTGCAGCTGCCCGCCCACATAACCAAACTCCAGCCAGTTGCTGGTCTTCGTAATATTGCTGAACTCGTTGCTGGCAGTAATGTAACCATAGCGGGCGTTCAGGTATAGCTTTGGCAGGTAGCCGGATTTGCGGTTGCGCAAGTCAAGCTCTGCCAGGTCACGCTGTGTTTCGAGTATGGAATATTCGATGCGATTGGCGTATTCAAAGTTTTGTGGCCTGACCTTGCTTATATCCACCTCTACTTCCGCCAGCTTGTCTGTCAGCAGAATGGCCTGGCTCTGATCAATCCCCATCTGGAACTTGAGCAGGTTTTCGCTCACTGCCATCAGGCGCTCTGTCTTCTGCTTCTCTACTTTCAGGTTATTCAGCTGTACCCGCAGCCGGTCCACGTCCAGCTTCTCGGCCACACCGTTCTCGAACATAATGCTGGTCTGGTACAACAGCGTGTCAAGCCGGATGAGGTTCTGGTTCAGCAGCTCAAAACGCTCGCGGTTTACCAGCACACCATAGTAAGCTTTAGATACCTGCTCCGCCACCTCTATTTCACTCCGCTCTGTTGTTTTGCGGGAAAGCTCCGTGTAAGTCTTGGCTGCTTTCAAGCCAATAAGGTAGGAACCGTCAAACAGTAATTGGCTGCCCGTTACAGTCGCGTTACCGGTGTAGGCAGGCGTAAACGTTACAGGCACAAAGGTACCCGGCTCAGGTGCATTGGGGTTGTTAGGGTCCTGGAAGAACTCTGCGGGCAAAAAGCTCTGCTGCTGAATGAAGTTATCACCTACATCCAGGGAGCCGTTTATCTGCGGCAGTCCCATCGCCCGTATCTCACCGACCTGGGCTTTCGCGATGCGTTGCTCGTTGCGGGTTGCCTGCAGGCTGGCACGGTTCTGCAGCGCGTAGTCAATGCTTTGCTGCAGGCTGAAAGGCGCTACGGCCTGGCCATTTGTATAGAAGCTGCCCCATAGCATGAGAAAAGCTGCTAACAGGCTTATTTTGTTTTTCATGGTTTATTCCCTCTGTAGTAGGTGGTATTATTCTTCTTCAATAATGTGCTTGTACTCGTTGATCAGTTTATGCCCTTTCAGGGTGGCTATTCCCAGCATGTAGTGCTCCAGGCTATCCTTCTGCACCTTGGCTATATTGAATTCATAAGGAGGGAAAAGCTCCGCATCGAAGGGCATCTCGATCATAACCAATCTCAGTCGGGCAATGGTCTCTACATCCAGATCCTGACGAAAGAGCCCTTCCTTCATGCCCCGGTACATGTTCTGCTTTATCAGTTCCAGTATATAACCTGTTTTATGCTGTTTCCATAAAGCCCAGCTGTCGCGGTGGTATTTCTGCAGGTCGTGGAAGATGGAAGGGTGAATGCTGGTAAAGATTTTTTTCGTCATCTCCATGGCATGAAAGAGTTCTTCAATGGCGTTACCGGCCCTTTCAACATCCGATTGGCAAACCTTCTCCACAAATTGCAGGTAGTTGGCCAACGCCTCGTACACTACCTGGTCCTTGTTTTTAAACCATTTGTACAGCGTCTTTTTGGACATAGCCAGGTGCTGGGCAATGTCATCCATCGACACACTCTTGATGCCCCGCTGGCAGAACATACCAAAGGCGGCCTCTAAGATTTTACTTCTGATATCTATATTTTCTGCTGTCTCCATACTCATAGCCAGGGCAAAACTATGGAAACGTTTTTAATAGCCAAAGTTTCCAGCGTTAATTTATCATCAACACAACAGCACTCAAAATGTTTATTCAGCCTTAAAACACAGCTATTTACAATATCCCAACAGCTGTATCCGCACCCTGGAAACAGAGACAAAATTGGATCAGCAGTTAATAACATCAGGCGAACTCCCCGCTTATCAGGAGGAAACGGAAGTGTGCCGGAAGGCAGGCTGTTCCGGAAAAACCAGAAGATTCATACTTGAAAATTTTTTCGTCAGATGCCCAGCACGGAGCGCAGTTTACTGTAGCCGCTCCGGCTCAGAAGCACGCGCACGCCGTTCTTCAGCAGTGCCACGTGGCTGTCTTTTTCAAGGGTTTCGATGCGGGTGAGTTGGGTGAGGGGAATGATGTAGGAGCGGTGCACGCGCACGAACTGCTTCGGGTCAAGCACGCGCTCATAGTAGTTCATGGTTTTCTTTTTTAGGAAGAGGCCGTCCGGCGTGTGTACCTTCACATAATCGTCGTAGGCCTCTAAGTACAGCACATCCTTTACCGGTATAATGCGGATGTCGTTGGCGGCTTTTACCACGATGCGCAACTGCTCCTCCGGCTGCTTGGCCGGCACCTCGCTCAGTCCAGCGGCTTTGTTGTCGGCGGCATTTCTACTTTTCTTTTCCTGCCACTTCTTCAGGGCGGCATCAAAACGCTCCTGACTGAAGGGCTTGAGCAGGTAATCTATCGCATTGGCCTCGAAGGCTTTCAGCGCGTACTCATCGAAAGCGGTGGTAAAAATGACGCCCGGTGCCTGCTCCACCAGTTCCAGCATCTCAAAGCCGTTTATTTTCGGCATCTGGATGTCGAGAAAGATCAGGTCGGGCTGGTGCTGCATGATAGCTTTTACGCCCGCAAACCCGTCGCCACACTCCTGCACCACCTCTATACCCTTGTGGTGCTGCAGGTACTCTACCACAATGCTACGCGCGAGCGGCTCATCATCTATTACTAAACACTTGATCATCTTTTCTGCGGAATTTTAATGCTGGTGATAAACTGGTTCTCCTCCTGCTGGGTCTGGAGCAGGTCGTGGCGGGCGTAGAGCAGGTACAGGCGGCGCTGCACAGAGCTCAGGCCAAAGCCGGTGCCGAGTTGCGGCCGTGCGGTGGCAGGGTCATACGGGTTTTGTATCTGCAGCTGCAGGTGGTGGTCCTGGGCAGTGGCCTTTACACGAATCACTGTGTCGCCGATGGTATCGTAGAGGCCAAATTTAATGGCGTTCTCCACCACAGGCTGCAGCAATAGCGCCGGAAGGCGCATGTTCATCGTTTCATTTTGTACTTCAATGGCAGTTTGCAGCCGGTGCCCGAATCGAACTTTCTCAATCTCGAGGTAAAGCTCCAGGTGCTGTAGCTCATCGGCCAGGCTTACCTGTTGCTGGTCGTCCTTGCGCAGGGTGCCACGCAGAAAGTCGGAGAGCTGCTGTATCATTTTGCGTGCCTGCTCCGGCCTTGCCCCCACCAATGCACTAATGGAGTTGAGGCTGTTGAAGAGGAAATGCGGCTGCAATTGCTGACGCAGGGAATGAAGTTCTGCCTCACGGGCCATTTTTTCGGCCGTGGCTTTCCGCCCCTCGTCCTGCTGCCGCTCCCGGATGTAGAACCACATCCAGTTCAGCAGCAGCATGAGCAATATTATCAGCCAGCCAAAAATCATCCGTACCGGCAGCGTGGCATCTACGAAGGCAAGGTAGGCGGCATCCCCACTAAAAACCTTGCCTGTTATAAAGTTGAACAGGAGCATGATGATTCCTGCCAGCCCCAGGCTCCACCCCAACAAGAAAGCACCCTGTTTTACACTCGGCTGGTAGAACCGCAGCCCTGTACCCATGGCATAACCACCACTTACCAACAGCGCATTCATCATAAAGGCATCCATAATGGCTGTTTCTAAGGGCACCTCCACCGACCACAGCAGCACGGTCTGCACAGCAATCCAGAGCAAGGCCCAGCCCAGGTAAGCAAGTATAATGCGGAGTGGATACATGCGCCGGCTGGTTAATAACTCTTGATCTGGAGGCCGCCGAAGAGCGTGGTGCCTTTCAGGATAATGACCTTCGTAGGGTCATAGCCCCCTGGTATCATGATGCGCTTGTCGTCGATGCCGCCCAATATGGCCACCATCTCAGACTTTACTTCCCAATGAGGCGGTATAATGAGCGTTGTCCCCCCGAATATCTGGGTTGCCTCCAGCACGGCAGGCTGCTGCATATCGGCCTGGCTCAGGTTCAGTTCCGTTCCCCCGAAAACGCTGACTACCTCGCCGCCCCTGAAGTTTTTAGAAATGACGTTTTTCTTGATACCTCCTAAAATAGCCGTTACATCCACCACCTCCTCAGAAACGCTACCTCCGTCTGTGGCATAGCCTGTGCTGAAGCTATGGTTCAACCCGGGGTTTGGTGCCCTTCCTGCCTCCCCTGTTTCTCTCCTTCGTTCGAATTGCCTGGGATAGTCCCGACGGGGCTTTAACATCATCCAAACCCCAAGCCCAATTAACATGACTGGCCAGAAATAAATATGCAGGTCAAAACTGTCTATCATATCCTCTATCAGGAAAACAGATCCGATGAGCACCAGTATGAGCCAGCCCGGCTTCTGAAAGTTATGGCGAAAGCCGAGAAACAGGCCCAGCACAATCAGCAGCACCTCCCATGAGAACAGCCAGTTTGGCAAAAAGAACAGGTCGAGCTTTGCCACCAGCACAAAAACACCCACTGTCACTAATAGCAAACCAGCCAGCACTTTCCCGCCACCGGACTGGTGCGGCGGCTTCTCCCAGTTGCTCCCGTAGTTTCTTTCCGAGTTATATTCTCTGTTTTCCATAATCACTTTTTTCAAGTTTATGCTTAAATGTACTGTAAACGAGCCCGCGCGTCTATAGCAGATAGGCGGGCAGGGGAGAGAAGTCGGTAAGCTGCAGGTTTGCGTCGGTAAATTACGAAGTATAGTTCCTTTCTGCAATTAACCGCCTCCCTCGTCACTGCCATAAGTAGCAACAGAGAAAAGCCTAAGATAGAATCAGTAGCGCCAATTTATTATCTTTGCGTATTATGGTGGAGAACATACAACAAGTAGCACAAGAGATAGAGGCAGCACCGCTTACGAACGCTGCTGAACTGGAGCAATTCCGTATCGCCTATATCGGCCGGAAGGGCCGCATTGCCGACCTGTTTGATAACCTGAAGCAGGTGGCACCGGAGCTGCGCCGGGAGGTTGGCCAGCACCTGAACGGCCTGAAGAACCGTGCCCAGGAGCGCTTTGACCAGGCGCAGGATCAACTGGCCAGCGCCGCTGACCAGAACTCAGATAACAGCTTCGACTTTACCCTGCCTCCTGTACCCAACACGCTGGGCACCCGCCACCCGCTCTCGCTGGTGCGCCAGGAGATTGTGCGCATTTTCGAGCGCATTGGCTTTAATGTGTCAGAAGGGCCCGAGATGGAAGACGACTGGCACAACTTCTCTGCCCTGAACTTCCCGGAAAACCATCCGGCACGCGAAATGCAGGATACCTTCTTTTTGAGTGAGAACAAGGAGAAATTATTGCGTACCCATACTTCTACCGTACAGGTGCGCCTGATGGAGAACAACAAGCCGCCGCTTCGCAGCATCATGCCGGGCCGTGTGTACCGCAACGAGGCTATTTCGGCACGTGCGCACATGGTGTTCCACCAGGTAGAGGGCCTCTACGTGAACAAAGGCGTGAGCTTTAAAGACCTGAAGGAGACCTTGTATTACTTCGCTAAGGAGATGTTCGGCCAGGACACGCAAATCCGTTTCCGTCCGTCGTTCTTCCCGTTCACGGAGCCAAGCGCTGAGATTGATATTACCTGCTTTATCTGCAAAGGCGAAGGCTGCAATATCTGCAAAGGCTCAGGTTGGGTTGAGATTGGCGGCTCCGGCATGGTAGACCCGGCCGTGCTTCACAGTTCCGGTATCGACCCGGAAATATACTCCGGCTTTGCCTTTGGTATGGGTATAGAGCGAATTACGATGCTCCGGTACCAGATAAAAGACCTGCGCCTCTTCACCGAAAACGATGTGCGCTTCCTGCGCCAGTTTGAAGGGGTTATTTAAGTATAGAAAGCTGAATGAAGTGAGTGAATGTTTTGTAGCACTTTATGTGAGTCATAAGTACTGCAGAGCATTCACTCATCGTTTTTTATAAAAACGCATAAAGAAATGAAATTAGAGGATATAAAAGTTATAGGTGTGGTAGGTGCCGGCACGATGGGCCAAGGCATTGCGCAGATTTGTGCGCAGGCTGGTTACACTACCATTCTGTTCGACATAAATGCGCAGGTGCTGGAGAAAGCTAAAACTACCATCACGCAAAATCTTGATAAAGGCATTGAGCGCGGAAAGTTAACGGAAGCAGAAAAGAAAACAGCCCTTGATAACCTCACCTTTACAGGCGACACCTTACAACTCAGCTGCCAGCTTATTGTTGAGGCGGTAGTAGAGCGCCTGGAGGTGAAGCAAAGTATTTTTAAGGAACTGGCTAGCATAAATCCGGCAGATACGATACTTGCCTCCAACACCTCCTCTATTCCTATCACACAAATAGCAGCCTCTATACCGAATCCGGAGCGGGTGGTAGGCATGCACTTTTTTAACCCGGCCCATATCATGAAACTGGTGGAAGTGATTTCTGGTGCTGCTACTGCCCCCGAAACAGCTGACACTATAAAAGCGCTGGCGCTCAAACTGGGAAAGACGCCTGTGATGGCCAAAGATTCTCCTGGCTTTATTGTGAACCGTGTGGCGCGCCACTTTTATGTGGAAGGGCTGAAGCTGCTGGAAGAGGGCGTAGCCGACGTAGAGACAATAGATAAGCTTATGCAGGCCAGTGGCTTTAAGATGGGACCATTTGAACTTATGGATTTGATAGGTGTTGATACTAATTATTCAGTAACCACCTCTATGTTCGAGGCTTTCCATTATGATTCTAAGTTCAGACCGAGCCGCATCCAGCAGCAAAAAGTGGATGCCGGGCACCATGGCCGCAAGTCGGGCAAAGGCTTTTATACCTATGAATAAGCTGTGGGCGCTTTGCATGTTCCTGCTGCTGCTCACCACCGCCTGCAGCGACAGCGATAGCGTAAGGCCAAGAATACCGGAAGTATACGTGGATGAGCAAATAAACGTGAACAGCCAGCTTTACCCCGGCCTGCGCCAAGACAATGGCTACGCATATGTTGCCGGTGGTTATAAAGGGATACTGGTTGTGCGCCAGAACGCCGGGCAGTACCTGGCCTTTGAGCGCGCCTGCCCCCACGATCCGACATCCACTTGCTCCGGGGTAGAGGTGGATGCCTCTAACCTTTTTATAGTGGATGCCTGCTGCGGCTCCCAGTTTAACCTGCAGGGTAACGTAACAGGCGGACCCTCTGTGTATGGCCTCCTCCAGTACCGAACAGCCCTTTCCGGCTCGCTGCTGTACATTTCGAACTAATTTTTTCCGGTTGATTTACAGAACATTACACAAATCTGTAAAAGTTTTTTTCGACGTGCGCTTGCGTCATAAGTAAAACCACCGTAATATTGCACCATCAATCAGCGGGAAAGCTGCTGAAAACACATAAAATTCCTCCTTAGCTCAGTTGGTTAGAGCACATGACTGTTAATCATGGGGTCCCTGGTTCGAGCCCAGGAGGGGGAGCCCAATTAAACAAGCCATCAGAAATGATGGCTTGTTTTGTTTTACAGCCTCTTGTATTCATCGTTTCTGAACAAATTAGAGAACCTAGGCTGTTGGTTTTAGTGGTTCGATACTTTTCAGTTTCAGAAATCAGTTTTTCTGAAACTGAAAAGTATCGAACCACTGATTTTATGCTGTAGCTCAATAGGAGCATTGTCATAGTAAAATGGCACGTGACTTGATACCCGTTGGCCCCGCCCCACTTGCGCTTTTCACGTAGGCACCGCCTAAGTCGTAGAAGGTGATGGCCGTAGGGATAAATTAGCGGACCTCTTCACATGTCTTGACCCACATCTCCACCCGCGCCGAGGAGTTCTTGAACACCACCATGTTTGATAAGCCAGTATGAATGTTGTAGCTCCGTCCGGTAACGTAGTTATTGCCTTCCTCATCCACAGCTATTTTGTTTGGAGTATCATTCTGGATACTCCGCCTCGTCCCAGGTCAATGTGCCGTCCGAGGCGGCGTAGCGGATTGTCATATAGTTATTTTTGCAGGCCCCGCTCCAGCTTTCACCTGTTATGTAGACGCCGCCCAAGTTATCGACAACGATGACCCTGCCGTAGTCGTAGCTATTGCTGGCCCACTTGTAAGTCTTACCCCAGGTCAACGTGCCGTCCGAGGCGGCGTAGCGGATAGTCGTATACTTAATACGCCTGGCCCCGCTCCAGCTTGCACCTGTAACGTAGACGCCGCCCAGGTTATCGACGGCGATGGCCCTGCCGTAGTCATAGCTATTTCTGATCCCGTTATAAGTCATGCCCCAGGTCAACGTGCCGTCTGAGGCGGCGTAGCGAATGGTTGTATAGTCAATACCGCTGCTACCACTGTAACTCTCGCCTGTGACGTAAACACCGCCCAATGTGTCGACAGCGACGGCCCTGGCAACATCACTACCGTTGCCGGCCCCGTTGTAAGTCTCGTCCCAGGTCAGCGTGCCGTCCAAGGCGGAGTAGCGGACGGTGAGGTAGTCTGTGCCGTAGTGTAAAGCGTCATATCTTTCATAGCCGGTTACGGAGACGCCGGTGACGTAAACTCCGCCAGCATTGTCTACGGCAATGGCTGTAGGCTCGCTATTTAGCACGCCTTCATACACCCTCACCCACAACTCTTCACCTGCCGGAGAATGTTTAGTCGTTACTATATTTGCTCTATAAGTGTTGTAGTTCATGCTGCGGCCTGCTACATAGCTGTTTCCATCTTCATCCACGGCTATTATCATTTTGCCAACGTATCCTGAACTTTCAGAGGTAGTCCCCTGGCTATCATAGCCTTCAGCCCACTCCACTGTTACCTGCTGGGCCACAGTGGGCAGGGAGAACAACAGCATAAGGAGCTGCGTCAGGTAGATACATGCTTCCCTTGATTGTATTCCTTTTTTCATGATGTGATTAATGATTAAAGAAATGAAGTTTGATGAGGCACAAAGGCTCCTGCTCATGCAGGCTCACGCGGAGTGAATTAGGGAGTACAGTAGAGCAAAAGGCAAGGCAGTGCATATCACCGGAAGCTTTCTTACCTATTAACCCTTGCTAGATATATACTCATTTTTTTTTTTTTAGGACAATGTTATTATTTATTATAACTGTAATAATATAAAATCGAAGTGTAATTTTGGTGAATGACGAAAAAGGGCAGGCTAATGCTTGTCGGTAAGCAGGAAAAATTAAGTTTCTTAGACCAGCAGTCACATAGGGTGAGAAAGCCAGCCTCTCTTGCCTTGCAACTATCAAAAAATACTCTGTCCTCAAAAATCTAGTAGTACAAGACACTAGGAGGATCTTTGCAATCAGCCACTTACTGGTAAAAATACTAAGTGGCTTTTCTTTTGCACACAAGCCGGTATCCAGGATTATTTTCAGCCTCCTTTCTCTCTGACTATTTAGAAGGACAAGCCGCTGCCAGGAACTCTTTCACTGCTCCAGGTCTTCTTATTGGCAGCAGCCTGCAACTGTAGTACTATTTGCTGTGGGCTCACCCTGCTTGATAGCCTCTGCAGGCCCAACGGGACATCAAATAATTTCTGCTGGAACGTCTGCCTGGGCAAGAATGAGCCCAACTTAGCCGTAAACCTTAGTGTGATAAAGGAGGCACTTTGGCCTGAGCTGATCCAGGAGTTCCCGGTACAATAAAAGCTTACCTGGAAGCCGCTTTCTCTACGGTTTACAGGAACGTGGTGGGGTGCGGCTGGTTATCTTACAAAAAGTATCAGATAACTTGTACTTTTATACCTGCTGGATAATTGGCAGCCTTTAAAAATTAAGATATGCTCAAGACGATAGGGATTTTGTTTGCTGCCTTAGGTTTGCTTTATTTCCTGTTCTATCCATTTTTAAAGAATTCCTCTATCCGAAAGAAGTTCTTTAAGTGGTTCCTTATTATATACATTCTCTCTCTTATTGCCTCTACTATAGGAACGTACTTCCTGTAGGGAAGCAGGGTAGCACATACGGCAAAAGCACACTAATATATTACTTTCACAGCAACTGCTGCGGCAGAGCTTCAGCGCAACAATTCCGCTTTTTTGATTGCATGCTCCTGCTACGATAAAGCGTGAGGAGGAAACCTCTTGTGGCGACACAGCTAATACAACATCATGCAACTGGCCTGATGGCTTGTTTCAAACGGCTTGTGGACTTTACAAAAATTACTGCTGATTGCAATTACAGCCGTTTTCACAGGCAGCACGTAAGCTATCCCTAAGCTACCCAGTAACAATGACAGAAGAAGTAAACCAGCAGTTTCCGAAGGCTTATAGCAGCATCAGCGACGCGACGAAAGCATCGGGCTTTACAATGGCCTCGGATGTACTGACCTGCTCTTTACTTCGGACACTTGCGGCTTCCAAACCCTCGGGCAAATTCCTGGAGCTCGGAACTGGAACAGGTCTCTCCACAGCCTGGATTCTGGACGGAATGGACGCTGACTCCTCGCTGGTATCCATTGACAACGAACCTGTTTTTCTGGAAATCGCCCGCAGGTTTTTAGGAAGCGATGAGCGTTTTAATCTGATACTCACCGATGGTGGCGAATGGGTAGACCGCAACAAGCACCTGAAATTCGATTTTATTTTTGCAGACACATGGCATGGCAAGTACCTGCTTCTCGATGAAGTACTGACTATGCTGAAAAGAGGCGGGCTTTATATCATCGATGATATGCTGCCACAGCCTAACTGGCCGGACGGACACCATGAAAAAGCGACCAGTCTTATCAACTATCTGGAGGCAAGGGAAGATTTGCACCTGACAAAGCAAGTATGGGCAACAGGAATAATTGTTGCTGTAAAAAAGTAGCTTACTTAAACATGCGCCTGCTATTCGATGCTCATCTAAAAGCAATAAGTGTTTTTATGACAAGTATTGATCAGGAGCAGCCTTTAATAAGTACAAAAAGGCTAAACCAGCAGGTAAAAAGTTTTTATAACGTTGGTAGCAATTCTCTTTAAAGTACCTTATTTTAATAACCAATACCCTTAAGTATTACTGTTTTACCCATTTTTCATCAAGAAGAAGCAATAAGGACAATTAAAAGATGTTGAAACTTTCATTAAACGTGTTTTATGCTTTTCTGACATTGATAGGTTTTATAGAAAAACCAGTTAATTCTGAAACGCAAAATAACAGTAAAGTTATAACCCGTACTACGGCGACCGCCACTCTCCAGGAAGGGCCAAGCGACCTGAAAATAACGAACTTTGCAGGTCCTGAAATTACCCCAAGCCCTGCTACCCTCGCCGTTTCACCAAACGGGGAAGTGTATGTGGGCGTGGACATGATGGGTTCGCTGGGAAAGGATCCGGGGAAAGGCAGCATTATCAAGCTGGTAGACACTGACCATGACGGTAAAGCAGATCAGCACACCGTTTTTGCCGCCGTAGATAACCCGCGTGGTATCATTTCGCTCGGCGACCAGCTCTTCGTGCTGCACACCACCTTCTCAAAAGAAACTGGCATAGCATCTGGCATGGATCTCGTTGTTTTTGAGGATGCCGATAAAAACGGTGTGGCGGATGGTCCTTCCAAGCCGCTCATCCAGAACATCAGTTCTCCTAAATTCCTGCAAAGCCGCGGTACCGACCACGCTACCAATGGTATCCGGATGGGCATTGACGGGTGGATATACATTGCCGTAGGTGACTTTGGTTTCCATGATGCAGTGGACCGCACAGGTAAGAAACTGACCATGCTGGGAGGAGGAATTGTGCGGGTTCGGCCGGATGGCACAGAAATGGAAGTATACACGCACGGGATGCGCAACATCTATGATGTGGCGATTGACCCATACATGAACATTTTCACGCGTGGCAACACCAACGATGGCGGTGGCTGGAACATACGCTTCAGCCATCAGATTCAGTCCGGTGAATACGGGTACCCTGTCCTGTTCAAGAACTTCACAGATGAGATTATTCCTGCCCTGGTAGACTTGGGAGGAGGCTCCGGTGCCGGTGCATTGTATATGGACGATAGCACCTGGCCTGCCAAATACAACATTGTCCCGATGATGGCAGACTGGGGAAGGAACCAACTCTACATCCACCGGGTAACGCCGGACGGTGCCAGCTTCAAGCAAACGGAAGAAGAGTTTGTCAAGCTCCCGCAGATCACAGACTTGGATGTTGATGCTTCAGGCAGGCTTTACCTGTCGGCCTGGGATGGTGCGGGTTATTCAGGGAACCCGGGCAAAGGATTTGTGGTGCGCGCGGTGCCGGCAAACTGGGAGTACAAGCCGTTCCCTGATCTCGAAAAGCTGTCTGTAAATGAACTGGCGGACTTACTGAAGTCAGATAACGCCGTGGCCCGTTTGCACGCCCAGCAGGAACTCCTTGACAGACCAGCTAAAAAGGCCACCAAAGCAGCCTGGAAAGTGGCTGCAAATAAAGGCCTGCCGCTGCCCGCCCGTATAGCCGGCATGTATACCTACGCACAGGCGGCTGGCGAGAACGGCACTAAAAATTTAGTGAAGCTCACGAAGGAGAGCGAGATGAGAGAGTTCGCCCTGCGCGCCCTCAGCGATAGAAAGACGCGTCTCAAAAACGTACCCATCGAACCATTTCTCGAGGGGCTGAAAAGCAGCTCTGAGCGTGTTCAGGCAGCGGCCATCATAGGCCTTGGCCGCCTTGACCGGGCGGAGGCAGTGCCTGCTTTGTTACAGGTGAAGGTTCCTGCATCCCTTGCTGCACCGGCAAAAGGCACAGAAGGACCACATGCCGTACCTAATGCACCTGTCATTCTGCCTCACCTTGCGGTACAGGCTTTGGTGAATCTGCAGGCAGTAGATGCCAGTGTAAAGGCCATCGGCACAGATAACTCGAAGCTCGCGCTTTGGGCGCTGCGCTACATGCACGACCCGAAAGCCGTGGATGGATTGATAACGGCTTACCAGCAGACAAATGACCAGGAACTGAAAAAAGAAATCCTGACTACTTTATCACGCCTCTATAAAAAAGAAGCTCCTTACGATGGCTCCTGGTGGTGGAGCACCCGTCCAGATACGCACGGGCCTTACTACAAAGAGATTGCATGGGAGTCTTCTCCTGCCATCGAAAAGCTGCTAAAAGAGGAATGGAATAAAGCGGGTGCCGCTGGAAAGGAGTTTTATGCTGACCTAAATGCCAGGCACAGGATGGGAATCACCGAGTTTGGAGGAGAAGAAACTATTGCAGCGAAAGAAGAAATCAACGTAGACCTGGAAAAAATTAAGAACCAGAAGGGTCAGGTTGGGAAGTCCTCCATTGAAGACGTGATGCTGGCAATGGCCAAAATAAAGGGAGACCCGGTAAAAGGTAAAGCCATATTTGCCCAGCAAGGGTGCGTTGCCTGCCACAGCATCGAGGTGAGCGAGTCAATGAAAGGGCCTTTTATGGGGCAGATCGGCTCTATCATGAACCGCGAGCAGATAGCAGAGTCTATTCTAAAACCGAATGCTTCTATTTCCCAGGGATTTGCCTCTGTTCTTATTACCGCCAAAGGAGATAAGAGCTACATGGGATTCATCACACAGGAATCTGCGGATAAAATTGTGATGCGGAATATTGCCGGCCAGGTATTCACCATCAACACCAAAGACATTCTAAGCCGCAAGGAACTGGAAACATCTATGATGCCTGCTGGCTTAGCCAATGCCCTGTCTTATGAGGAATTCGCTTCCCTCATCACGTTCCTGTCAGAGCAGAAAAAGTAAGAGGCAAAAATTACTGGCGTTGCGCGATAGTCCCTGCGGGACGCCCTGTTGTTGAAGGCTCAGTTAGAGTAAATTAAGCTCCGGTGGAGCGGCCTGTTTAGCATAGTCTGCAGGTCGCTTCACCGGAGCTTGTTTTTATGGGCTATCTGGCTGTCATAACGCCTGAACCTGTACATCTTCCAGTGGCAGTGTAAAGTAAAAGGTGCTGCCTGCTCCTATTTCAGACTCTACCTATACTTGGCCTCCTTTGGTTTCAACTATCTTCTTCACAATAGATAAACCAATGCCGGAGGAATCGGCGCCTGTTATTTTGTGCGTCTTGTTAAAGAAATAGAATATCTTTTCGAAGTTCCTTCGCTTGATTTCCACCCCGTTGTCGCGCACAGAAACCCTGATGTAGCCTGCCTCCTGATCACAGACAACCTCAATCCTGCCCAATGGATTGTCCACATACTTAATGGTGTTGTAGAGCAGGTTTTGAAACACCTGCAGGATCAGGGCGCGACATATCAGCACAAACGGCAGTTCCCCTACCTCAATGCTGATGTGCTCCGGCACCTGTAGCTGATGTGCTTCTCCAGGTTTCCGCCTGCTATTTCGCGGCAGTGCACTCTTTATATATGGAAAAAGAGCCATGCAAAAGGACTTTCCGAGGATGCTGCCCAGGTGAAGGAAGCTTTATATAAAAGCTATCTAAATCGCAGTTAAAGACTACAGAACTTATATATTTGTAAAAACATATATTACAAGCTCCCTTCAACCGAAGAGATTATAAAGCGACTACGAATATCCTTTGCCCATACTTTAAGCCAACAGCCCAACCACCACATGAAAACTTTCTTACTCTATTTGCTTCCTTTACTACTCTCAGCAACCACGGCCTCCTCACAGGAAAAATTCAAAAATATTACTGCGTCTTTGGAGGCGGTGGGAGAAACAGCCACAGCAGGCAGGTTTATATCTGCAGCAAACACCCAAAAGAGCAACGCTATTTTTAACTCCATCCGCCCTGTATCTGTCAGGTACAAGGATGCTCTGTGGTTTCTGTTAGTTGTGGATATACCTGGTGAAAAACAGGTGGTACACATGACGCAGGAACAACTTGGGATAATTAAGAAAATCGTTGCTGCCAAAGACGGGAAGACGCACTACCTGGAGGTTACTAACTTTTTTGAAGTCTTCGACGCCAACGACAAAACTGAAATTGACCAGAGGTTTCTGAACAACGTAAAGGCCGCCATCAGCAAAAAGCACTGGTACAGAAACAATGCAGTGTTCATGGTTAGCTCCACGCTAGTGGCGGAACAACATGTCATCCGGTTCCAGCTGCCTTTTGCCAGTAACGTGAGAATCTGCAGGCATGTAAAAGCGATGTATAACCTAAAAGAAGAGTTTTACGAGGCAACACCAGCAGACTTTATAAGCCTCTTCATTTCCGGAGGATCTCCTGGCACCATACGGGTAAGCACTCATTAAGCTAAATCACAGGAAACATCACTGATTCCAGCTTCGCGCGAAAGCCTATAAATCACCTTAAGCAGGTACAGTGGTACAGTGGCACTGTCAGCAGTTATACTGAAGCAGAAGCCCGCCTGCGCAAGCGCATAAAAATCGTTGCTCCCGCAGGCAGGCTATCCTGTTGTAAAGCTTCTGCTTTTTACTTCTGAATCTGCTCCAGGTTTTTCAGTCCCAGCACTTCGCTGGTGTGCTCTCTTACCTGCTCCAGCAGCTGGCCATTTGCTCCAAGTGATTCTCCGTAAGACGGTATCATCTGCTTTAGCTTGGCTTGCCATTGGCCGAAATCAATTTTATCATGGAAGCACCGCTCCATGAGCGTGAGCATAATAGAGACAGCCGTAGAGGCACCCGGCGAGGCACCAAGCAACGCGGCGATAGAGCCATCGGCTGCACTCACTACTTCTGTCCCAAACTCCAGCACGCCCCCATGTTTAGGGTCTTTCTTGATTACCTGAACACGCTGCCCGGCCACCTCCAGTTCCCAGTCTTCTCTCCTGGCCTGCGGGTAATACTCCCGGAGTGCCCCCAGGCGGTCTTCAGGAGATTGGCGCACCTGGTTGATGAGGTACCTTGTAAGCGGGATATTTTTGATGCCTGCCACCACCATAGGGCGTAGGTTACCTACTTTTATGGATTTAGGCAGGTCCATGTAAGAGCCGCTCTTCAGGAACTTGGTTGAGAAACCGGCATAAGGACCAAAGAGCAATTCCTGCTTTCCGTTGATCATCCTGGTATCAAGGTGTGGCACAGACATCGGCGGCGAACCGACCGCAGCCTTCCCGTATACTTTTGCCTGGTGTTTCTTTATCACGTCCGGGTTTGTGCACTTGAGCCACTGGCCACTTACCGGGAAGCCGCCATAGCCTTTGCCTTCCGGTATATCTGACTTCTCGAGCAGGGCCAAAGAGCCGCCTCCTGCCCCTATAAATACAAATTTAGCATATACCTTTCGCTTATCTCCGGTCGCCCTGTCTTTTACTTTGATTCGCCAGGAACCATCAGACTGCTGTTTCAGTTTGCTAACTTCGTGGTTGAAGTGCAGCTTTACGCCATCCATGCTCTGCAGGTGGTCGAACATGCAGCGCGTCAGTTGCCCGAAGTTCACATCGGTACCAATGTCCATGCGGGTAGCCGCCACTTTCTGTGACCTGTCGCGGCCTTCCATGATGAGCGGCATCCACTCTTCTATCTCCCCCGGGTTTTCAGAGTACTCCATTCCTTTAAAAAGATGGCACGATGTGAGGGCCTTGTAGCGTTTGTTCAGGAAGTCAACGTTCTTGTCGCCCCACACAAAGCTCATGTGCGGTGTGCTCCTGATAAAGGATTCCGGTATCTCGATGAGCTTATTTTCTATCAGATACGCCCAGAACTGCTTCGATATTTCAAAATGCTCAGCAATTTTAACAGCCTTTGAGGTTTCGATAGAGCCATCCGGAAGCTCAGGGGTATAGTTTAGCTCACAAAAGGCAGAGTGGCCTGTTCCGGCATTATTCCATGCGTCAGAGCTTTCCGCCGCCGCCACATCCAACCGCTCAAAAATTTCAATTGTTATATCAGGTTGCAGTTCCTTTAGCAGCACGCCCAGTGTGGCACTCATAATGCCGGCACCTATCAAAACTACATCAGGACCTGTTTCTGAGGAATTATTACGTTTAATCATCATTCATATATAGGTTACAGGAGAACACTCTCTTAAAAAGGAATCTTTGTCTAAAGAAGGATACGTCTTTTATTTAATCATGACACTAAAAATCGTACTTAATGCCAGTAAATTCCGGAGAAATGGGCCCGCAAAAAATGTGCGTCTTTTGCTGCTTACGCTGTTCTGGCAGCCAGTTTGTCGGTGAGTATGCTTCACGTTGACTTTCTTAGTAGCCGAAAATGACATTCTTACACCTCCCATATCCAGAAAGTGAAGCAGATTTTCCTCAACTGAATAGTTAAAACCATGCCTCTGTACTATAACTAAGGCAGCCACCTCCTCTATAAAACTACTTTACCCATTACAAAAGAGTTACGCAGAGAGTAAGGGCGCTCCCGTTAGCTTTGTATACCTGAATGGCAAAACAGCTTTGAAAGAAGTAGTTTGAGAGAAATAGCTTATGTCTTTCGAGACACTACTTCCTATGAACTGTCGCAGCCTCAGTTGCACTGTGTTGAACCCGATTTTGGATGAAGAGTTTCCCAAGGCTTTTACGTGCAGCTTAAGAGACAAAGCCCGGTCCTGCTCTAACTTTATTTTATCCTAAATAACCTTTTAGGCTTTGTTGCAGTAAGATTAACATGGCAATATTATCATATAAAAGGCTGACGATACTTTGCCACAACACATAAAAGAACAGCCTGAACCTAAATGTATAATACCATGAAAAACATAAGAGTCTACTTAATGACCCTACTCATATTGCTGACCGTTACACTTAGTAGTTGTGAGGTAGTTGGCGATATCTTTGAAGCAGGTATGTGGACAGCACTAATTATCATTGTTATAATTGTGCTGATCATTGTCTGGATCTTCCGCAAATTCACTGGCAGACGATAAAAGACTGAAAACAGAAAAGGAGCCCCGCAAGGCTCCTTTTCTGTTTTACTTCCCTTTCCTTACTGGCTTTAGTCTCGCCGGGTCTCACTCTGTTTTTACTACAGTGCAAAATTTACCGCTCCCTCATTGGCTCACCAGAGCACTGCCAACAAAAGCTTAACCCAACTGATTTCTTCTCCTGCCTGTAGAAAGCCATCAGGCTAAACAAATCGCTGTTTACAAAGGATGTGCTTCTGTTACAAAAATGCAGCTAGCACCGCAAAAGCAGGAGGCTTAAGTCAGGAGCTTATATCAATTACTTTAGATACAAAAATAAAAGGGAGCCGTTGCTGGCTCCCTTTTATGTCTAAAAACATTACTTTATTTCGACTTCTTCGGCATTGTTCCTAAGATAAAATCCCAGAGCGGTGATGATACACCATAAGCTACGTTCGGATCTTTATAGTGATGAATGCTATGGTGTACCCAAAGCGTTTTCAGAAAATTTTTAGGTGGCGCATAGGCATGTACGGCGTAATGCACAAACAAATACATGGCATAGCCAAACAGCAAGCCTGCCAGTATTCCGAACACAAACTGTCCGAAGATCAGCTTAAAAACGAAGAACAACAGAGACGAAATCAAAACGCTCACAATGGGCGGCATGGCCAGGCGCTCTTTGTCTTTGGGGTACTCATGGTGGTTGCCATGGAAAGTATACTGTATGCGCGCTTTTACAGGTGTGTCTGTTTCCATATGGAAAACAAAACGATGCGCAGCATACTCGAGTAGTGAAAAAAGAAGCCAGCCTGCAAAAAACAAACCGATAGCCTCCACTACACCTATGAAGCTATGTGTAATGCCATAGTATATCAGCCCGATAGCAAATATCATGAAGATAGAAATTGGAAGGGCAATGTGCGTGCGGGTCAGTCTTTCAAGAAAAGGATTCTCAAAAATCTGAGCACGTCCTTTGTGGTTAGGTTTCATAATTAGATTTTGCTATACTTCAACAATGTTGCAAAATTACTTACTTTTTATTTCTTACACGATGCCGGTTGCACCATGCGGAACAGTTCAACGAACCTTGTAAAAACAGTTCAACGAACCTCTTCAGTTATTGTTGAGCAAAATTTGCAGTTCCTCCACCCCAATGGCAGGCCCCTGCAAAATGATGCTGGCTTGCTTATAAAACTGTTTTCTGAGACCTAATGTTTTAACAAGGAAGGAATTAATTTCTGCTTCTGTCTTGCCAGCCAGCAGTGGCCGCACCTGCAAATCAGAGGCCATGAGCCTTTTGGTTATTTCTTCAACAGGCACATCCAGGAAACAACTTTTCCCGTGCCGGTTTATGTAGTCCATATTGTCGAAGAAGCAGGGCGCGCCGCCTCCTGTAGAAATGACAGCATGCTCATACTCCTGCACTACGGCCTCCAGCGCCTCCCGCTCCAGTTCCCGGAACCGGTCCTGCCCTTCCTGTTCAAACAACTGTGCAATGGTGCGGCCTTCCCTCTTCTCCAGGTATTCATCTAAATCCACGAAGGTATAGCTTAGACGCTCCGCCAGTTGCCTGCCTAAGGTGGTCTTGCCACTTCCCATCATACCTATCAAAAAGATTAGCATCTTTTTTAATTACGAATTACGAATGGAGGTGTGGTTGCGTACATTGTGCCGTTGCACGATATACATTTCTTGATGATGGCATAACCAAACAACGAATAGCGCCCCTACTCCTCCTCAGCCAGCGCTTCCTGCACTTCCTCTATATCCGGCGTGTCGTTGTGGTGCCACTTGCCTTTCACGGTGCCGTCCTGCAGCAGCAGGATACCGGGGTTAGAGCGCATAATGGTTTTAAGAACGGTACCATCCCCATAGTAGTATGGAGCGGCCAGGTTCACCTCGTGGCGGAAAGCTTCGAACTCAGCGCCGCTGCTGCTCGTGATGACCAAAGGTGTGAGTCCCTGTTGCTCGGCCGCCTTCACCAGTTTGTTGATGTCTTTAAAATTTGCCTGTTCTGCCTTCGCCACACTCTGCACCAGAATCAGCAGTTTGTTTCCTGTCAGTATCTCCTGCGTATAGTCTCCCTCATCATTCCAGACATTGAAGTCTGTGATTTTCGGGCCGTCCTCCGGGTTTACCGCCACCATTTGCTTAAAAGTATAACTGGTGTCTGTAGGGTACTCCTCAAACTCCTCCTCTTGCCCGTCTTTCACCATAATGTACTTGTAGCGCAGCGGAGCGGATGGCTTCATAAGGGCTGGTATGTTGTTGCCCTCCTTGTAAGCGCGGAAATCGATGTAAGGAAGGTGCTCATACGCATACCACCCCACCATAACAGAAATGGCTGCCGTTATAATAGTGATCACCGCACCTGTGGCAGGCCGCATGATAGGCTGCAGATACTGCTGGGTAAACAGCAGTATCACGATCATGACCAGGAGCACCAGGTCTTTTGTAAACGACTCCCATGGCGTGAGCACTATGGCGTCGCCAAAGCAGCCACAGTCGGTTACTTTGTTATAATAAGCTGAGTAGAACGTAAGGAAGGAGAAGAAGACAATCATCAACAGCAAGAGCACGAGCACAGTCTTCAACTTCCAGCGCACCAGCAAGGCCACCCCCAGCACAATCTCTGATGCACTCAGAAAGATGGACAGAAAAAGCGTGTAAGGTTCAAACGACTTGAAGATGGGCGAGATGTCCGTAGAGAACACCTCAAAGTACTCTTCTAATTTGATGGCGGTGCCTACAGGGTCGTTGATTTTAATCAGACCCGAGAAAATGAAAAGCAGCCCTACAAAAAGCCAGCAGAATTTGCTTATATATTTCATTACTTATAGATACATTTTAATGAGATACAGTTCCGGGTCCAACCACCCCTAACCCCTCCTTGTCTAAGGTGGGGAATTTGTACTTACTACTTCAAGCTTTATGAAGTAAAAATTTGCCTTTTACTGTTGCCGAACCAGCTGTGCTAACTATAAAATGAGCAATTTGGTATAGTAAAAGTAGGTTCCCCGCCTTAGACAAGGAGGGGTAGGGGTGGTTGGATTTTTCACCCCGCAAAGCCTCGCTTGATTAGTGCAAAAACAGCGTAGTTGATCATGTCGCGGTAATTGGCTTCCACTCCCTCAGAAATCAGCGTCTGCCCCTCATTATCTTCTATCTGCTTCGTGCGGTACAGCTTCATCAGAATGATGTCCGTGATGGAACTCACGCGCATGTCGCGCCAGGCCTCACCGTAGTCGTGGTTCTTGGCTTTCAGCAGCTTCACGTTTTCTTCAATATGATGCGAGTACTGCCGCTCCACTTCCTCAGCCGGCAAATTCATGTCGGCGTCAGTTGGCAGGTGCAGTTGCATCAGCGCGATGATACAGTAGTTGATGATGCCCACAAACTCCCCGTTGATATCGTCTTCCACCAGCTGTTTCCCCTTCTCCTGAATGGATCGGATACGCTGTGCTTTGATGAAAATCTGATCGGTGATAGAAGGCAGCCGCAATACGCGCCAAGCAGTACCGTAATCCCTCGTTTTCTTCACGAAGGTATCCTTGCAGCGGCGCACTACCTGATCATATTCCTGAAGTGTTTGATTAATCAACTTTTTAGCTTTAATTTTAAAATCAACAGACTTACATGCCTACTTTGGAAGCGAAAGATACGCTTTTTAGCACAAAAACCACACTGAACTGCCGCGGAAAGCTCCTCCCCCTGGACACCCCGCAGGTCATGGGCATTCTGAATATTACTCCTGATTCTTTTTATGCCGGCAGCCGCTTCAACTCTTCAGAGGCAGTGCTTCAGAAAGCCAAAACCATGCTGGCCGATGGCGCTGACATCCTGGATGTTGGCGGCTATTCCTCGCGCCCCGGCGCAACAGACATACCGGTGCAGGAAGAGCTGGACAGAGTGGTGCCGGCCATCGAAGTTATCTATAAAAATTTTCCTGAAGCAGTCATTTCCGTAGACACCTTCAGAGCAGCAGTGGCAGAAGCGGCCGTAGGTGCCGGAGCTGCTATTGTCAATGATATTTCGGGCGGCAACCTGGATGAGGCTATGTTCAGGACAGTAGCTAATCTGCAGGTGCCTTACGTACTAATGCACATGCGCGGAACGCCCCAAACCATGACGACGTTGGCTAAGTATGAGGATGTGGTAGTGGAGGTGGTAGATGAGCTACAGGAGCGGGTAGCTACGCTAAAGCAAGCGGGAGTAAAAGACATCATACTTGACCCCGGCTTTGGCTTCGCCAAAACAATAGCCCATAACTTTGAATTACTGCGCCGCCTTGATGCGCTTCGTATATTTGAGCTGCCGGTTCTGGTAGGGCTTTCGCGAAAATCGATGGTGTATAAGACACTCGGCATTGAGCAAACCGATGCTTTAACAGGCACAATAGCTTTAAATACGATGGCGTTGATGAAGGGTGCAGCCCTTTTGCGGGTGCACGACGTAAAAGAAATGAAGCAAACAGTAGAACTTTACAATAGAACGAAAAATTGATTTTTTTATTCAGCATAGGTTTTTTAGAGATCGGACTGATCGAGATCATTGACATCCTGCTTGTCACGGTACTCCTGTACCAGTTATATAAGCTCCTGACAGGTAGCGTGGCACTGAAAATTTTCCTGGGCCTGCTCTCTATCTACCTGCTCTACCTGGTGGTGCGTGCCGCCGGCATGGAATTGCTCAGCATTATTCTGGGCCAGTTTATGGGTGTGGGTGTGTTGGCAGCCATTATTGTGTTTCAGCCCGAAATACGCCGCTTCCTGCTGCTGATAGGTAAAACCACGGCCTTTAACAACGACCGCTTTTTCAGGGGTTTTCCGTGGCGCCGCGAGCAAAGTGAAAAGCTCAGCCTGACGCCCTTTATTGAAGCTGCCAAAACCTTAGCAGGCAAGAACACGGGTGCTCTGATTGTTTTCGCCAAAAGCTCGGAACTAAAATATTATGCTGAGTCCGGTGACCTGATTGATGCTGTTATCTCAAAGCGCCTGCTCATGTCTATCTTTAACAAGAACAGCCCGCTGCACGATGGTGCCGTTATTATCTCCGGCAACCGCATCAAAGCTGCCCGCTGCATCCTGCCTGTTTCAGAGAACCAGGAGATTCCGGCCTCGATGGGCTTGCGCCACCGTGCCGCTATCGGTTTAACAGAGATTACAGACAGTATTGTGCTGGTAGTCTCGGAGGAGACAGGGCAGATAGCGCTGGTACGCAACGGCGAGGTAAACCGCAATCTCTCTTCCGCTGATTTGCGCATCAAACTAAACCAGTTCCTGTTTGATGCTGACCAGAAAGCAGCAACAGCAACTCCTGAAAAATCTGTGAGTACGGTTTAAAAGAGACGGGTTTTGCTGCTTTAAGAATTACTCCCCGTACGTATTACAGTTTTTCAACCCCTCCTGAGCCGGAGGAGCCAGTAGCTTAGCGGCCCCAGTACAGGCACCAGCCACAGTACCACCATCCAGATGAGGCGCTGGTTAACGGTGTAGCGGCTTCGGAAAATCAGGTGCACCAGCGATACGATCACCAGGGCATAATTAAAAGCTACAAGTAAAAAGATGAAGGGATACTGCGCAAATAGATCCATTTGTTACCAGGCTGTTTCTTCTGTTAAAACAGCATTTCACTAACGAACCACACGAGGTACATGAGTGCGGGCGCGCAAAGCAGCAAAATCATCCCGATATTTACGCGCGTCCATAGTGGGTTAAACAGCATGCTGATATACGCCTCAACCGATAGCAACAGCGAGAAACAGAAGGTAATCTGCAGCAATGTGCCTGTCACGTTTGCCTCATCGCCGCGCATTCCAGCTGTGGAATAGGCCAAAAATAACACCACCACCCACGACAGCACCGTACCTAGCAGCATTTGCCCCGGCTTTACCTTTAAATTATTCATTGCCTCTTCTTTACCTTTTGTCTTTTGAAGATATAAAAAATAAAAGCCACTCCCGCATCCGGAGTGGCTTTTCTGTTCTGCTTTTGTGCTGCGGTCATTTGATAACACCCAGTTCTTTGCCAACTTCCGTAAACGCCTCAATGCATTTATCAAGGTGCACCCTGTCGTGCACAGCGGAAAGCTGCACCCGGATACGTGCCTGCCCTTTCGGCACTACCGGGTAGTAGAAGCCGATTACGTAGATGCCTTTATCCAGCATACGCGCGGCAAACTCCTGCGCCAGCGGAGCATCATATAGCATCACCGGCACAATCGGGTGGTCGCCTGGCTTGATGTCAAAACCTGCTTTTGTAATGCTCTCGCGGAAATACCGGGTGTTCCACTCCAGTTTGTCACGCAGTTCGGTGGTAGCACGCAGCGTATCCAGAACGGCAATGGAAGCTCCCACTATGGCTGGAGCAAGCGAGTTGGAGAACAGGTAAGGGCGCGAACGCTGCCGCAGCATGTCGATGATTTCTTTGCGCCCGGATGTAAAGCCTCCCATTGCGCCGCCAAGTGCCTTGCCCAGTGTACCTGTGATGATGTCTACCTTATCCATTACGTTGTGGTACTCATGCGTGCCGCGGCCTGTCCTGCCCATAAAGCCAGTGGCATGCGAGTCGTCTACCAGCAGCACTGCATTGTACTTCTCAGCCAGTTCAGAGATGATGTTCAGCTGCGCAACAGTACCATCCATAGAGAAAGCGCCGTCGGTTACGATAACACGGTGCTTGGCATCCTTTGCCTCCTGTAGCTTCGCCTCTAAATCGGCCATGTTGTTATGTTCGTAGCGGAAGCGCTGCGCCTTGCATAAACGGATACCATCAATAATAGAGGCGTGGTTGAGCGCATCGGAGATAATGGCCGACTCTGCATCAAACAAGGGTTCAAATACTCCGCCGTTTGCATCGAAAGCAGCCGCATACAGAATGGTATCTTCGGTACCTAAGAACTCGGATAGCTTGCGCTCCAGCTCTTTGTGAATATCCTGCGTGCCGCAGATAAAGCGCACGGAACTCATGCCATACCCATGGGTGTCAATGGCCTCTTTCGCGGCTTCTATAACGCGGGGGTGCGCCGAAAGGCCCAGGTAGTTGTTGGCGCAAAAGTTAAGCACGTGTGGCTGCTGCGTAGTATCAATGTCAGCTCCCTGTGGCGTGGTAATAATGCGTTCCTGCTTATACAAGCCCGCCTCTTTTATCTCGCCAAGCTGCTGTTCTAAATCTGCTTTTAACGTTCCGTACATAGTCGTTATTCGTTTCTTGTTGTTCGTTACTCGTTTTAAGACGTTTTTTACCTATACGCCAGTTGCATCGCCTGCGTCCGTTTTTGGTGGCGGTCGTCGCATTATGGGCCTTGGGCGCGGAGACTTTGGTCTCGGCTGCTCCTGTTCTTCCGTCACTTCAGGCTTTGCAGGCTCCTGCTGCGTTGGCGCTATTTCCTCATCTGCTAGCGGAGCCGGTGGTGCCGTTGGCCGCTTTATGATTGGCCGCGGCCTTGGTGGCTTTTGTTTTTGCTCGAGTTGCTCAGGTGCAGTTGGTGCTTCAGCTGGTGTTTGTTGTAGAGGCGTTGTCTCTGCTCCCGGAACAGGTGCATCAGCAGGTGGCTTCTGAAGAGCTACTGGCCGCTTGATAACCGGCCGTGGGCGCGGAGGTTTTGGAGCCTCTTCCGGGGCTGGCGCCTGCGCCGCTGTAGCCTCCTCCTGAGGTGCTTCTTTTTCTGCTTCCGAAGCAGGCTTTTGTAAAGCCGCTGGTCTTTTTATGACAGGGCGCGGACGAGGAGGTTTTGGCTGCTCTTCAGCCGCCGAAGCAGCCGGTGCTTCCGATCCTGCTGTTTCCTCTGTTTCCTGTGTCGGCTTCTGCAAAGCAGCCGGTCGCTTGATGACGGGTCTCGGACGCGGTGGTCTGGCAATAGGTGCTTCTTCTGTAGTAGAATGTTCTGCAGCTGGGGCTTTTAACTCTTCTGTGCTTTCTTCCGGCTGTGGCTTCTGCAGCGCAGCAGGCCTTTTTATAACCGGCCGCGGACGGGCGGGCTTGGCTTCTTCTGTAGCAGGCACTTCAGTAGTACTTTGTTCTGTTGCCTCTTCTGCCGCAGGTTTTGAGATGACGGGCCGCTTAATAACAGGGCGTGGACGGGCAGTTGGAGTTGCCTGCTCTTCCATTGGTTTCTCTGTTGCTTCTCCCTCTACGGCTGGCGTTGGAGGTGCAGCCGGCCGGCGTATAACGGGTCTTGCTTTCGACACTGCTTCAGCAGCCTTTTCTTCCGCTGGTTCCTGTGAAGCACCTGGCTTGGCCGGTTCTTCTATTGTAGCTGTAGCGCTGGAAGTTGGGCGTGCAGGAGCCGCTCTTCGGGCAGCAGGCCGTGCTTTTTCAGCAGCTGTTGCCGGCGCAGGTTTCGGAATATCCTCTTCAGCAAGGTGATACCGCAGGCGCACGTTGTTCACCTGCATTTTTACAGCAATGTAAAAGCTGTTCTGGTGCATCTGGGAGTACATCTCCTGCCATGCCACATAACGTGCAGGCTCGCCTGCCTCAAATGCAGCCCTGTTTATCCGCTTCTTTATCAGGTATTCGTCGAACGTCATGCTGTAAAGGCTTTTGCCTATCTGCTCTTGCCCTGCAATTTACAGGCTTCAGTTTTAATTATCGTGCTCTACTACAAAATACAGGCACCCTCTCCACAAAGATACAAAAATCAACTGGCTGCCACAGGCTTGTTATCAGCTGTATGTTTCAGGGTTATTTTAGATAAAACTTCCTTTTAGTTTTCTTTAATCCAGCAGCACTATTATTCCCTTTGTTGCACTGCCTGTAAGCTTTTTTTAGATGAATGTTAACCATCGGCCTACCGGTTGCAAAACTGCTATACTGATGCCCTGGAGGCACAACTGGTTGCAGCCTCCCTTTCGGGTTGGGTGCTTTCAGGATTGCCCTGAATTAGGTTACTTTGTGCAAAGTTTTATTCTTGATAATGGCAAAAACACCTGACACGGTATTAGTAATAGGAGCCTGCGGGCAGTTAGGTTCAGAACTTACACTTGCACTTCGTGACATCTATGGTGGCGCTAATGTAGTAGCAGCGGATGTTGCACCTCCCAAACAAGATGACTTGCGCGACTCCGGGCCCTTTGAGCATGTAAACGTACTGGATACAAAGGTGCTGGGAGAGCTGGCCGCAAAGTACAAATTCAAGCAGATTTACCACCTGGCTGCCGTGTTATCGGCAACCGGGGAGAAGAACCCGAAGTTTGCCTGGCGCCTGAACATGGAAGGCCTCTTTAATGTGCTGGACCTGTCGCTGGAGCAGCAGGTGGAGCGGGTTTACTGGCCAAGTTCCATTGCCGTTTTCGGACCAGGAACGCCCCGCCACAATACTCCGCAGCACACCATCATGGATCCGAACACCGTGTACGGCATCAGCAAGCAGGCTGGAGAGCGCTGGTGTGAGTACTATTTCCAGAAGCACGGCCTGGATGTGCGCAGCCTTCGTTATCCGGGCCTCATTGGCTACAAGGCCCTACCGGGCGGAGGCACAACCGATTATGCAGTGGATATCTATCACAAGGCCATAGAAGGAGAAACTTTCGAGTGCTTCCTTAGCGAAGACACCCAGCTGCCAATGATGTACATGCCCGATGCGCTAAAGGCTACGCTGGACCTGATGCACGCTCCGGCAGAAAACATAAAAGTGCGTGATTCTTACAACCTGAGTGCCATGAGCTTTTCGCCTGAAGAAATAGCGGCCTCTATCCGGAAGTACATTCCTGACTTCAAAATTGTTTACAAACCGGACGCACGCCAGCAAATTGCAGCGTCCTGGCCGCAGAGCATAGACGACAGTGCCGCCCAGCAAGATTGGGGTTGGAAACCAGCCTATAATTTAGATGCCATGACAGCAGACATGCTCCAGAACCTGAAGCGGCTGAAGGCGGAGCAGGCGGTGTAGGGTTATTTTTAATGTGATATACTTATCAGTTATTTTTAATGTGATATACTTATCAGCGGGTGATCCTACTAAGTGTCACCCGCTTTTGATTTGTAGAGGTATATTTTCGAGCAACTTCAATTATGCTTTAGCATCAATCTATTCTGTTTCCTTTAGAATGCCCGCCTTCTTTGTTGTGCGTTTTCACCAGCAACTTAACATGATGAAGTTGGGAGTTAAACTGCTGGGGACTTCTTGATTCCCGTCCCTGCTTTACCGGTTCAAACCACCCCTACCCCTCAGAGCTACGCTCGTTAGCTCAAAACTCTCGTTTTGGCTAATCCAAGGCGGGGTGTCTGCTTTTCTATTTTGCTTGCAGCTGGTTGCATAGCAGATGGTATAGAGCATGGTGTTTTACTTTACATCCTTTTAAGAGGAAGGCTATTCTTGTTTTGTTCCCCGGCTTCTCCTCAACCTTCTCCCTGAAAAGCAGTTAATAATGCAGCAGTAATAAGAAGCAAAATATGATTGTGAACGCTATACCGGAAGGATGGGAAGTTATTTATCAGCAGGCGCATGGTGTGCTGGCGGCACAGCTCGCGTATCAGCTGAAGCCAGAGCTGCAGTGCCGGTATTGGGTAGAAACTGTTATAGCGATTGCAAACCATGATAACCGCCAGAAAACCTGGCGCGGGAAAGACGGACTAACACCAGCAGGAGCCCCGGCTGACTTCACGCTGCTGCCAACCACACTGGAGCAGGCACAGGCTCTGATGCACGCTGTACGCTTCCAGAGCCGCTGGGTAGCTATGCTCACCTCCATGCACATGAGCTACCTCTACGAGAGCCAGCGCGGACAGCAGAAGGGTATAAACCTTTTTCTGGATGAGCAGCAGGCGCTGCAGAAAGAATGCCGCCAGGGCCTTGGGGTTAGCCAGAAAGAAGCAGCGCAGGCGTACGCCATCATGCAGTGGTGCGACCGCCTTTCGCTCATCCTGTGCCGCCACGAGTTGCCTGCTGATGAACGTGCCCTGGAGATAACACAAGGCCCTGACGGAGAAACTTATTTTGTGAAGCGATTGCAGAACACTTCGGTTAATGTGGAGCCGTGGCCTTTTTCAGCGCCACAACTACAGGTGCAGGTAGAGTATAGAGTGCTGGAGCAACTGCAGTTTAAAAACGATGCCGGACTGGCAAAAGCACTGCACCAGGCGGAGGCACAAAGCCTAGAGTGGCTGCTTAAAAGTTCCTGAGCAACCTGCTTCGTTATTGGAATAAGCTGCCCTAGGTTGGCTGGCTTTTGATTAAGACTTCGCTGCTAAAGCTCGGCATCTGTAGTTCCAGTCCGCTTCTCTAACCAATCAGGTAAAAACTCCGTCTATACTTTATGTACTAAAGTATACTACGCTCTTAACCATGACAATTCTTGAATCTAACGATGACCACCTAAGGCAGCTGATTTTTGAGAAAGAGAAGGTAATCGTGAAATTTATAGACGATGCCTGCCAGGTGTGCAAACAATTAGCACCCTCCTTCGCCGATTTCTCTTCTAACCCCACCTACAGCGATATTACATTCGTACGCATGAGCGCTTCTGAGAATCCGGTATCAAGTAAGGAAGTAAGATTGACGGGTACACCTTTCTTCGCCACTTACCGCAAAGGCACCTTACAGGAATGTGGCGTAGTATCTACAGAGGAAGAGATAAAAAGGCTTTTAGATAACCTGAGATAGCTGTTACAGAAAAAATTACGGCACGTCTATTGCCCGACTATAGCTGCATATGAAAAAGGTGCTTAACTTGCGCCACTTTTTTAAAATCAGCTATACTCTGTGAATAAATTACATCTACAAGCCATTGCCGCTCTGGTTTTTACGGTCCTGTCGGGCTACACGCTGCAAAGCTGCACCAGCACAAATAAGCTCAATACCGCAGCACCTGCTGCTACCGCTTCGGTAATTCCTGCATACAAGCCACAGCTTTCTTCTATCACAGTGCCTGTTTCTATCTCTATCGCCGCCATGGAAAGCAGACTGAACCAGGAAATAGCAGGGATACTCTACAAAGACGAAAACCTGAAGGATGACAATATGGCCGTCACCGTTACCAAGAAAGGAAGGATGACCGTGCGGGCCGAGCAGGACAAGGTGTACTTTAGTATTCCGCTGCAAATCTATGCCAAAGGTCGCTGGAAGTGGGACCCGTGTAAGTTCTGCCCTGCCATCGACAAAACGGAAGACACCAGCTTCGATATGGTTATCAAGACGGAAAGCCGCATCGGACTGACTGAAGATTACCGCATCAACACCATCACGAGCGGTGACTTTGAGTGGGGAAACACAAAGCCAACCATAGAACTGGGACCGATGAAGATTGGCCTGGCGCGCTTCGTGGAGCCTGCCCTGCGCCAGCAGATGGGCACCCTCTCCCGGCAGCTGGACAAAGAGTTGCAGAACCACCTTGATTTAAAGAAATATGTGGCGGATGCCTGGCTGATGCTGCAGGAGCCGGTGAAGCTGGACGATGCGACCAACGCCTGGCTTACAGTAGTACCGAAGGAAGTACGCATGGCGCCCCTGCTGGGCAAGAACGGCGCTCTGAACACGCGCCTTGGCATTACCTCTTACATCACAGTTACCACCGATGGAAAGCCGCAGGTGAAGCAGAACAGAAACCTGCCGAAGCTAATTGTTGACAGCCGCATGGATGATGCGATACAAGTTGGCTTAACGGCAAATATCCCTTACTCCCACGCCAGCAGAATGGTGCACGAGCAGGTGGCTAACCAGACCTATACGTTTGACGATGGCAAGAGCCAGATAACCGTAAAAGATGCTGCAATCACACCTGGTGGAGAGCAGTTGGTGCTGATGCTGGATGTGGACGGGAAAACCAAGACAGGCTTATTCACCAAGAAAATTGTAGGCAAAGTGTACCTGCGCGGCACACCATATTACGATGCGGCAACGGCCTCTATAAAAGTGCGGGATGTTGATTATGACCTCGACACAAAAGATAAGTTGCTGAACACTGCCAGTTGGCTTGCCAAAAACAAATTCAAGGACATGATTCAGCAGCAGGTAAGCTTACCGGTGCAGAGCCAGTTAGACGATGCTAAAAAGATGCTGCAGGCCACCCTCGACAAGCAAAGCAGGGTGCATGAGTCGCTGCTGCTCCGCGGCAGCATACAGCACATTACGCCTGAAAACATTTACCTGACCCCGGAAGGCATTAAAGCTATCGTAAATGCAAAGGGAAACCTGACGGCTACGGTTGATAATCTGTAATTTAGAAGTTAGACATTAAATACTAGGCTCATATTAGGAAAAGTAGTCTAACATCTAAAGTATTACATCCAAAGTCTAACCAACGTCTACCTCACAGCTTATCCACTGGCGTGGGGCTGTTGAACACCTTTTCCGGAACCGACCTGGGTGAGGCAATATGGAACAGTTCAAAGTCACTTTGCGGGTTGCTGCGGTCGCTGGCGAGTTTTATCTTCCCGTAGTCTTTATAGCCTGACCAGCGGCGGGTAAAAGTAGGCGCTTCGTCTGTAGACTTCCGGAAGAAAGCCCATTGCGAAACGAGCCCCTGCTGCTTGTCAACCCATACCATGTACTTATTTTGAGGCGTCAGGCCAACTGCATCGAAAGACATTTCAAGCACATCGGCTTCTGCATTATCCATGGTCGTGTCTTCTGCTACATATTTCAGCGTAACGCCCGGGTCCAGCAGCTTGAACGGCATCACAAGCCAATAGGAGTTGTTGATGTAGAGAGCATAGGCGCGGTCTAACAGCTTTTGCTTCTCCTCCGGGTCCTCCAGTTCCTGCCCCTTCACGTATACTTTGCCGTCCTTGGTCTGAGTGTCGATAATGGCCACTAAACTGTCCCTCTCCCAACGGAACCGGTTCTTTTTCTTGTCCCAAATCTGATACTGGTCGTTGAAAGTCCAGGCAAGGTAGCGGGTACCGTCCCAGGCTTTCCGGCCGCCCATGCTATCCAGCACCCTTTGAGCCAGCGCCCGCGCCCGGGGGTCAGTTTGAGCAGCACCTGGTGAAGGTGCTGGATCACAGATAGCCGTCAGCGGCATAAAAGCCAGGCAAAACAGGAGCAGGAATAATCTGATTTGTTTGAGATGCATTGTTCAAGTATAAAGTGAGGTTAATATACGCATTCTGCTCTTACAGTGCACCCGCTCCAAACACTTTCCCGTTTCTGCTTGTTTGCACACTACACGTAACTTTTAACCTAAACATGCTGCTGCCGTATCTTAAGAAGATTTAGTTATTGATATATAAAAAAGCCCATGGCTGGTTATACTGCTAAGAATACCTTTACATTGTTCAAAACGAGTGCATCAGAGTTCATAGACAATAACTCTTTGCTTTTAGCAGCGGCGCTGGCTTTCAATGCCATCTTCTCCATTCCCCCGCTCCTAGTGATCATTATCCGGGCGGCAGGGTTTTTCTTTGGGGAGAAGGCTGTATCAGGTGAACTGTCAAATCAGATATCGAGTGCCATAGGACCGAACGCTGCTCAGGAAATAGAAACTATCATCCAAAACGCACATCAAAGCGAGTCTTCCGGACTGGCTTTCTGGATAGGCCTTGGCACTCTGATTTTTGCCTCTACCACTTTCTTCGCGACCTTGCAACAATCACTTAACATGGTGTGGAACCTGAAACCGAAACCCACAAGTGGTATTCTGAACATGCTCAAAGTGCGGCTCTTTTCTTTCGGCATAGTGCTGAGCATTGCCCTGCTCATGCTGGTGTCGCTGCTGCTCAGTACTGTTATCTCTATTCTGAGTGACTATTTATCAAATGTATTTCCTGATATAGGAGTTTTCGTTATCCAATTAGTGGACATTCTGCTTTCAGTTGGAATTATCACGGCTCTTTTTGGCCTCGTCTTTCATTATTTGCCTGATGCTATTATCCGGTGGAGAGACGTTTGGGTAGGAGCCTTTATAACAGCTGTGCTCTTCACCATTGGTAAAGTGCTAATAGGCTGGTTTATCGGCACCAGTGACCCGGGTTCTGCCTATGGGGCAGCAGGCTCTATGGTAGTTATTCTTGTCTGGATTTACTATACGTCTCTGATTGTACTTTTTGGCGCAGAATTCACCCAACAATATGCCGCGGCATTCGGGCAGAGCATCCGGCCCAAGCATTTTGCTGTATTTGTAGAGGAGCGCGAGGTTACAAAACATAAAGACGATATAGCCGGCGGCAGACCAAAGCCAGAAGGCAGATTTGAACCAAGGAGTTAAACCTGCAGCAGGACTACATCATTACACTGTTTAGCCTCAGGAATAAATTTGCCTAAAACATTATCCCTACCAAGAAAGAGGCGCTCCTGTTTGAGTGCTCCAACTCCCGGTAGGCAGAGATACCATTGTTAATTTCATAACGGCCTTCAGCAGTCAGGTTTATTTGCTCAGTAAGGTGAAGCAGCACACCTATGCCGCCCAGGAAGCCTTGCTCATGCCCACGATAGGCATCCAAGAGCGGGTATTCTTTCTCCCGGGTAATATTGTAGTACTTTGACCGCTCCTGCTCATTGCTTTCCTTGCTCAGTACGAATCCATTCTGAATACCCGCCTGCACAAATGGTCTGATTATTCCTTTGGGGTAAGTATAACGTAACATAACAAGCACTTTCAAATGAGAAGCTTTGAGTTGGTAGTTAAATTGCCTGTGAATTTCATCTGATTCATGAATCTCATAGTTTCCCTCAAAGGCATACTGTGTGTACATAACACCTACATGTAAACCTATTTTCTCAGTTAAACCTGGCGCAACTATGTTTAAGGCAAGCCCTGCCGTTAAATCATGAGAAGTCTCGAAACCACTGTTATTCTGTAGGTCTAAGGAGCTGGCATGTTTACCGCTAAACTGAGAGGTAGTTAAAGAGGCACCCGCCAAAAGGCCTGCCCTTACCCGCAATCCTTTACCTACATCTTTCACGTATTGCGCCTCGGCAGGGGCAACACAGGCATTATACCGGGAGAAAAGCTTTACTAAGCCCGGCTGCTTTAAGCGGGTCTGCTCTATCTGCAACTGGGCATCCTGGCAATCCAAAAAGTATCGGGTGAGGGTGCCGACATATAGCCTCACATCGGCATTATACTTTTCCCCACTCTCCATTTGCAGCCTCCTTACTTCATGCAGCAGTTCCTCCAGTTCTTCCCCCTGCTTTTTAATAAAAAAGCGCTCCTTTAAATCACCTGTTTTCAGATAATATAAACTGGCAGTACCTTTCACCAACACTTCCAGGAAAACAGGCTTTATAGTGTTATTGGCCCCAGCTATTGGCACTGCTTCGTAGCGGCCACCCTTCTCAAACGCATAGCCATTCAGTTCGTGAGGCAGGTACTGACGCGCGGTTGCCATTTCATCTCCTTTGAACATAATACCCTGTGCGTAGCTCACGTCATTTCTATAACCTAAAAGCCCTGCGATTTGGGTATTTTCCGGGGTTATGATGTGGCCTGGCTTATAAACAACCTGTGCCTGCACAAAAGAAGAAGAAACAAATATGAAAAGTGTGAAGAAGAAAGAATAAAGTTTGCTCATGAAGTTACCGTCATAGTTCAGGAAAATATACATATGTCGATACTTACATTCTATCTTTTGAGTTACTGAAAATGAACGAGAAAGGCCCCTACTACATCCATAGCAGGGGCCTTTGTTGCACAAATGCTTTTCTCTTTACACTGTTTGCTTCTCTTTTACGGCCAGTTGCCCGCAGGCAGCGTCGATGTCTTTACCACGGCTTCGGCGCACATTTACCTGCACTCCACGGTCGGCGAGGTAGTAAATGAAGTCCTGCCAGCGCTCGTCGTTTGTGTTCTGGAAGTCGGCGTTCTCGATTGGGTTATACTCAATGAGGTTGATCTTGCACGGGATGATCTTTGAGAAACGCAGCAGTTCCTCCGCATCCTGCAGCGTATCGTTGAAGTTTTCGAACACGATGTACTCGTACGTTACCTTGCGGCCGGTTACCTCGTGGTAATGCTTCAGCGCATCCGTCAGGGCCTCCAGTGAGTTGGTCTCGTTGATGGGCATGATCTGGTTCCGCTTCTCGTCATTTGCCGCGTGCAGCGACAAGGCGAGATTTGCTTTCACACCATCATCTGCCATTTTCCTGATCATTTTGGCAATACCAGCCGTGCTCACCGTAATGCGGCGGGCAGCCATGCCCAAACCATCGTGCGCCGTGATGCGCTCAATGCTCTTCATGACGTTGGCATAGTTCAGCAACGGTTCGCCCATGCCCATGTACACGATGTTACTGAGCGGCTCCCCGTACTGCTTCATGCTTTGCTCATTAATGCGCACCACCTGGTCATAAATTTCAGCGGCATCCAGGTTGCGGACACGGTCCATGTAGCCGGTGGCACAGAACTTACAGGTAAGCGAGCAGCCTACCTGGCTCGACACACAAGCAGTCTTGCGCTCGTTGTGCGGAATCAGAACGCCTTCCACAATGTTGGCATCGTGAAGCCTGAAAGCAGATTTTATCGTGCCGTCTGAACTCAGCTGCTGCGTAGCCACCTGCACACCGTTGATCGCGAAATGCTGCTCCAGCTTCTCGCGTAGCGCCAGGCTCACGTTGTTCATCTCCGAAAACGACTGCACCGAGTGCTTCCATAGCCACTCGTACACCTGCTTCGCACGGAAAGGCTTCTCCCCCTGCTCCACCAGCCACGCCTTCAGATCATCCAAAGACAGTTTCCGGATATCTTTCTTATTAAGAATATTTATATCTGCAATCAAAGTCATACTGCAAAATTACAAAAAACCTCAGGCTTTAGTTTCAATTTTCGCCTTTACTTCTGTTGGTAGTGACATAAGTTTGCGGGCTGTGTTGTTGAAACAGAGCATACCTGTTTTGGCACGTGCCACTTCTTTGCCATTCTGGTTCAGGACATGGTATGTTACGTCAAAGCCATACTTGTTTATATCATCAAAAGCCATCTTGATGGTCAGGGTATCGCCATAGAAGCTTTCCGCTTTGTAGTTGATGGCCACATCCGCCATAATCAGGCTGGCACCGCCTATTTCCATCTCACTGTAGCCAAAGTTGTTTAGCAGCTGCACCCGCGCCTCGTGCAGGATAGATAGCAGGGCGTCGTTTCCGAGATGATCACCATAGTTCAGGTCCGTGATACGGATGGGAATGTTTGCTTCAAAGTGTGTATGTGCGGGTATGTTTACCTGTACTCTTGCCATAGTTTAGTTTCTTGTTTTTTAATGGTTGCAGGTTTTAATGTGAAGGCATATGGTGCTTTCACAGAACATTTGTATGATTTTTAAGTAGAATGGCTGTTTCAGTTTTCATTTATGCGTGCTTTGCCTCCAAAAAGCTTTGCTAAAGCCATAAAAGAAGCTAAATAATCAACTTATCAGCCGTTTTGCTATTGCAGGCTGTGCGTTACAATGCTTAACTTTGTAAAGTAATATAAAAAAGATGCACCTCGAAATACGACAGACAAAAGACGGCTCTAACACCCTTTATGTGCCGGACCTGAACGAGCATTACCACTCGGTGCATGGGGCATTGCAGGAGTCTCAGCACGTGTTCATAAAGCATGGCCTGGAGCACGTACTGGAGCAGAAAAAAGACATAAAGATACTGGAAGTGGGCTTCGGCACAGGCCTTAATGCCATTCTGACTTTCCCGGTGGCGCTGGCTCAGAAAGCGTTTATCCAGTATGATACACTGGAGAAGCACCCGCTAAAGGATGAGGTAGTAAAGCAGCTTAACTTTGAGCAATTCATCCTGAACCCGGAACTATACGACTATTTCCAGCAATTGCACGCCAGCCCCTGGAACGAGCCGGTGGATATTATCCCTTATTTTACGCTACAGAAGATACACGAAACGCTGGAGGAGTTCATTGTGCCGAACTCTTACTACGATGTTATCTATTTTGATGCCTTTGCCCCTGAAAAGCAGCCGGAACTGTGGGCTGATGCCATGTTTGAGAAACTTTACAAGGCCACGCGTCCGGGTGGTGTGCTGGTAACATATTGCGCCAAAGGTTCTTTTAAGCGCAGCCTGAAAGCAGCAGGCTTTGAAGTAGAAGCCCTGCCAGGCCCTCCGGGCAAACGTGAAATGACACGCGGTATAAAGCCGGTGGTGTATTGATTAATGCAAACTTTCTCCTCCTGATACTTCACGAAACGCTACGCCTTTCAGCGGCCAAATCGCACTCCCCAGAATACAGACAGAGAACCTTACCTGCAGGTGCTCCGTCTGTGTTTGTATAACCAAAAAACCTATCCTATGGCTTCAGAATTCTACCAACTATCCGCAACCTCGCTTCAGGGCAAAGAAATACCCATGGAGGAATATAAGGGAAAGGTGGTACTGGTGGTGAACACAGCCAGCAAGTGCGGCTTTACGCCACAGTATGAGGGGCTGGAGGCGCTTTACCACAAGCATAAGGAGGATGGCCTGGTGGTACTTGGATTTCCCTGCAACCAGTTCGGCAACCAGGAGCCGGGCGGAAAAAAGGAAATTGAAGAAGGTTGCCTGATAAACTATGGCGTCAGCTTTCCGGTATTCAATAAAGTAGACGTGAATGGTGAACACACACATCCCGTCTTCAAATACCTGAAGTCAGAATTGGGTGGTATCCTGGGCAGCCGTATCAAGTGGAACTTCACCAAGTTTTTGATCGATGCGAATGGCAAACCGGTAAAGCGTTTTGCCCCTATCACCAAGCCGGAAAAGATTGCGCCTTATGTGGAAGAGTTGCTGGCACAAAAGAGCCGTTAACCCAGGCAACTGCCTTGCCTCACCTGGTGGTATATTTTTCCCCTGATAGCTTTCCCCTTCAGCACCTGCCCTACGTAAAATGACTAAGCGTAGAAGGCTGTATAGCGCGTGCCTTTTAGCCAGTGTCTTTTACCTATGGTGCTATGCGTTACAATAAGTCATACATACTGGTGGCCGCTATTATTCTGCTGCTGATAGCGGCCAGAGTAGCCCTTCCCTACATTGTAAAGAACTACGTAAACAAAACGCTTGATGAGTTACCGGGCTACACCGGGCATGTCAGTGACATAGACCTGCACCTGTACCGGGGAGCATATACCATCAAAGACCTGGTATTGGTAGAAGAAAAGGGAAACCCGCAATACCCCTTTCTGCAAATCCCCTTAACAGATCTTTCTATTGAGTGGAAATCCCTTATCAAAGGTAAGCTTGTGGGGGAGGTCAGGATGGAACGCCCTGTCATGAACATAGTGGCCTCCACAGGAACGACTGACTCTACACGGGAAGCAACACAAGACGACTGGACACAGGTGGTCAAGGACCTGATGCCCATCACTATCAACCAGTTTGAAGTTGACAATGGCAGGGTGGCTTATCTTGATTTTAATGCCAAGCCTAATGTAGACATGCATGTAGATAACATGCAACTGGTAGCCCTGAACCTGGCCAATGTGGAGGACTCTACCAATGCGCTGTCCTCTACTGTAAAGCTATCTGGCAAATCTGTTGGAGGCGGCTTGCTGGAGGCTGACATGAAGGGAAATTTCCTGAAAGAGATGCCAGACCTCGACATGAGCCTCAAGCTGACAAAAGTCGACCTCACAAGCCTGAATGATGTCATAAAGGCGCACAGCGGTTTTGATGTGGAAAGGGGCAGGCTGGACATGTATAGCAAAGTGAAGCTGACGGACGGCCAGCTGGATGGTTATATGAAGCCTTTCCTCGAAGATGTGAAAGTGCTAAACTGGAAGAAGGATAAGAAAGAGGATGGTTTTTTTCATGCCGCCAAGGAAGCCGTGATTGGTCTGTTTACAGAAGCAGCAGAAAACCAGAAACGAGACCAGATAGCAACCCAGGTACCCATATCAGGTGATGTGAACAACCCCGACACAAACTCCTGGAAAACCTTCCTGAACGTTTTGCGGCATGCCTACATCGACGCCTTTAACAAGAGCCTTGAAAATGAGGCAGGCAGGTCGAACAGAGACAAAGGCAGTAAAGATTAGCTGGCAGCTTCTGAGAACTGTGGCTGCAAGACCAGATCCAAAAGCAGGAGTACCTGTATTCAGGCTTTGCTATTCCCTAAGTTGCCCCGTCTTAAATGGCGCATGAAGCCAAGAAGCTATAGAGAGGCAACATCGTGAAGGCTGTGGCTTCAGAAACAAAAGTGTCCCTGTTTGCAGCACCTGCACAGCCATTATTTAATTGTATTATACTCGCAAAAACCCTTTCCTTTCTGCTTCAGAGACCAAATACATATGACTTAGCCAATATACTATTAGACACCTACAGGAATCTTTTAGATTGCTAATATTCAGTTATAAATATATTAGCATACTTGTACTTTAATCTGTTTATTCACGAGGAGAAAGACACAAATAAAGATTAGTCCTTATGAAAACACTGCTTAAAAAAGTTGTTAAAGCATGCCAGCCAAAGTATGAGGTAGTCTGCACGACCTACCAGATTATACCGGGCCTACCGGTTAACAAGAAAGAGTCGAGACATGCGTTTGGCAGAGGGGAATCCGTAGAAGCGAAAGAGTTTTACGGCAAGGTTGTTTCCTCGGACTTCACCCGGAACTTGGCTCCTGTGGAAGTACACCTGCGCAGGATTTATTTAAGAGGAAAAACAATTGAGCATGCGCAGTTCGGACCTGTAAAGGATCTAAAGAAGTTCAAAATCGTTTATAACAAGTAAGCAGCAGCTTAAAGACTCAGCAGGCCTCTTCCGGTTACCGGTAGAGGCTTTTTTATTGCCTTGGCTGCCTCCACAAAGTATCTGGGCTGTACACTCTTCCGATGCCTAGTCCCTCTTCTTTTCGACTTCCAGGTAGGCCGCAGGTCCTAAACCTAATGCTGTAGTGGGCGTTGTTAAGAAGATTAGCTTTCTGGTTAGAAAGCAGAAACAAGAACAACAAAACCTTTCATACATAAACAAACATGGAATACAGAAAGATTGGAACATCAGACCTGAGCGTATCAGTGGTAACATTTGGCGCATGGGCAGCAGGAGGCTGGATGTGGGGCGGCACCGAACGCAAAGATTCAGTAGAAGCCATCAGGGCAGCTTATGACCTGGGTGTAACTTCTATTGATACGGCACCCATCTACGGCCAGGGCACCAGCGAGGAGATAGTAGGAGAAGCCATCAAAGGTCTTCCCCGCGACAAAGTGCAGATTTTGACGAAGTACGGCATGCGCTGGGACCTGAACAAAGGAGAACTTGCCATGAAAAGCCAGGACAACGAAGGCAAAGACATTGACATCTATAAATATGCCGGTAGAGACAGCATCATAAAAGAGTGCGAAAACAGCCTGCGCCGCCTGAAAACCGATTACATTGATCTCTACCAGATCCATTGGCCTGACCCGACCACGCCCATTGAGGAGACGATGGAAACGGTGGCACAACTTATAAAGGAAGGGAAAGTACGCCATGCCGGGGTTTGCAATTATAGTGTGGCGCAGATGCAGGAGGCAGAAAAGTATGTAAAGCTGGTGTCGAACCAAGTGCCTTACAGCATGGTGAAGCGCAACATAGAGGCTGATGTAGTGCCCTACTGCATCGAAAAGGACAAAGCCATACTGGCTTATAGCCCGCTGGAGCGGGGCCTGCTGACAGGCAAGATGAAGCCCGGCCACCAGTTTAGCGAAGGAGACCACAGGGCCAACCTTTACTTCTTTAAGGACGAGAACCTGAAGCGTACAGACCAGTTCCTGCAGAAGATAAAGCCGCTGGCTGATGAAAAGAATGCCTCACTCGCCCAACTCGTCATCCGCTGGACAGTAGAGCAGCCCGGCATCACCATTGCACTGGTAGGTGCCCGGAACGCTGAACAAGCCACACAAAACGCCAAAGCATTAACTGTAAAACTGACCCAGGATGAGATTAGCTTTATTACAGAAGAGCTGAATAAGCTGGAGCTGGTGAAGTCATAAAAGGCGTAAAATCCTTCAGGAAGAAAGGCAGCTGCTGTACTAAGCGGCTGTCTTTCTTTATTTAAAGTGCCTTGTCCAAACAAGCTATTTCATAACAACACACCGATGCCCTATTTTATACATTTCGGAAATAATAATTTATTGCTATAAATATATTCATCTTACTAACTTCGCTTCTGTAAACCCGTACTGCTACCTAATTAAAATTAACTTCACTGAACTTAGCATATCAGCTGCAGCTTAGAACTTCCCACTTAAATGAAGAAAGCGGCAATCACCATCGCACAGGCATTAGGAACCTTCTCTATACTTGCCACAGCTTTGCCGCTGCTCCCTATGGAGGAGTGGTACGTGCGTGTTTTCGATTTCCCCCGCATGCAGCTCCTTTTTCTTGCTCTGTTCAGCCTGATACTTTTCCTGTGGCTCGGCAGCAAGCACCGCAAGCGGGACAAGTTCCTCCTCTACGGATTAAGCACTGCCATCATTTACCAGGCCATTAACATCTATCCGTATACCCCGCTGGCCCCTGTACAGGTAAAACAGGCAAAGCAGGACAGCACACAGCAGAACGAACTGAGTATTATGGTGTTCAACGTTTTCATGAAGAATGAGAACCATGATAAACTAATAGCCCTTGCCAGGAAAAAGAACCCGGATATTTTGCTGTTGCTGGAATCTGATTCTGTATGGCAACAAGCCCTGGAACCCGAGACACAGGGATACCCTTACCGCATTGAGATACCGCTCAGTAACACCTATGGCATGCACCTGTACAGCCAGTTGCCTTTGCGCCAGAAGAGAATAAACTACCTCCTGGAAGAGGGTATTCCGTCTATAAAAACCTATGTAAAACTACGAAACGGGATATGGGTTGAACTGCACGCCGTGCACCCCAAGCCTCCTGTGCCTACTGAAGATCCCAACTCCAGAAAGCGTGATGCCGAAATAGTTTTAGTTGCCAGTGATATTGCTGATTCGAAGTACCCGGTAGTGGTAGCCGGCGATTTTAACGATGTAGCCTGGTCGCGCACGACAGAACTTTTCCAGGAGGTAAGCAGCCTGATGGACCCACGGGTTGGCAGAGGGCTTTTCAGCACGTTCAATGCAAATTACCCGCTGCTGCGCTGGCCCCTCGACCACGTCTTCCACTCCGACCATTTTAAGCTGGTGCAGATAGAACGGTTGCCAGATATAGACTCCGACCATTTCCCCATTTTCATCAGGCTTAGCTTTGCCCCGGAAAACAAGTATGAGCAGGAAGAACCAAAGCCTGACGAGGACACACACGAAGAAGCCATCGAAACGATACAGGAAGGGGTTGAAGAGGCACAGGAAAATAAGTAGCTACGGCTTTTCAGACCACACAAGTTGTGGTGTAATCACATAATCAAGCGGCACGTCAAACTCATTTGCATCGGCAATGCTTTCTACAGGCGGCTCTAAAGACAGGCCTATCTTCAGCACATCGGGGCGGCAATCGGCGAGGAAGCGGTCATAAAAGCCTTTGCCATATCCTACACGGTGCCCGGCTTTGTCGAAGGCCAGCAGGGGCAGCAGCACGACATCTACCTCTTTGGCATGTATGATTTGGGCATCCTGCGGCTCCGGTATTCCCCAAGCATTCTCTATCAGCACCGCCTCCTCCGTCAGTTCATAATGCGTCAGCACGTGCTGCACCACATCTGTTACCGGCACAGCCACCCGCACCTCCGGGTGCTCCAGCCGCAGTTGCTGAATAATAGGCCAGGTATTTATTTCCTTGTTTTTGATGATAGGCAGAAACACATGCACCGTTTGCCCAGGCTTTAGCGGGAAGTGCTTAAAGAACAGTTCGGCAATACGCTGGCTGCGCAGTTGTACCTCTTCGTCGGGTAGTTCCCTCCGCCGCTGCAGCATCTGCCTGCGTAGCTCTGCTTTGCGCATTATTCCTCCTCCAGTATCGTAAACTTAAACTCCAGTGGGTCGAAAGCATCCACGAGGGCAGGTATAAAATCAGGATTATTGGTTTTGTAGGTGAGCATGTTGTCGTGGCGCTCCTGCAGTGTACCGTTCGGGAACAGCTTGTCTTTCAGGTTCTCGAGCTGCTTAAAGGTCTGCTCATGTTTGCTGTCGCGGGCCTTGGATATTTTCTTCTCCAGCATTTGCAGCGCGTTGTGCGCCTTCTGCGCTTCAGCACCCACAGCTTTTACCAACGTCGGGTCGATGTCCTGCGCCAGCTTTTCTACTTCTGCAAAGGCGGCAGCCACTGTATCGCGCTGCGCCTCCAAGTTAATTTCTTCCTCATGCAGATGGTCTGACAGGTACTTTTTCAGGTCCTGAAAATCCAGGAACATTTTCTCTGGTTGCAGGTCTAACTTATGCATGCGGCTGGCGTTACTGCGGGTAATATACAGCGCAGAGTTGCGCAGCATCAGCACCGGGAAAGCGACCTGATAAGCCTCAAATAACCGCTTCAGCTGGAACCAGTATGCTACCTCTGCCCCACCGCCAATATATGCCAAGTTCGGAAGCACCAACTCTTCAAACAGCGGGCGCAGGATCACGTTCGGGCTGAACCGCTCCGGGTGTTCTTTTGCCTCCTGCAAGATTTCTTCCCGGCTAAAGTTGATGTCGGTGTTCAACACTTTATACCTGTCGCCCTCCTGCACAATACGCTCCCGCAACCCATCTTTCAGGTAAAACAGGTTAATTTCGCGGGAGTATACCTGCTGCTTATAATCCAGCGCCTCCAGCTGCGTGTTCACCTCTTCCACCAGCTTGTTAGAGAATTGCTCTGTCAGCTCCTTTTCCACCACCGGCGTCAGCGCCTGCTTTAGGCCAGCATGGTCGCCGTCTATACTTATTAGTCCGTACTCGCCAAACAAATCGTGTGTGATGGCACGCGTCGCATCCGCTAAGTTCTTGCTGTTACGATAAGCTTCCTCAAAAACAGGGTATGGCTCCGGCAGTTCCTCCATCAACTTCTCTAAGCCTTCCGTCGTGAATCTGCCTACAGCACCGGTCTGCTCTGTCTCCCAGGTGTAATTCTTCCCGAAGAGGTTAAAGTGGTTGATTTCGGCAAAGTCGTGGTCTTCGGTTGCCATCCAATACACTGGCACGAAATTGTAATCCGGGTACTTCTCCTGCAGTTGCTTACAGGTATTGATGGCCGTGATGATCTTGTACACAAAGTACAGCGGCCCGGTAAAGATGTTCAGTTGATGGCCGGTAGTAATGGTGTAGGTGTTCGGCTGCTGCAGCAGGTCTATGTTTTGCTGCACCTTCGGGTTTACTTCAGCAACGGAAGTATACTGCTCCTGCAGTGCCTGGTACAGTGTCTGGCGCTGTGCCTCACCGAAGTCTTTTTGCTTCTCTTTTATCTGTGCCTCAAAGGCGTCTGCGGTCGGGAAGCGGTTATAAAAAGCTTGCAGCTGCTTGCTTTGATTCAGGTAATCGGATATAGTTTGAGAGAAGGCGCCGGTCGCGGCGTAGTCCATCTTGGTGACTTTCATAGTAGATATTTCCATCTGCAGTTTTGCGTGGGGTATAGCCTCTTTAACAGAAAACCCCGAAATGTGTTGCAGCCAGCCTATACTTTGCCCGCCACCGCACAAAGTAACGGCTTTATTTTCTGATTTGCAGATGTTCCGATAGAAAGCAGGCAGCGGGGCATCAGGACCATGTTCCAGACGTTCGAATGATTTATCAGACTTGATGAAGCTTAATAGCTGCTGCTTTTAGATGAAATTAGGCTGCAGTTTATTCCACAAGATGCGGCACTCGAATAAACATATCCACAGCTAAACGTAAATACCAGTGTATAACAAACCACGAAAAACATATGGGATTATTAAGCGGAATGATGGGACACGCCTCCGAGGTATCCATCGAAAAAATAACAAAGGAATTTCAACCAATCTTAACAGAGGATGAACGCATTGAGCGGGCCTACAAACTGATCCGGGACATGCTGGTGTTCACCAACAAGCGCCTGATTCTGGTGAACAGGCAAGGCCTCACCGGCTCTAAAACTGACTACCAGAGCATCCCCTACGGCAGCATCAAAACATATTCAATGGAGAGCGCCGGCATCGGCGACCTGGATGCAGAGCTGAAGATCTGGCTGACGGGTGAGTCCGCTCCAACCATCAAACAGGACTTCCGCAAAGGAGACAACATAAATGAGGCGTATAGGGTGCTGAGTAAGTATGTGTTGAAATGACCTCCCCCCTACCCCCTCCTAAAAACAGGAGGGGGATTTTTATTAGGAACGGATTTTTAGAATCTGATTCTTGTACAACAATACACATATCTTCATATGAGAAAAGACCGGTTGCACAGTATACCAAATCTGAAAGAGCAGCGGGCAGTGTTGCGAAATAACATGACCCCAGCTGAGGAAGAACTTTGGAGGCTGTTACGAAAGCATAGGCTCAGCGGGCACAAGTTCAGAAGGCAGCACAGCATAGGCAGTTATATTGTGGATTTCTACTGCGCATCTGAGAAGCTGGTCATTGAAGTGGATGGCTCTGTGCATGACACAGCAGAAGCAATAGCTAATGATAAGGTGCGTGATGAGACACTGCAGCATCTAGGCTACAAAATCATCCGAATCAGAAACAGCAAAGTATTTGACTGCCCAGAACTGGTTCTACAAAGGATTGTTGAAACCGTTCAAAGCAAATAAGAAAAAAGAACCCCCTCCTGTTTTTAGGAGGGGGCAGGGGGAGGTAATACCTAATGCACAACCTCTAAAGGTACCACCTCACCGTAAAGATCGAAGTCAGAGGCATCGGTGATTTTTACGTTGGCAAAATCTCCTAGGCGAACGTAGTTGCTATCGGCGGGAACGAGTACTTCGTTGTCTACCTCCGGAGAATCAAATTGTGTACGGCCTACAAAATAGCCGCTTTCTTTGCGGTCGAAGAGCACTTTGTAGGTCTTTCCGATTCTTTCCTCGTTCATCTCTACAGAGATGCCTTGCTGCAGCTCCATAATGGCGTCTGCGCGGTCCTGCTTTACTTCTTCCGGCACATTATCTTCTAAGGTATAGGAGTGGGTATTGTCTTCGTGGGAATAAGTGAATATACCCAAGCGGTCAAATCTTGTCTCCTCTACCCAGTCGTACAGCTCCTGAAAATCTTTGTCTGTCTCGCCTGGATGGCCGGCAATAAGGGTTGTTCTCAGGGCGATGTCCGGTACGCGCTGGCGAATGGAATCTACCAGTTCGATGGTACGACGCTTGCTGATACCGCGACGCATCGTCTTCAGCATGTTATCTGAGATGTGCTGCAGCGGCATGTCCAGGTACTTGCAAATGTTCTCGCGCTCGTTCATCACGTCGAACACCTCCATCGGGAACTGCGATGGGTAAGCGTACTGCATGCGTATCCACTCAATACCGTCTACATCCGACAGGTTGCGGAGCAGGTCAGCCAGCTTGCGCTCGCCATAGTGCTGCAGGCCATAGTAGGTCAAGTCCTGAGCAATCAGCACCAGCTCTTTGGTTCCCATACCTGCGAGGCGCTTTGCCTCCTTCACCAGGTCCTCAATCGGGCGGTCTACGTGCTTGCCGCGCATCAGCGGAATGGCACAGAAAGAACAAGGGCGGTTACAACCTTCTGCTATTTTGAAGTAGGCGTAGTGCGAAGGCGTGGTAAGCAGGCGTTCTCCGATCAGCTCGTGCTTATAGTCAGCATTTAGCTTCTTTAATAATTGCGGCAACTCCAGGGTACCGAAATAAGCATCTACCTGCGGAATCTCCACCTCCAGCGACTCTTTGTAACGCTGCGACAGGCAGCCTGTTACGTAAAGCTTATCTATCTGTCCGGCCTCTTTGGCATCGGCGTAACGCAGAATGGTATCAATAGACTCCTGCTTGGCATTGTCGATAAAGCCGCAGGTGTTTACAATGATGATATTGGAATCGTCTTTGTCAGACTCGTGCGCCACATCAAACTCATTGGCACGCAGCTGCCCCATCAGCACTTCAGAATCCACTACGTTTTTGGAGCAACCCAGTGTAATGACGTTAACTTTATCTTTTTTGAGTGATCTTACTTTCACTTATGTATAATTTTATGTAATACGCTACAAGAACTAAAAACCTTTCTCAGACGGGAATGGTTCGTTTTGACAATCAGCCCGCAAAGGTACAATATGTTTGGTTAATAAAGGAAAAGCCCCACAGCAACTGAATCTTATAGTAAGGCAGCATTGAATGTTAAACGGCGCCAATCAAAACCTCTCAGCGCATTGTTGTGGAAATACTTTCTGTCAAGGTATGGAAAACCACTCCAGGCAAGCGGCGCGGCTTTTTGTCACTTTAACCGCAATAGGCAAACGATAAGTTGTAGTGAGCAGCGAAATGACCTGGTACAGGTTGTTGTCCCACAGGTAATCCGCCGACTCCAAAATGGCGATACGCTTCAGAGGTGTACCGGGAATGTGCTGTATGAAACGTTGAATAACGTCTTCTGTAAGTACGCCACCGGCAGGCAGCCCCGAATTGATAAGGAGGTTAGTTACTTGTTTTTCCTGAATAATGGCAAATAAGAAGACTATGGTTTGCAGGAACTGCGGAGACTCTACGCTCAGGTCATCCGACCATTTTACGCTGACAATGCTTTGAGCCGCTTCACACCTTAGCTCCATCAAACCATATTGAATTACATGCATTACAGGTGCGAGTTATGCTAAGTTAGTAGCTCGCATTGTAATTAATTACAAACTCCACTTCCGTCACCTGCCCCTCCTGCACCTCCACCGGAAAGATGTTGTTCTGCCCGTCGAAAAGGTTGGCGTACAATCCTTGCTCCTCTTTGGTGAAAAGGCTATACCTGCCGGGTTTCAGGCTAACTGCAAAATTGCCGTCAGCATCTGTATTAACCTGAGTCACTAAATTAGTTTGGATGTTGGTGTGAAAGACACCATCTGTGGTAGTGGCCTGCGAACCATTGGTGAGTTCATAGACATATACCGTGCGCTCCACGCCTTTGCCTTTGCTTGGCGGAGCATCTGGTGATGGCATCTGGTTACCGGATTTCTCTATCACTCTACCGGTAATACCTTGCTCTATGGGAGCCTGTTGGCCCTGTGCGGCGGCATTCGTAGCCTGCCGCTGTGTTTCTGGCTGCTCCATCTTTTCCTGTGTTTCGGATGTTTGGCTGGAGTGACTGGTGCCGTTGCAAAAAGAGAGCAACAGCGTTAGGGGAAGCAACAGAAGCTTGGGCATGGCATTGAGTTTTAGCGTGAAAAGAAAGACTCTACAAATTCCTGTTTGTCGAACAGTTGTAAGTCCTCAATTTTCTCGCCAACTCCTATATACTTCACAGGAATTTTAAATTCATCTGAAATACCAATCACCACGCCGCCTTTGGCTGTGCCATCCAGCTTCGTTATGGCAAGGGCTGTTACGTCAGTGGCTTTGGTAAACTCGCGGGCCTGCAGCAGGGCATTCTGACCTGTGCTGCCATCCAGCACCAGCAATACCTCATGTGGGGTATCCTCTGTTACTTTCTGCATCACGCGCTTTATTTTAGAGAGCTCGTTCATCAGGCCTACTTTGTTGTGCAGTCGGCCTGCTGTGTCAATAATCACCACATCAGCGTTCATCTCTAAGCCCTTCTTCACCGCATCATAAGCCACAGAGGCAGGGTCTGTATTCATACCATGCGAAATAACAGGTACACCTACACGCTCTCCCCAGATAATGAGTTGGTCAACAGCCGCGGCACGGAACGTATCAGCAGCACCCAGTACTACCTTTTTACCTGCCTTATGGAATTGGGCAGCCAGTTTGCCGATGGTGGTTGTTTTACCTACACCGTTCACGCCTACCACCATAATTACGTAGGGCTTGATACCTTCGGGCAGCTCAAAGTCAGCGCCGTCGCCGGAATTGTTTTCTTCCAGCAGCGCTGCTATCTCCTCGCGCAGAATACGGTCCAACTCTTCGGTATTCACGTACTTGTCGCGGGCCACGCGCTTCTCAATGCGGTTAATGATTTTCACCGTTGTTCCTACTCCCACGTCAGCATGCACCAGTATTTCCTCCAGTTCATCGAGTACGTCTACATCAACAGTAGATTTACCGACAACTGCTTTGCTTAGCTGTCCAAAGAAGCTACTCTTGGTTTTCTCCAAACCTTTGTCCAGCGATTCTTTTTTCTTCTCTTTGCTGAAAAAATCAAAAATGCCCATACCGATGATTTTGTAAGGATGAAAAGCTTTCGGTGAAACGGTAATATACTAAAAAAGTCCCAATAGTGGGACTTCTTCATGTTATCTATCTATATAGTAGAGTAGGCTTATTACTTCTTCAAGTACTCCTGTACTTTGTCTACAGGTACCATTTCTTCTTTAAAGCTATAAGCACCAGTCTTTGGAGACTTCACAGCTTTAATCACTTTTGCCCAGTCTTTACCTGTGGCGGTTTTTAGGGTTGCAACTACCTTCTTAGCCATGGTTATTTAATTTCTTTATGTACAGTTACTTTCTTCAAATTCGGGTTATACTTCTTAAGCTCTAAACGCTCAGTCGTATTCTTTCTGTTCTTGGTAGTGATGTACCTTGAAGTTCCAGGTATGTCAGTAGTCTTCTGCTCTGTACACTCCATAATAACCTGGATTCTATTACCTTTTGCTTTTTTAGCCATCTCTATTCGTAATTTTTTATTTGGGACTGCAAATATAAATGCTTAAATCTCTAATTACAAACAATGTAAAATATTTATTGTGAAAGACTTCGCATCGTCTTCACAGGTTTTACATGCATCTGTAACAGGAGCAGGCCTGGCTTGGTTTCAGGGAAAACGATACAAAATGTACGGCTTGCATGTAACACGCTGAAATTCTATGAAGCGCAGCGGCTACTTCCTCCTCTTGCCTGTGCTGAAAGGCTCCTGTCAATCTGTTAGAGATAAAACGGCAACGGAGGAAGGTGCAGCTGTTGGCGAATCACCTCTCTCCGTTGCCGATGAAATATTATCTATGTATCAGATGGCTTTCCCGGTGCATTGCATCCGCTGCTGTGGCTCCACAAAGGAAACTGGCAACAACACATAGCCGGATTCGGCCAAAATGCTAGAACAGGATATGGCCTTGCTCTACAGCTTTCTTCAACACGGCAGAAATACCGTTTTTGTTGATTGTTCTGATTGCAGATGTAGAAACTTTCAGCGTTACCCACGCATCCTCCTCAGGGATGTAGAAACGCTTCTTCTGAAGGTTCGGATAGAACTTACGCTTCGTCTTATTGTTAGCGTGAGATACGTTGTTACCTACGCGTGGTCTTTTTCCTGTTATGTCGCAAACTCGTGCCATCTTATATTTTTATTCTAAATTATTTCAATAGGGGTGCAAATATCTTAAAAAGGATACAGAATATCAAAGGTATAGGAAATATTTTTCCTGAAAATGTGTATAAACCCACTGTACAGCCCGCTCCGGTAACAGATTTTATACTTTTTTCTGTTGCGCTGCCTCCTGCTGTTGCTTCGGAAAGCCATAAGGGCAGTGCCTGCAACCATTCTGGCAGCAGTAGCCGCGCTTCAGGTGGTACTTCGCGGTAAATACCATCAGCCCCTGCTCATTCAGGTAGTAATCCTCTCCTTCTGTTAATCTCTGGCTCAAGTTGTAAGTAAATTAGTGTGCAAATATCAGCATTAATAAAGCTTCAGCCAAAATGCACCTGCCCAACACCTCTAACCTGTGTCCGTACGTTATAGTTCTATGGCTCTCTGCCAGCATTTTGAATGCACTTCAACAAAATATGCCTATGCCTCAGTACAACACCTTCAGCGAAGCCATCACTGCCCTGCGCGACCGTGGCTACATCCACACTTTTACCATCCAGAAAAATCAGCTGTTCTGCCCTGAACTCAGCACAACCGTTCCGCCAGAGCAGCTCACGCTGATAGAGCGCCACCAGGTCCCCTCCCCTGATACGATATCAGGCACACGCGAAGTGTATGGCTTACGTGCTGGTGACCACACGCTCGGCCTTATGACAAGCACCTATGGGGAGTATGACCCCGAGGGTTTTGAGGCTGTATTCAGGCGTTTTAAAGTGGCTAAGGGCAAAGGCAGCTGAGTTGCAGCTGGGGCCGCAATGTTTTGAACCAGGCCCAAAATGACTACTTTTACAACAATAAATAATAGAATCTGTAGTAAAAAAGCAGCAGGCTTTCTGATAGGTCTTGCAGCTACTTACTCCGGAAGAAACGAAAACATAAAACTATGAACACGCTAACAGTTACCTCCAGCCAACAGGCCATCGACACCGAGCATCAGTATGGTGCCCACAATTACCACCCGCTTCCTGTGGTGCTGAGCCATGGCGAGGGTGTATACCTCTGGGATGTGGAAGGAAAGCGCTACTATGATTTCCTGTCGGCTTACAGCGCCGTGAACCAAGGCCACTGCCACCCCAGAATCATCAATGCCCTTATAGAGCAGGCGCAGCAGCTCACACTCACTTCCCGTGCTTTTTATAACGACAAGTTGGGTGCCGCTGAAAAGTACATCTGCGAACTCTTTAAGTATGACAAGGCGCTGTACATGAACTCTGGTGCCGAGGCCGTGGAAACAGCCATTAAGCTGGCCCGCAAGTGGGGCTACATGAAAAAAGGCATCCCGCCGCATAAAGCCGAAATTGTAGTTGTAGACCATAACTTCCATGGCCGCACCACCGGCATCATCTCCTTCTCCACCGACCCGGACTCTACCAAAGGTTTCGGACCTTTTATGCCGGGCTACAAGGTAATTCCTTACAACGATGTGGAGGCACTGGAGCAGACTTTTAAAGAGAACCCGAACATCTGCGCCTTCATGGTGGAGCCTATACAGGGTGAGGCTGGCGTAGTAGTGCCGGATAAAGGTTACCTGGCGAAGGCGCATGCACTGTGCAAGGAGTATAACGTGCTCCTGATTACGGATGAGATCCAGACAGGCATCGGGCGCACCGGCAAGCTGCTGGCCAGCTACTATGACGATGTAAAAGCCGATATCCTGGTGCTGGGCAAAGCCCTTTCAGGTGGCGTACTGCCTGTTTCCTGTGTGCTGGCCGACGATGAGATCATGCTGTGTATTCAGCCCGGAGAGCACGGCTCTACCTTTGGTGGTAACCCGCTGGCTGCCGTGGTGGCCATTGCTGCGCTGGAGGTGATTAGGGAGGAAAATCTGACAGAGAATGCCAACAGGCTGGGTGAGATATTCCGGGAGCGCATGCGCCAACTGATAGCCAAGCGCCCGAAACTGGTAACGCTGGTGCGCGGCCGGGGCCTGCTTAATGCTATTGTGGTGCAGCCAACCCCGGACGGCCGCACTGCCTGGGATGTGTGCGTGGCCCTGAAAGACAAAGGCCTGCTGGCCAAGCCAACCCACGGCGACATCATCCGTTTTGCGCCGCCGCTTGTCATGACAGAAGAGCAACTGCAGGAATGCTGCGATATAATTGAGGAAGTGAGCCTCGGCTTCTAATTTTAGAGGTTAGACAATAGATGCTAGAGAATAAAAAAGGCGATGCTGCATTATGTAGCTTCGCCTTCTTTATTCAGACTGAAGCGAACATAAGCGCTGGAGCACGTTTAATGAGGAATGGAAACGCTTGAGGCTAAGTTAACATGCAATCGATTTACCAATCGGCAATTAAGCCTTACCTTTGCAATATGATTTTGAACACGTTTCTGTAGAGAAATTATACCTATGAACAGAAGACCAAGACGCAACCGCCAGAACGAGGTGATCCGCAATATGGTGCAGGAAACAACCCTGAGCCTCCACGACTTTATTTTCCCGCTCTTTATTATAGAAGGCCAGAACCAGCGCGTTCCCATTCACTCCATGCCGGGCATCTCCCGCTTCTCTATTGACACCCTGCTGGAAGAGATAGGAGCCTGCGTAGATTTAGGTTTAAATGTTTTTGCGCCGTTTCCGGGAATGCCGGACAAGCTCAAGGATAAGTACGCCACGCAAAGCTATGACCCCGACAACCTGTTCGCCAGAGCAATCCGGGAGGTGAAAAAGAATTTCCCGGATGTGGTATTGGTAACCGATGTCGCCATGGACCCCTACAGCTCCGACGGCCATGATGGTATTGTTGAAAACGGTGAAATCCTGAACGATGAGACATTGGAGGTGCTGGGTAAGATGGCCCTGACGCAGGCACAGGCTGGTGCCGATATTGTGGCGCCATCAGATATGATGGATGGCCGCGTGGGGCATATCCGCCACGTGCTCGATGAGAACGGCTTCCAGAAAGTAGCCATAATGAGCTACACCGCCAAGTATGCAGGCGCTTTTTACGGCCCCTTCCGCGATGCCCTGGACTCTGCCCCTAAAATGGGCGACAAGAAGACCTACCAGATGAACCCGGCTAACAGCCGTGAAGCCTTAATCGAGGCTGAACTGGACACAGCTGAGGGCGCTGACTACCTGATGGTGAAGCCGGCTCTCGCTTACCTGGACATTATCAAGCTGCTGCGCGACAACTCAAACCTGCCTATCGCCGCCTACAATGTGAGCGGAGAATATGCCATGGTAAAGGCTGCTGCCGAAAGAGGATGGATAGACGGAGAAAAGGCGATGGTAGAGACATTAATCAGCATCAAGCGAGCCGGAGCCGACGTGATTCTCTCTTATTTCGCTAAAGAGTATGCACAGTACCTGAAGAAGTAGCACACCCGTTACAATAGTACTTTTGAAAGCACACCGGCACTCCGCTGGTGTGCTTTTATTTTTGAAATCCACCTCTGCTGCTCTTAAGAGGAAGCAAGCAGCAGTATAGGGTATTTAGCCTGAACTATATAGTATATTCGTTAGTGCAGTTCCGTTTATCCTGCTATATTGGGTGGCTAACAGGAATACAACTCCTGCTAGCCATTGGTTAGCTGTTAATCAAATTATGAAGAAGGTAATAATATTAGCAGTTACGGCTGTGGCAGCCATCGGCTGTGAAACTAAAAGTTCTGAATCCTATACAGATAAAGTTTCAATAACAGACGACAAAAAACAAGAAAACTCCCGATTTACGGTAATAAGTGACACATTAGAAACTATAGCTGTAACTAATGGGAATAGAAAACTCTGGAAACCGACTGAAGAACAAATTCACGACATTGAGGCCATAATAAAATCGACAGTTGCAAAAGACTCCAGCATTGGGAATAGACATTTAAAACCTGACAGTATCGGAAGCATTTATAAGCAATATATCTGCTATGTTGATACTAATGGTGATTCATTAGTATTTGTAAATGCCTCCTGCATTGAGCGAGAAGTGTTAGTCACCGATTCAGCAGGATATGCAATTAAGTTCAAGAAGTTTGATTGGCGGAACAGGATATTTGGAGAGGTAATGGACGGAGGCGATTGCTTCTGGAATATGTTGATTAACTTCTCCAATGAAACTACATTAGAATTAAATGTAAATGGAGAAGCCTAAAAGAAAATCAACAGCTAACAAAACCTAACCATCAGTCTTCAGCCGACGGCCTCGCCCGTCGTTTAGCAGAGCCGTTAGCTGAAATACCCATTAATATAAATGCCTATGAAACAACTACTTATCCTCCTGTTTGTCCTTTCATTTTTCTGCTGTACGGCACAAAATAAGAGTTTTGATAAACCTGTAATTCTACTGAGCAAGAATGGAGTATCAAAACCCGTAGAAATAGAAATAAAGGCTTATAAACCAATCAAAATCAAAACGTCGAATGGAAAAAAACTCACCTTAGTTGATTATTCTGTTATTGGTGACTCTGTGCTTGCATCATCAACAGACACAGTTGCTTTAAGCGACATTACAAGAATAAAAGGTAAGTTAAAAGGAAGCCCGTTTAGGAAAATAAGTGGTGGATTAGTAGCTGGTACAGGGTATTACTTTGTAATGGTGGGTTATGTGGTAGGCATAGTTGCTTTTCACCCAATTGCTTTGGCGATTATGGTTCCTTCTGCTGGTGTTGCTTACGCAGGTCATTATATTTCTGGTGCAAGGCATTTTGATACCACCGAGAAGTAGAATATGAGTATTTCCGCAAAGGAAGAGTAATAGCAGCTAACGGTCTTAGCTAAAGCACACCATGGCGCGCTCTAGCTAAGACCGTTAGGCACAACTTTATGAAAAGGACTTACCTACTATTCTTACTTATAAGCACACTTTCTCTTGCACATGCACAAGAGAAACAGAAACTGTACGTCTTTGTAGGGGAGAAAATAAACATTGAGCGTTTCAATGCTAATAAAAAGGAGGAAGTAAGTCCAGGAGTATTCAAAGTAACTATATCAATGGACAACGCTTTCAGGGCAAGATACAAGGTATTGGAAAACGTCTACGGCAACTATGTTGGGGACACAATAGAATTTGAGGTATATGAACATTACGGGGAGCCTCCCTTTGCCAGTTATGAAAATGTACTTCTGTTTGTGTCAGAGCATAATGGCAAACTCTATCATGAAAAATACCAGTATTTCGATGTCTACAGAACCAAAGATGGAGACTGGGCTAGTCCAGGATATCCATGCAGGTTTGAGCCAGAAATGCACAGGAAAAAGATTACATTCCAACAGGTAGAGTTCAAACAGCCTGTAATGCTTGAAAAAGTAATCGGAAGAAAGAACTACAAAACAGTAGTGCTTGAGGGCACAGAAGTGAAAGACCTTTTCGAGATAAAAAAACAGGGGGTACTCAAAGCAAGAGGATTATTTCAAAAAAGCTGTAGCTAACACGGCATAGGCTCCATACTCGGTTACGACTCCACGATTTATGCACGTGCCGTTATAGTTAACTTCAAGGAAGACACCACCAACTAGGAACAATCCTTACAAACACCCGTGAGTACGCAATTTACATTTTCAACATGGTAACCTTCGGGAGCAGAAAAGTGAACAGCCATTGGCATGCATTCTATTGTTTGACAACTTTTGCAACGAAAATGGAAATGGTGGTCAGCAAATTTCTTCTCATCACATTTCGTACACACGGCAAAATACTGCTTCCCGTCCTCAGCTACAATCTTGTGTATAATTCCGTCCTCACAAAAACGGTTTAAAACCCGATAAACCGTTGCCCTGTCAATATCAATATTAATTTTTTGCTCAATCGCGTCCTGGCTCAATGCCTTGGCAGATGCAGCCAGCACAGATAATACCGCTTCTTTTGTTGGCGTGTTTCTTCGTTTCATTTATTATTGCGACTATGTTGCAATAGTACGAAGAATTCCTAACTTTGCCAAATCTGAAGGCGACAAACAGGACCACCAGAGGAAGTTTTACCAAACAAGCCGGACTTGCTTTAACAGCATTGGCTTTACCGTTCTCTCTAACTGCATTTAAAAGATAAAACCGTATGACAGACAATCATAACTTTGATGTAATCATCATTGGCGGAAGTTACGCAGGGCTTTCCGCAGCAATGGCATTGGGACGTTCCCTACGAAACGTTTTGATAATTGACAGCGGATTACCTTGCAACAGGCAAACACCGCATTCGCATAACTTTATCACCCAGGATGGGGAAAAACCAGGTACAATCGCAGCGAAAGCCAAAGCGCAGGTTCTAAATTACAACACCGTGAAATTCCACACAGGATTGGCTGTTAGCGGAGAGAAAATTGAAAATGGTTTTGAAATTACCACACAAAAAGGCGAAGCATTCAAAGCGAAGAAATTGATTTTTGCAACGGGCATAAAAGATATAATGCCCAGCATCAAAGGGTTTTCCGAATGTTGGGGCATTTCTGCTATACATTGTCCGTATTGCCACGGGTATGAATTTCGGAATCAGAAAACAGGAATTATGGCAAATGGAGAAAAGGCTTTTCACATTGCTTCGCTGGTCAATAACCTGACGAACAGTGTTACGGTTTTAACTTCGGGAAAAGCAGACTTCAATGCAGAACAACTAGCGAAACTGAACAAGCACAACATAAAGGTTGCAGAAACTGAAATTACCGAAATAGAACACGAAAACGGACACATCAAAAATGTAGTTTTCAGTGACGGTAACAAGTTAGATTTTACCGCTGTATACGCTGCAGTTCCATTTACACAACATTCTGACATTCCTGTTTCACTAGGCTGTGAACTAACAGAGCAAGGTTATATTAGAGTAAATAACTTTCAGAAAACAACCCTTGAAGGTGTTTTTGCCTGTGGCGACAATACGGCAATGATGCGTTCGGTAGCCAATGCTGTATATAGCGGCAACTTAACAGGTGCTATGGTAAACAAAGAACTGACAGACGAACAGTTCTAATCAGAAAAAAGCTGCCTTAACATGGGCCTGGCGCAATGGCGGGTAAAGCAAAAGCACTGCAACTCATGTTGGTGTTTAGCCTGTTGTTAAACGTTTCTTTTAACTCAAAGGCTCAAGAGGCAGACAGTATATGATATAACAGGAAGTGAAAATAAACCACGCTACCAGAAGACTATCATTATTTGAGAATGATTAAACCTGCCATAGAAGCAAACAATACCCAAAGAAGAAAGCTACATCCACATAGTATCATTTTAAAAAAGCACATCAGCCTCATGCTAGTGTGCTTCTGTTTTTATCTATATTATAAATTATATATAGGTTCACACTAATAAAGTTTGTTTATCCGGCTATATTAGGTGGGCAAACGGAGTAATTCTGTTTAGCTGATAGCTAACTGTGATTTTGATAAGAATATACCAATAATCAAAAATGAGTAGAAACGCACAACGCAATGTTGATTTAGTTTTGATTTTTGTGGGGTTATTAGTTCTTGCATTGGTAGCCTATGTGGGTTATAGACTCCATACTTCAGAACGAAGGCTTATTCCTATTAGTGTTTTAGCGTTGATTGCTGGAGTTATCTTTGAGAGTAGAAGGCTTTCTGATAAGTGGGCGCCTGTTTTATTAACTGCATTAGGTGCTTTTGTTTTTAGTTTTCTAGCCTTTTTACCAGGAAAAGGAGAGCTTGTCTATAATTTTGAAAACCATATAGAAACATTCCCCTATTGGTTCATCATAACTTTTGCATTTATTTCAGTTGCATTTCATGGTTACAAAACCATTCCCAAGTTAACAGAAGGAATTACGCTACTACAATCATTAGCTATTTTCTATTGGGTAATTGACTATGGCTTTATAGAAATTAATAATTTATTCTTGAAGTCTCTAATGGTCATTGGACTTATCTTTTCCCTTTACTCTGTCTTTCATGCTTTCACTCATGCAAACTTATCAAGGACAAATAGGTTGGTCCTGAGCGTTTGGAGCTCGCTAATAATGATGCTTTTTTCAATAGATAACATTTATAGAGTTTTTCAGAACGAACAAATTGAGAACTCGGGAAATATTACTAATGGATTTTACACTGGCCTTCAATTCTTTCTATTAGGCGTTTCTTGTATCTATATTATTCAGAATCTTTTAATGGTAGCGGGGTTCTTGCCTGGTAAGGGGACTTTTTTCAATACACAATATTTTCGCGACTTGCAAAATCTTAAAAGCGATCACATTAAGAGGTATTCCGATAGACAAGTGAGTATATTACATTCATTCTTTTGTGTGCTTTTTGCAGGAACAATATTTGGTTTGAATTACCATTATCAAATCCTACCAAGACATACTACTATTTGGATAGCTTTTGTGACCTTCCCAATTGTATTGTTCTTTCTTAACTCTATAACGAGAAGAGCGAACTATTGATAGTTTTCCATTTATAAAGCGCTTGCTTTGCCAAGGACTTTTGCACATACTCACTGTTGAGTAATTCCCAACCACTTACAGTTAAAGTGCATTCTCCTTTCATATCATTGTTAGTGTTTTATTTGCCGCTTCTCTATATTCAGTAAACAACATATAATTTTAAGACAGCATGTCTGTTGCTGCACATATGCCAAGCATTACCTATTATATCATCCTGCTGGTTCTGAAGCTCAAGGGAGTAAAAGAAAACTTTTCCAGAACGCCTTTTGATGTTGGGCGCCTAAGGAAAGAAGATGTTCCCGTTCCATCCAAAAAGCTTCTGCTAGGGGCTTCAACATCGACCTTTAAGATTGAAAAAACCACTGTTACGGAAATTATACCTTCGAAGGGCGCGGCTTCTGATTACCTGCTCCTGTATTGTCCGGGGGGAGCCTATGTGTATGGTCCAACGGAACTGAACTGGAAGAGTATTGCCCATCTGGCAGAAAGCACCCGAACAAAAGCTTGGTTACTAAACTATCCCAAAGCCCCGGAAACGAACATCCAAGAAATAGCAGTCAACATTGATGAGGTGTATGCTGAGGCTTTAAAAAGCTATCCTCCGTCAAAAATTATTTTAATAGGAGATTCTGTAGGCGGAAGCTTGTTGCTGTCTTTAGTGCAAAGGTTGGTGAAAGCCGGTGAGGAAACTCCAGGCAAGCTGATATTGATCTCTCCTGTTTTAGACGCGAGTATGTCTAACCCCAAGATCGACCAGATTGATAAAGTTGATCCAATTTTATGCAAATGTGGCGTGTTGTCAGCAAAAAAGCTATGCGCAGGAGATGTTGGTTTAAAGAACCCCATCATATCGCCACTATACGGAAGCTTCCGGAATTTTCCTGCTACACATGTATTCATAGCAGAAAACGACATCATGATGCCTGACCAGAAACTGGCTGTTGGTAGAATGTTAGATGAAAACGTGAAGGTAGAAGTTATCGACGGAAAAAGCATGCCCCATATATGGCCACTTCTTCCTGTTATGAAGGAAGCCAAATTGGCCTTAAAGCAGATGGAGGCTATCATCAATCATACTACCCAAAAAGTATAATCACTCTTCAACCTGGCTATCCTGAACAATGGACACAGGAAGAGCTGACTTGTGGCAGCCATCTGGGGAGTTAAGCTATAAGGCTGGCGCACGCATGGCATAACCGTTAAACCAGACTCAGAATTCAGTACCCAAAACTATAGTATGGCAATTACCTGCTTCTCTGGCAAGGCACACTCGCTGCCGCTTCTTTCGGTGCAAAACAACAAATAATCACCTTTCTTTCAAATTTTGGCTGTGGTCTAGAATGTATGATGTTGGAATAAGTATGGCAGCAAGGGTGTTAGTTGAAAGTTATGTGCGAGATAACTATCCAGGTAAACTGCCCCTACTGCCACAGTATGAAGGTAGTCAAAAACG